>DASUEF010000028.1:0-2823 GCA_036275215.1 Limnobacter sp. | reverse complement strand
GGCCAGGCGGGCGCGATGGTCTCGCAGGCTTGCGCGCAGGCTGTGTGAATGAGGTGAGCCAAATCGGTGTTCACTGCAATCTCCTGGGGATGTGTTCGCTGCCGTTGCTTTGCCAAGGGCTTTGTGTCCATTGGGTGGGCCAGATTCGCAGGGCGAGTCGTGTATAAATTTCATCCACATAAAAGCCGGCATAGCTCCAGCGCTGCCAACGTGCAATCGCCTTTGGTCGCAGTTGCATCAGCACAAGCGCGCTGTAGAGTAGAAGCATTCCAAGCAGCGCCAACATGCCCAAGGCATGGTTGTGGGTGTCTGCAATGCCCAGCGGTATGCTGTGTGCCAGCAGCGCTGCGGCGGTGAGTGCGCAAACCATCAGACCGCCCAGCACTGTGTGGCGCAAAGGTGCTATTGCGTCGGCATTCCCAGATTGAAACCAAAGCATGGGGGCCCAGGCCAGGCCCAGCATCACGCTCCACCACCATGGCCAGGGTGTGTGGTCCAACAGCATTTGCACGGCAAACACAACACTGGCCGTGAGCACTGGTGCAAGCAGCAAAGTCAGGGCGTGGGGGCGGGCTTTGCCCCACAAGGCCTCTTGCCTGGCTTGGCGAACCACCGTGGAGGCGGCTAGAAAGGCGTGTGCTTTGTACAGTGAATGCCCCATCAAATGCAAGGCGGCTAGGGTGTAGAGGCCCAGGGCACATTCCAGCAGCATGAAGCCCATTTGCGCCACCGTGGACCATGCCAGCCGCACTTTGATGCTGATGCGCGTGAGCATCACCATGCCCGCCAGCACAGCGGTCGCCAAGCCGAACGCCAGGAGTAGCGTGCGTGCAAACATAGCTTGCTCGAGCATGGGTGCAAAGCGGATCAGCACAAAGCCACCCAAGTTAACCACGCCAGCGTGCAGCAGGGCAGAAACGGGTGTGGGCGCCTCCATCACCTGGATCAACCAGCCGTGTACGGGCATCAGCGCGGTGCGCAATATCACAGCCAACACCAAGGCCATTGCACTGGCTTGCAGCGCAAGAGACATGCCTTGTTGGGCCACGTAATCGCCCAGCGCAGAAATGCTGCCGCTGCCGGTCTCCAGCCATGCAAGCGACGCGGCGGCTATCAGCAGGCCGTCGGCCAGCACATCAGCGAGTTTTTTCTTGTGAGCAGCCAAGCGCGCAAATGCGCGGTCAGGATAAAAACACAGCAAGTGTTGCAAGGCGGTGCCCACCATAGACCAAGCTGCAATAAGCACCAGCCAATTGTCTGCAATCAGCAGCAGGTGAACAGCGGCCAACACGGCGGACAGGGCAGCCAAGTAGCGTGCCTGACCGGGTTCGCCTTGCAGATAACGCGAGGAAAAGCCACCAATCACCGTGCCCAGCAACTGCACCAGCACAGCCATGAGCACACCAAAGGTGGTGAGTTTGAGCCCGGTTGGTAGGTACCACGCCTGGGCATGCCCCAGCGCCGTGACCACGGTGCAAACCAGCAAAGTGATAAGAAGGATGCGAAACAACCGCCAAAGTTTGCGTTCTGGCAGCAACTGAAGATGACCCAGCAAAGCAAGCAGGGCCAGCAACACCGTGGGTGCCAGTGCGCTTGCCGAGATAACCATCGAGAGTGAATCCATAAAACCGCCTTGTTTAACTTCGCCGGGCAGATGATGCTCAAGTCTCGGAGTTCTGTAAAATACAATGATTCGAACTAAATGTTCTTAAAATTAGAACAATGCAAATCAACCAACTCAACTTTCATCACCTATTCTACTTCTGGCGGGTGGCCAAACTCGGCCATTTAACCCGCGCCGCCACGGAGCTGCACACCTCACAGTCGGCCGTGTCCACCCAGATTAAACAACTGGAGGAACGGATTGGCGATGCTTTGTTTGCGCGTGAGGGACGTCGCCTGGCCCTCACAGACACCGGCCAACTGGTGTTTGCCTACGCTGAAGACATCTTTGGCTTGGGGCAAGAGATGTTGGGTCGCCTTCAGGGCAGTGCCTCGGGCACCACGCGTATCCGAGTGGGCAGTGTGGGCACCTTGTCGCGCAACTACCAAGAAAACTGGATACGCCCCCTGATGGCAGACCCCTCCGTGGTGCTGACCCTGGAATCGGGCCTGCTGGAAGACCTGATAGAGCGACTCGTGCAACACCAATTGGATGTCGTGCTGGCCAACGAGACCGTGCCCACAGACCCCGACCGCCCTTTGCACTGTCGTTTTTTGGGCAGCCAGGACATTTGCCTGGTGGGCCCCGCCAAGCGATGGAAATCGAAAACATTGCGCATACCCGAAGACCTGGATGGCCTTGAACTCGCCCTGCCAGGCCAACGCAGTGCACTGCGCTCCCAATTTGATGCCCTCTGTGCCTCCGCCAACGTGACCCCGCGCGTGCGCGCCGAAGTGGATGACATGGCGATGCTGCGATTGATTGCCCGTGACAGTGGATGGCTCACCGTACTTCCCGAGGTGGTGGTGCAAGACGAATTGCGAACAGGAGTGTTGGTGAAGGTGGGGCACTCCAATGTGCTGCAGGAGCGGTTTTATGCCATCACGGCACCGCATCGGCATCGCTTGGAGTTGCTGGAGTCTTTGATGGCCACTCGACCGGCGTAGCAGGTTGCCCAGCCCGTGGCCTCATTTGGCCACAAGCCGCGCCTTCTGGCTGGCCCAAGGCCCTGCAGGCTTGTTGCCCAGCAGACCACAGGCTGTGCGTCGTTGACAGCCCAAGGCCGAGCAGAGGCTTGTTTCTCGCTGAAAACCTGTTGCTCCCTTGCTGGGCCTGAAGGAGCCTGGGTCCGCCCCTCCAAAAAAGAGGTCGGGCTCGGC
>DASUEF010000027.1:0-7712 GCA_036275215.1 Limnobacter sp. | reverse complement strand
GTGCTCGTCCCTTCAAGGTTTTGCGGGTGTTTGTTCGCCAGTGCGAATGGCCATGCCTTGGATGGCGGCCCCCAGGTTGGAAGTGATGATTTCTTCCCCGTCCTTCAGGCCCTCGCCCACCAACACATACTCAGATGATCTAAACACCACCTGCACGTTGCGCACGTCCAGTTCGCCTTGCTTATTAATCCACACCGTGTTGCCACGCACATGGGCTGGGTCCAGTTTGAAAACCTTGGGCACAGTGATGCCATTAAATCGAACCTTCACATACTGCGAGAGCAGCAGGGGTTGCAGGCCTTGCTTTTTACTGCGTGGTATTTCCACCAGTACCTGGGCTTGCCGGCCGTTGTCTTGCACGTTGCTTTGCAAACTCAGAACACGGCCTGGATGGCAATGGTCTTCTGCACGGCTTGCGTCACTCACACACACGGTGGAGCCCGCCTGGCCGCCTCCAGGGAATCGGATCCACTGCAGGTCCGCCTGTGGCACGCCTGTGATCACCCAAAAGTTTTGGCTGCTGGCCAGCACGCCCAGGTTGGTGCTGGCGCTCACCTGGGCCCCAACACTCGCTTCCCGGCTCACCACCACGCCATCAAAAGGTGCACGTAGTACCGTGCGCTCCAAGTTGACACGCGCTTGTGCCACAGCGGCCTGGGCAGATTGCACATTGGCCTTGGCAGCTTCCAGTTGGGGGCTGCGCAAAATCAAGGCTTTCTCGCGTTCGTTCACATCCAGCCCGAGCAGGTCGAAATCCGCTTGTGCAACCACCTGGTTGCCTTGCTCCGAAATGAGTGCCGATTGCGCTTGCGCGAGGCTGGCCTGTGCAGTTTGCAGCGCAATCTCGTAGTCGGTGCGATCAAGCTCAGCCAAAACCTCCCCTTGCTGGAAGGTGGCACCCGGCACAAATTTGGGGCCGATTTTTTTAACCGTGCCGCTCACCCGGGCTTGAAAGTTGATTTGTTGCTCAGCCTGAACAGTGCCATATCCAAGCAACTTCACAGCGTGGTCGCCCGCTTGCACGGTTTGGGTGGTCACCAGCCTGGCCTGCCGCTCAGGTGGCTTTCGGCTGGCGGTGGGGGCGGTGGCAATCAGCACCTCCGAGGCGAGCACGCCCGCGCCGAGCACGGCCACCGCCAGCACCCCTTGTACCCACCGGCGTTTGAACAAGGGCTTGTGTTCAAGCTTTGTATCTGTATTCATCATGTACTTCGTGTTGGTTTAAGTGTTGGGGAGGGCGCCCGAGATTGCCCTGTAGAGCGAAATCCTGAAATCTAGCAACTGCTGGCGGGCACTGAGCAGATTGCGCCGAAGTTGGCTGGTGCTTTGTTGGGCGTCCAAAATGGCAATGTAATCCACCGTGCCGTTTCGGTAACCCGCAAACAGCCTTTGCAAGCTGAGTTCGGCCAACTCCAATTGGCGAACTGTGCTGTCCACCACCTCGCGTTGCCGGCTCTCCTGCACCAGCGCATTGTCCACATCGGCCAGGGCATTGAGTGCTGCAGCCTGGTATTGCGCCACTGCCTGGTCCAGCAGCGCCCGTTGGCGGTCCGCCTCGGCCGAGCGCGCGCCGCCGTCAAACAAAGGCGCAACCAGGTTGACGCTCAAGTTGCGCACCCAATTGTCGAACAAAAAATCACTGCTTCGTGTTTGGTCGCTGAAGCTGGCCCGCAAACTGACTTGGGGAAAGCGATTGGCAATGGCGGCGGCCACATTGCGGTCCACGGCCAGCACTTGCATCCAGGCTTGTTGAACGTCTGGCCTGCGATGGAGCACCGCTGAAGGCACGCCCGTGGAGGGGAGGGGGCCAAGCGTCGGCAGGGGTTCACTGTTCAAACCAAGCCGATTGGGTGGCTCCCCCACCAAAATACCCAGTGCGGTGAGCAATACATCCCGATTGGCTTGTGCCTGGGCAAGGTTGCCTTGCGCCGATTCTACCAATTGGCGTTGTTGAAGCACGTCTGAAGCCACCGCGATGCCTTGGCGAAAGCGCAGTTCCACCAAATCAAGATTGGTTTTAAAGCCCTTGAGCTCATCGCCAAGCAAGCTCACCGTTTGCTCCGCGGCCACCCATTGCGCCCATGTGCTTGCCAGGTCTGCCACAATGGTGATCTCTGCCGCTTTCAGCTCAAATTCAGTGGCCCGCAATTGGTACTGCGCGGCCTCCGCAGTACTGCGCACCCGAGACCACAGATCAATCTCGTAACTGGCCACAAAAGAAGCCGAGGTAAAAAGCCCCCGGTTGTTGGTTGCTTGCCCTTGAATGCTCACCCCTTTGACGGTGTTTTCTTGCCGACCAGCATTCAGGGTTAGGCTAGGAAAAAATCCGGCGTTGGCCGCCTGCACGCTGGCCCGTGCGGCGCGTACTCGGGCCTCTGTTGCGGCCAGGGTGAGGTTATCAGCGCGTGCTTTTTCAATCAGTGTGTTCAGTTGGGGACTTGCAAAGTCTGTCCACCATTGGGCCGGCGGCTGTGCCGAGCCTGGGGCCACAAGTGGCTTAAAGCTCGCGTTGCTTGTTTTATTGTCGATTTGCGGCCGTTGGTCTTTGATCGAGGCGCAGGCAGTGAGCGCCATGGCCAGAAAGACACTGCCCAATCGGGCACCCAGTCCGGTCTGTGTTGTCGTTCTGGTGCCACCTGCTCTGGTTTGCTGCTTCATGTCCGGTTTGTCGTTATTGTTTGGAGTGCTCATCAGACCACAGTCTGCCGGATTTTGTTCTTGCTTTAATCCATCTTTACATAAAACGCCCAACAGCGAACATTCCCTGTAATCTGTTTATATTCAAGGGCCCAGCACTTGTGGAAAACTCGGGTTGACGACCCGAAAATAAGCGATACACTGGGCGACAATTTTTTGCTGCTCTGTCGAGGTCTTTGTGCTTAAAACTTACGGATTTTCTTTGGTTTTTTCAGCGGTGTGCACCGCATTGGCCCTGTGGTGGGGTGTGCACTCGGGCATGGGCTTGCTCACAGCCCTGTGGTTGGTGGTGGTATTGGGTATTCTAGAAATTTCCCTGTCTTTCGACAACGCCGTGGTCAATGCTGCCGTTCTGCGCAACATGACCGAGTTTTGGCAAAAAATGTTCCTCACCGTGGGTATTTTGATCGCGGTGTTTGGCATGCGCTTGGTATTCCCCATCGTCATCGTGTCGGTGATCACTGGGCTGAGTAACATGGAAGTGATTAACATGGCGCTGGATGATCCCGAGCGCTACGGCACGGTGCTCACCAACGCCTATCCCATGATTGCCACCTTCGGCGGCTCCTTCCTGTTTATGGTGTTTCTGAAGTTCATGCTTGATCCAGAGCGTGATATTCACTGGCTCAAGCCGATTGAGTTGCGTTTGGCCGCATTGGGTAAGCTGGAGAGTGTGGCGGCCCTGATTGCCTTGTGCGTTGTGATCATCACTGCCATGGCCATTGATGAAGCCCTGCAGTACAAGGTGTTGTTAAGTGGCGTAACTGGCATCGTGTTGTTTGTGGCCATCAATACCCTGGACCAGTTGTTCGAGCAACGCCTCAAAGAAATGACCGGCGGAGACCACAACGGCGGTGGTGCTGTCAGCATTGTCGGCAAAATGGGGTTTTCTGCGTTTTTGTACCTGGAAGTCTTGGATGCCAGCTTCAGTTTCGATGGGGTGGTGGGCGCTTTTGCGGTCACTCGTGACGTAGTCATCATCATGCTGGGATTGGCGATTGGCGCAATCTTTGTGCGTTCCATCACCATCGACTTGGTCAAGCGTGGTGTTCTTCAAGAATATGTTTACCTCGAGCATGGTGCACATTACGCCATTGGTGTGCTTTCCATCATCATGTTTGTTGGCACGCAATACCATGTGCCAGAGGTGATCACCGGCCTCATTGGTGTGGCATTTATTGTGGCGGCGTACATGTCGTCCATTCGCCACAAAAAGGAAGAGGCTCTGAAAGCGTCCTGAGGGCTTACAGCACCCCGTGCCAAACCCCGCTGCGTGCGGGGTTTATTGTTTGCAGCGCTTTGGTGCGCCAAATCCTCCAAGCACGGTCTCAAGGTTTATGGCATCGCCCATGGCCTTAAACCCAAGGCTGTTGGGGTGCAGCAAATCTGGCGTATAAAGCGCCGCATTGGGCAACATCTCAGCGCCAGGCAGGCGCATCACAGCGTCAAAATCAAGCACGCCGTCCACCAGGTCAGTGGTTCGAATCCACGTGTTCAAGACCTGGCGGCGCGGCTCTTTCACCGTGGGTCCGTCTGGAAACCATCCGAAAGCGACGTCTGCCCTCGGCAAAATGGTGCCCAGGTATACGCACAATCCGGCTTTCCGCGCTTCTGCAATGACGGTTTTTAGGCCCTCAATGATCTCGGGCGCGTCCACCCCAGCCCCCAGGTCGTTGGTGCCCTCCAGAATGAGCACCGTCTTCACCCCGCTGCGGCTCACAACATCACGCTGAAAGCGCTTGACCAACGGCGGTCCAGCCGCGCCATCTCTCACATCGGTGACCGTGTTGCTGTTGATGCCCTGGTTCAACACGCCAATGGTTTCGCCAGCAGCCTGCAACCTTTGAGCCAAAAGTCTGGCCATCTTTGGTTCAAGGCCTGGTAAGCGCCATCCGTGATGGAGTCCCCAATCGTCACCACGGAGCCTTTGGCTTGCGGATTGAGCACATCCAGGCCAGAGATGAAGAACCAACCCACAGACACCTGTTGAAAGGCCGTGCCCGTGGCGTCCTGGGTTTGGTCCCCGCTATTTGGACGGGCAATGAATTGTGGCGCAAAACTCACCGCATGCCAGGTCATGGGGCCACTTTCGCCGGCCACATGGAAGCTCACAGC
Organism: Limnobacter sp.; assembly: GCA_036275215.1. Taxonomy (GTDB): domain Bacteria; phylum Pseudomonadota; class Gammaproteobacteria; order Burkholderiales; family Burkholderiaceae_B; genus Limnobacter. The sequence goes on along the minus strand of DASUEF010000027.1, from coordinate 2,900 downwards.
CAGGTCTTCGCTGGCTTCAAACTCAAATGGAATCAGGTCCGTGATCAACTCTTCACCAGCTTGTACCACACCGAACACTTGGCCCCGAACCGTCAAAAGCGTCTGGGTGGATGCGTCGATGTTGGGCGTCAAGGGGTTGCCCTTCGCAATTGAAATGTTTTCAAACCGAATGGGCCTGTCACCCACCAAGTTGCTCAGCCTCACCCGCACCGCCCGACCACCGATGGTGGGGTGGATGATCATCCTGAAGCTTTGGTTGTTGGCCTGATTGCCGGGAAACAGGGCCACTTCGGGTGCCCCGGGGGTGGGAGTCCCACCGCGTGTCAGCGGGCCCAGTGGATACGGGCCATAAGGTGCCGTGGCCCAAGCGCCCACCACCGCAGATTCATTGGCTTGCATGGCGACGCGGGTGTTGGTTGGCGCGGGATTTTCTCCACCGCAGGCAAGCAGCAAACTGGCCAGGCAAGAAACCATGGCCAACTTTGAATGGATTGAAAACATGATGGACGGGGGGGGTGGGACGTCCTGTTGATACCCACCTTGCCTTGAAACGGATTCCGCCCGGCAGTGCTTCTTCAGGCGTTGTGTGTGTTCAAATACCGCAGCGCACTTGCATAGCCGTGCCAGCCCAGTCCGCAGATCACACCCTCTGCAATATCTGACAGGTAGCTGTGATGCCGAAAAGATTCCCGTTTGTGAATGTTGGATAGGTGTACCTCTATAAAGCGGATTCCAACGCCAGCCAGAGCATCCCGCAAGGCCACACTGGTGTGGGTGTAGCCGCCCGGGTTGATCACGATGCCCGCCACATCCTCAGTTTTTGCTTTGTGGATGCGGTCGATGAGTGCACCTTCGTGGTTGCTCTGGTAAGTGAGCAACTCAAATCCCTCTGTTTCGGCTTGTGCCTTCAGGGCCTTTTCAATGTCAGCGAGGGTCATGTGGCCATAAATACCCGGCTCGCGTGTGCCCAGCAGGTTCAGATTGGGACCGTTGATCAACAGCAGTTTTTTCAAAATTGCACTCCAAAGGCGTTGGGTTTTTGAAAATAGTAGCAAGCAATCCCGCGACCTAGGAGGAATTGCCTACACGCAAAATGGTTTGGCCCACAAAATAGCCACACTTTGCAGGAGACACAAGGCCATGAGTACACAAATTGACATCGTATTGAATCTGTTGGCAGGCACCGCGCGCGGTTGGCGCGGCACAGGCATCACCGCCCGAGCCAAGAAAACACCAGAAATTCCCCTAAAGCTGTACGACATTGAAATCAGCCCATTTTGCCGTTTGGTGCGCGAGGCCTTGTGTGAAATGGATCTGGACGTGATGATTTTGCCTTGCCCCGCCGGCGGCAAACGTTTTCGCCCAGAAGCCAAGGCGCTGAAGCCTGGCACCAAGTTCCCCTTGTTGGTGGACGACAACACGGGTGTGGTGATCAATGAATCAGCGGACATCATCGACTACTTGGCGTCCACCTACCAAAGCAGAATCAAGAGCCAACGCGGGCTGGGCCGTCGCCTGGCTGTGGGCAGCTCGGTGATGGCCAGCTTGTTCCAAGCGCGCCCAAGCGGCTTTCAGGGCATGAAAACCCGCCCGTCCAAAGCACCGGAACAACCTTTGGTGCTTTACAGCTTTGAGTCCAGTCCATATTCCAAGCCTGTGCGTGCTAGGTTGTGTGAGCTGGAGATTCCATACTTGTTGAAGAACACGCCCAAAGGCGCTATGACCGACATGGGTCCCCCCGTGTTCCGCGACAAATTGTTCAAAGGTCCCAAAGGAACCACACGCAACCGGGCTTGGCTAGCAGAGCACACTGGCAAAGTGCAGGTGCCCTACCTGATTGACCCCAACACAGGTGTGGCGATGTATGAGTCGGCGGACATCTTGAAATACCTGGATGCCACTTACGGGGCATGATGCTGCGCCTCCGGGTTGGCGCAAGGCTGAGCCTCTTTAGTGGCCCGAGGTCGAGCTTCCGTGCCGGCCCAAGGCCGAGCAGAGGCTTGTTTCTCGCTGAAAACCTGTGTCTCCCTTGGCTCCGCCTGAATGACCTGGGTCCGCCCCGACAAAACTGCGCGGTCGGGCTCGGCCCCTGCCGGCAACCTGACGGTTGCGCGGCACCGGTCCTTTGCGGCACGCAAGGGCAGGTTTTCTGGATGCTCGCACCAAGCCATCTGCACCGGCCGGGGCCCAGAAGCCAGCGGGCGCCAATGCCCCTGCAGCGACCTTCAGGACAATCTGCCCGACCGTGCCACGTTTTTGGCCACAAGCCGAGCAGAGGCTTGTTTCTCGCTGAAAACCTGTATCTCCCTTGCTGGGCCTGAATGACCTGGGTCCGCCCCTCCAAAAAAGAGGTCGGGCTCGGCCCCTGCCGGCAACCTCTCGGTTGACCGGCACCGGTCCTTTGCGGCACGCAAGGGCAGGTTTTCTGGATGCTCGCACCAAGCCCTCTGCACCGGCCAGGGCCCGGTGCGGCACAAGACCCGCGGTTGTGATGCCTGGCTGGCCGATTCAGGGCAGCCCGCCCGGTTTGACCCACAGCCAGGGGCCGGAACGGCGCGGTCGACAAGCCTTGCTTGGCGACAAGACGGACCGGATGCAACAGCGACACTTTCGCTTTGCATGCCCCTGGCCAGGGGCAAGAAGGGATACACGGGCTGATCCAAGGCCAACAGGCTCACACCTCGGGTCTTCAAAGACGCACCAGCCTCACGCGTGGCCAAGCTCAGGGAGGAAAATACAGATAGGCGCACGCCTTGGGGCATGGCTCCTGTGCGCTTCAAAGCGCAAGCGGTGGAGTAAACGAGGCTCGGCATGGCACAGACCAAGCCAAGCCCGTCGACTCAGTGCGCCGCTTCGTACATCGCCTCACCAGCCATCACTGGGTTGCCTGTGGTGTTGAA
>DASUEF010000026.1:0-4764 GCA_036275215.1 Limnobacter sp. | reverse complement strand
GATTGGCTAAAGCCGATTGAGCAGCCGTATGGTGTTGTGCACATACTGTATGAATCTAGGTTGTGTACCCGGTTTCCGGTGGATGCGTTGGTGTTTTTGAATGCCATTATTGTGGCCCAGCCCTGGGCACCAACGGAGTTGAGGCTTTGCTTAAGCCAGATTGCTGAGGCCGAGCCTAGTTTGATTCATGATCAAAGGTACCAGCGGTTGCAGGAATACTTGCGAAGAGCTGGTCCCGTTTAGTCGGACAGTTTTCGTGGATTTTTAATAAAGACCCAGCCCTGCGGGTTAAGTGGCTAATGCCGCAACTTGCTTGACGAAATACACCTCGCCTGGGGTTTTGTACTCCAACGCCTGATGGCCTCGCCCCGTATTGTAAAACTCAATGTACTCATGCAAATGTTTTCTGGCTTCCGATGTGGTTTCGTAGGCCCGAAGGTAAATCTCCTCGTATTTCACCGTGCGCCAGAATCGCTCGATCACCACGTTGCCATGTAATGACCCAGTGAAATTCTGCTCAGGTGGTAATGAAGGAGAAATCACAGATGAGCAAAGAGATGAACGACGACGTCAAGCGCTGGACGGCCAAGCGCTTCTCAGTCTGATGGCGGGCAAAGCTGCCAAATTCGAAGTGTCGCTGTGCCGAGCAGGACTTGTACGGCCCCCCATCTTTGGCACTACGAGACGATTCTCCTCAAATATTCCTTACAATCATGAGGATTAATTATGCAACTCAAGATCAGCGACCCCGCCAGCATTGGTCAAATCGTTCGCGCCTGTCGCAAAAGCCAGAAGGTTCGGCAAGACGATGCAGCCGATAGCATTGGCGTGAGCGAGAACTTTCTCGGCAAAGTCGAAAAGGGCTCGGATTCGGTCAATTGGGGCAAGCTGTTCCAAGTGCTCCGTGGCATGGGGATACACGTCATTCTGGATGTGCCCGAAGAGGCTGGGCGTGCTCTGAGCGCAGAGCTCACGGCCAGGAAACAGCCATGAACACGCGATCGCTCCATGTGTACATCAACCATGTTGAGGTGGGTGTGCTGGCGGAGTCGGGGGCAGTGTGCGGCCGGTGCAATGGTATTTCGACAACCTGCTGCCAGAAGAGGGTGCGCGGGTGTTGCTGGCCAAAGATGCGCGGGTGGACAGGGCCGATGCCTTTGGCTTGTTGCAGCATTACGGGGCAGAGTCGGCTGGCTCCATGACCTTGTTGCCCCCCGGCCTTTTGGCCGAACAAAGCGCTCGGCTAAAAGGCTTGTCGCAAAAGGCCTTGCAAAGCAGAATCGAGCAGTTGCCGCGTGTGCCACTGAGCCACGGGGCAAGCAAAAAATGTCCTTGGCTGGCGCGCAGCACAAGCTTGCAGTGGTGTTTGCGCGTGGCCAGCTGTTTGAGCCGATTGGCGCCACACCCTCTACCCACATCCTCAAGCCCAACCATGTGGATGGGGATTATCCGCATTCTGTGATCAACGAATGGTTCATCATGCGGCTTGCACAGCGCATGGGTTTGGATGTGCCGGTGGTGCACCGTTTGTATGTGCCTGCGCCTGCGCCTGTCTATGTGGTGGATCGTTTTGATCGCGTTGCTAACCCTGGGCAAACCGAAAGAAGGCACGCGATTGACGCATGCCAGTTGTTGGGGCTTGACCGAAGCTTTAAGTATTCAGAGGGCAGCGTGGAGGCGTTGGCAAATACGGCCGCCATGTGCCGCTGGCCTGCGCTGGTGCGCCCAAAGCTTTTTGCTTGGCTTTCGACAAAAATCGCTGGCCAGATTTGACTGAACTTGCGTGGCCTGTGGAGGGCGTTCGCCGTTTTTCAGAGATTGATCAAAGCGTGTTGGCCAAGGCCGGTGAGGTGCTGAGTTTGAGCAAGGTCACCACATCACGAATTGTTCAAACAATGCGTGGGCAGATTGTTGCTGAGGCCAACAAGTTATACGCCGAGGTCGAGAAGGAGAATGAGCTGCTGCTTGCAGAAAGACCCGAGCTGGCCAGTGCGTTTGCTGGCGAGCTGAGGTGTTTGCGGGCTGTTGTTCATGGCGTGATTCAACACACTGCTCAGCAATTGGGTGCGTTTGGAACTTTTCCAGATTGATCCCCACGCAGTGCTCCTTCCACTCAAGGAGTAAGGCATGAACGGGTTGCCCCCAATCAACACCCCACAACAACCTTTGCAGATGCAAGCGCCTACACGGCCGGTGATGCGAAACTCAGACGAAATCCATGCGCGCAACATGGCGGCTTACCATCGGCAGATGGAGATCTACAACGCAAACCCTCGCCGCAAGTGTTTATACGGAATGGGTAATTTGACTAGTTGTGTGGGTTTGTTGGCGTGTGTGATTGTTGGGCCTGTGTTGAATTGTGTGCCGGTACCTACGGTTGTGCCAAACGCAGTGATTGGCGGTGGAGTGGGGATGAGCATTGCAGGCATTATTGCCACCATCCAGTCAGATAAACCAAAAACACCCAAACACCCTGATGCGCCCCCCACACCACGCGACACCGGCGGGGGTTGATTCTCCATGGGCTTGCTTGCGCGGCCGTTTCGGTCGACACTGTGGCCCTTGCATGCCAACTTTTTCAGGATTCGATTGTTGTGAGTACCGCGCTTAATTTTTTGTTGGCCGCCAGGCGTTGTGAGGTGGAGGAGTTGGGCAGTTTATCCCGCACCTGCGAGTTGATTTGTGTGGCCAGCGAGTTGATTCATTGTTTGCAGCATGAGCGTGGTGCTTCCAACCTGTTTCTTGCCTCGCAGGGCAAGCGCTATACCGCCTTGCGCACAGAGCGCATACAGGCCACGGGTGTGGCCTACAACAGCCTGCTGGAGCGCCTGGTGGATGGCGATCAGCCTGCGCAGCTCAGTGGCGGCGTGCGCTTGTACACCAAAATTGCAATGGCCTTGCATGCGCTGGATGAGCTGCCTCATATTCGTGGGCGGGTCAGCGCCATGCTGCATACACCTGCCACCATCACGGGCCAGTATCGCCAGGTGGTGGAGGCTTTGCTGGCACTTATTTTTGAGGCGGCCGATGTGGCGGTCGATCCCGATATTTCTCGCCTCTTGGTGGCTCTGTTCCATTTGATGCAGGGCAAGGAGTGGGCGGGCCAAGAGCGTGCCACGGGGGCAGCGGCCTATGCTGCGGGCCAAATTTCTGCTGACCAAGTGCAAACCATTGAGTATTTGATGGAAATGCAAGAGCAAGCCTTGCAGCGCTTTGATTCATTTGCCAATGCGCAGCAAGCTGCGCAGGCGGCACTCCAGGTGCCAGAGGCAGGTGCAGAGCTTGTGCGCATGCGCCAGGTGTTGCTGGGGGCGCTGGGCACGGTGTTGCAGCCAGAGCAGTCAGACGACTGGTTTGCCTGTTGTACCCAACGCATGGATGCGTTTCATGGTGTGGAGTTGCAGTTGGCCGAGCGTTTGAAAAAGCTGTGTGACGACAAAATCCGCAAGCTGGTGCGGGGCGTGATTCCTCAAGAACACGATTTGAATGCGCTGGCCACGCCCGAGGTGATTTCGCCCTTGAATGCATTTGCCACGGGGCTGGAGCCAGAGAAGCTTTTTGCACCTGCCGATGCAGAAGGAGCGGCACCCGCCGGGCCCGTGAACCAGGCCATGCTGGACGTGTTGCGTGCGCAATCGGAGCGCTTGCAACACCTCACCGAAGAATTGAACGCCGTGAAGGCCTCGCTGGATGAGCGAAAGGTGATTGAGCGGGCCAAGGGCATTTTGATGATGCACCGCGGGCTGGATGAGGAGAGCGCCTACCGCATGCTGCGCAGGACAGCCATGGACCAGAACCGCAAGCTGGTGGATGTGGCGCGTTCGGTGTTGAGCCTGGCGGATTTGTTGCCGGGTACTTCAAAATAAAAACAAATAAAGTTTGCAATTGCTGGCAAACCAGTGGATAGTGGGTGCCAGCGATCTTCAAGTTCAGCTTTAGCTGCTCGGTTTTTTATCCGCCACGCGCGGTATTCTTCCCTTCAATCCTTTGCCTTCTTGACTGTCGCCCCGTTGGGGCAGTACCCCGTATTTTTATTTTTCAGGAGTTTCAAGCATGGCAACAGGCATTGTAAAGTGGTTCAACGATTCAAAAGGTTTTGGTTTTATTGCACCGTCCGACGGCAGCAAAGATTTGTTTGCGCATTTCTCGGCCATTCAGAGCAACAGTTTTAAGTCCCTCACCGAAGGCCAGCAAGTGTCTTTCGATGTAACAAGTGGCCCCAAAGGCCTGCAGGCTTCCAACATTCGCGCTGCCTGATTGAAAGCCCGGCCATGGCCGGGCTTTTTGCATTCACTGGAGATTGCAACATGGCAAAAGAAGAATTGCTGGAAATGAACGGCCTGGTGGACGAAATTCTGCCGGATTCCCGTTTTTTGGTGACCCTGGAAAATGGTCACAAATTGATTGCCTACAGCGCGGGCAAAATGCGCAAAAACCACATCCGGATTATTGCGGGTGACAAGGTGTCCCTGGAGCTGTCTTTGTACGACATGAGCAAAGGGCGAATCACTTTTAGGCACATTGAAGGGCGTAGCCCTGTGCAATCTGCACGCAAGCGCAAGTATTGAGCAAAGCCACAAGGCCCCGCGCAGTGCGGTGGTCTTGGTACGGTTTGTTTAGCGCGGCTTGTATTGCGTGGGGCAGTGGTGCCGGCCCACCTCTGGGCTGCGCAGCTTCACGTGTTTGGTGTTGCGGCCCGCCATGCGTTTGCGCCACATCTTAAAACTCGATGCCTTCATGTGTTTGCGCATCAGTTCAATCACC
>DASUEF010000025.1:0-4318 GCA_036275215.1 Limnobacter sp. | reverse complement strand
TACTCGGGATCCACGGCAATTGCTGCTTGCTCTTTTTGCGTGGCCACAGCCCACACGCCCACAATCACCGCAAACAGCAACAGCGACAAAGCCCAAGGTGCCCAGGCGGACTTACTCAAATGACGCATGGTGCATTACCCCTTGTGGCGGGTGATCGAGAAGCTGTCCAGGTAAGCCTTGGGCTTACTGGGATCGAAAGACTTGCCCATCACGCTGAATGGCTTGATGGCTTGAGCGGGCGGTTGCATGCCCACTTCGCGCATGAGGCGTGTGGCATCGGTGGCCAAAAAAACCTCACGAGCAACCTTGGCATAGTCCAAATCACCCTTGATCTGCCCCCAACGCTTCATCTGCGTAAGAATCCAGATGGCGAAGCTCTGATATGGGAACGGATCAAAATCAATTCGATTGGGGTCTTTTTTCACCCCACCCAACCCATCGGCATAGGTGCCTGTCAGCACCTGCTCCACCACGGTCACCGGCTGGTTGAGGTAGTTGGTGGGGGCAATGGCCGCAGCAATCTCTTTGCGGTTCTCTTGCTTGCGCGCATACGCCGTGGCCTCAAGAATGGCTTTGAGTAAGGCTCGATAGCTGTTTGGGTTTTGTGTCACAAAAGCTTTGCTGGCGGCGAAGGCACAGCAAGGGTGGCCGGACCATATTTCTTTGGACAATAGGTGAATGAAGCCCACCCCGTCATAAACCGCACGCTGGTTCACCGGGTCGGGTGCCAAAAAGCCGTCGATGTTGTCAGCCCGCATGTTGGCAACCATTTCGGGCGGGGGCACCGCACGAATCTGCACATCGCGATCGGGGTCCAGACCGTGCTCGGCCAGGTAGTACCGCAGCAGGTAGTTGTGCATGCTGTAATCGAATGGCACCGCAAATTTAAAACCCTTCCAGTCTTTGGGGTCGCGTTTGTCCTTGTGCTTAAGCGCCAGGGTGATGGCTTGGCCATTGATGTTTTCAACGGCTGGCATGGTCCAAGGAATGGGATTGCTGCCTGCGCCCACAGAGATGGCCAGCGGCATGGGAGAGAGCATGTGCGCGGCATCGTATTCATTGGCGAGGGACTTGTCTCGAATCACAGCCCAACCGGCTGTTTTTACAACTTCCACATCCAAACCCTGCTTGGCATAAAAGCCCATGGGTTGCGCCATGATGATGGGTGTGGCGCAGGTGATGGGAATAAAACCAACCTTGAGTTTTTGTTTTTCAAGCGGCCCAACGCTTTGGGCAAATGCCTCTTTCGCAGCAGCAAGTGGAAACAAACTGCCCACGGCGGCCATGGCCGTTGCACCTCCCACTGCACTTAAAAAGCGTCGACGTAAATTGTCGTCCGGAAATAGGGCGTGCATCACAGCAGACTCCACCGCACGGCTCTCCATCTCTTGCACCGCCGTTTCATGGTCGTGTGCTGCCTGAGTGTCGTGCTTGCCACAGCTACAACGCATGCCCAAGCGGATGTTTGGGTCAAAAGGATTTTTAAAGAAAGACATGCTGCACTCCTTGGGACAACAGGTTGAAACTCAAGCGCGGGCGCGGCTCAAGGCTGGGCGGAAATAATCGATGTCATGCTGGTATTGCTCATAGGCCCTGCTGTATTCCATGACGCGAGCAACATCTGCAACAAATGCCTCGTCATAGCCAGCACGCCTTAGTAAATGAAAGCCCACCTCCATGCCACTGGCGATTCCACCGCCTGTGATGATCCGCCCCGCGTCTACCACGCGTGCGCGGCTCACCTGGCAAGCAGGCGCAATTTCAGCGAGCCGATCAATAGGGGTCTTTCCAAGATGAGAAGCCTCCAGCCTATCGGGCTCTTTGCGATTGGTGGCCGCCATACCATCCAGCAAACCCATTCGTGCATAAATCCACGATCCGGTGCACACGCTGGTCAGCAAGCAGTGCTCGGGCAGATTGCGAATGTAATCATGGAGCTTGCCGTTGTTGAGCTCTTGCCGAGTGCCAAAACCTCCTGGGATGAGAAATGCATCCATGTCTGGCTGATCGGCCAGGCTGTAGCTGGGCAACACGGTGAGACCCGCCTGGGTTTGAATCGGACGCATGGCTTCGGCCAGCAGGAAAACCTCCAGTTCTGGATCAAATCGCTTGGCCACCGAGAACACGCCATAAGGCGCTGCATAATCCACCACCTCGGCATCTTTGAACACGTAAATGCCCAACCTGAACCCCTGCATTCTTGCCATGTGCACTCCTTGGATGAATGATCAAAGTTTGGGGCAGAGGTGCCTAGGCGGGTATCACTGATTCATTGAAAGCGATGTAGTGCTTGCACTACAAGCCATGTGTGCGCGCATAGTTCACAAGCTCCACCAGGTTCTTCAGTTCAAGCTTTTCGAACAGGCGCGCACGGTACGTGGACACGGTGTTGGCCGACAAACTCAAAGTTTGTGCAATGTGCTGCACGGTCCCGCCTTGAGCCAGCATCCGCAATACTTGCATCTCACGATTGGATAGGCGCTCGTGAGGCACCAGGTCACTGGGTTGTCTAAGACCTGTGGCAAGCAACCCTGCTGTGGTCGGTGTCACGTAGACCTGTCCTTTGGCAGCCAAACCAATCGCCTGCCCCAACTCGGTAGGCGAGCAGCCTTTGTTGAGATAGGCATTTGCTCCACTGCGAATGGCGCGCAGTGCAAACTGTGACTCCGGATACACCGAAAGCATCACGACACCCAGCCTTGGGAACTCACTGCGCACGCTCTTGAGTACATCAAAGCCATCACGCTCACCCAAGGCAACATCGAGCAGCATCACATCGAAGGATTTGTCGCGCAACTGACGCAAGGCGCCGACTCCATCGGAGGCTTCCGCCACATACCAGCACTGGTCGATCTCGCCCAGTATTTGCACGAGCCCCCTCCGAATGATCATGTGGTCATCCACCACCAACACACTTTGCATACATCCCTCCCCTGTTATTAATTGGACAACGCCCCTAGCAGACGCAATCGAATGCAAACCCCCTGTCCCGGCTCAGACACAATGCTAAATTGCGCCCCCATGTCCCATGCGCGCTCTTCAATACCCATCAGGCCAAATCCGTTTTGTCCGGCTCTATGAACCATGCCATGCCCGTTGTCTTGAATTTCAAACAACACAGATCGATCGGCATGGGTGATGCGCAATTGCACCTCGGTGGCGGCAGCATGCTTATGAACGTTGTGAAGCGCCTCCTGCACAATTCTGTACAGCGAGGTCTCGCTGCGCTTGGAGAGCCTCACTTTCTCAAGAGTAGGTGCCAGCATCCACCGACATGCGATCCCTGTTCGAGACTCAAATTCTTGTAGCAAATGCTCCAACGCAGCCCACAAACCCAGGTGATCCAACACCCCTGGGCGAAGATCCGACAAAATAGTGCGCAGGCTCTCCATGGCGCCCTCGGTAAGCTCTGTCATGGTGCGCAGTCGAGAAGCGAAGTTCGCTTGCCCATCGAGTCGGTAGGCCAATGCTTTTAACTCCAGATCAAGCGCGGTGAGTCTGGCCCCCAGATCATCATGCAACTCGCGTGCAATCCGGATGCGTTCCTCTTCACGGACGGTGGTGAGATGGGAAGACAGTCGGCGCATGCGATCATGTGCCGTCTGCAATTGTGCAGTGCGTTCTGCCACCCGTCGTTCAAGTTCAGTCTGCGCCGCTTGCTTGATGTTTTGTGCCTCCACTCTCGCGGTGATGTCGTTGAATGTCACCACAGCGCCCACCACCTGCTCGCCATCAAAAATTGGGTAAGAGGCATACTCCGCATGGAAGCATGTTCCATCCCTGCGCCACAGCACTTCATTGTCAACGCGGCATCCGCGATTGTTCTGGAAAGCCTTAAAGATTTGGCAATCGCACACAGGCATCAAATCGCGGTTGGCATAGGAGTGGTGCATCAAGTAATGCATGTTGCGACCCAGCACCTCATCGGCGCTGTAACCCAATAACTCGGCACCTGCCTTGTTGATGAACACACATCGCCCACGCAAATCGATGCCATAGATGCCCTCGCCAGCGGAGTCGAGCAACAGTTCAAGTTGCCTTCGCCAGGCCGCGTGATGGGAAAGATTGGAGAGATGTTTGAACACAGCAAACCACGCTTGCAAAATGAGTGTTCAAAAAATCTAGCAAGAGCAATGCCAAAAAAATTTCTGAATTTTTTTGAGAAATTGCACTCGCATGGTGCGAGAAAAAAACCACAATTCTTTTGAAAAAAACAATCCAAACGGGTTGTTGATGATGTATTGATGAAAAAAGCTTTTCAGTTAATTCATTTTGTTGTACACATTACTCACCACACCCTTTAAGGAAGGTAAAAAAA
>DASUEF010000024.1:0-12339 GCA_036275215.1 Limnobacter sp. | reverse complement strand
CATGTGCACCGTGGGCACGCCTGCCTCTTTTAGGGCCAGTTCCAGCGCAAGGTTAAAATCGGGAGCGTCCACGCCAACCATCACTTTGGGCCTGGCCACGTCACGCCAATGGGCAATCAGAGATTTGCGCATGGCCAGCAGACGGGGCAAATGCCGCAATACCTCGACATACCCACGCACAGACAACTCCTCGGAGCCATGCAAGGCATTCACACCCAATTCACGGAGCTTGGGGCCAGCAATGCCCTGCACAGTCAGGCCATGCTGGGCGATCAGCGGTTCAATGGCCAAGGCGCCAATCCAATCGCCGGAGGCTTCGCCGACGGCGATGGCCACGTCGGCGGATTGTGAAGGATAAATCTTGGTGTAAGCGCCAGACATGGATCAACGAATGATGCCGCGCGTGGCTTGATCCAGAAATGCACGCATGTACACAAGGTGGGGTTTGGCGTCCTCGGGTGCTTCTTGCGCCAAGGTGTCAATTGCCAATTTGGCATCTGCAATGCTCAGCCCCTGGCGATAAATCGCCTTGTAGGCCCGTTTGATATTCAGAATGGCATCGGGTGAAAACCCTCGACGTTTCAGTCCTTCGGAATTGATACCGGCGGGCTCAGCCGGGTAACCGGCGGCCATCACAAATGGCGGAACGTCTTGTGTGAGCTTGGTTTGAAAGGCCGTCATGGCGTGTGCACCCACACGGATGAACTGATGAACGCCGCTCATGCCACCCAAAATCACCCAGTCTTCAATGTGCACATGGCCTGCCAACTGCACGCTGTTGGCAATGATGGTATTGCTGCCGATGTGACAGTCGTGGGCAATGTGCACATAGGCCATGATCCAATTGTCGTTGGCCATGGTGGTTTTTCCACCATCCTGAACCGTGCCCGTGTTGAAGGTGCAATACTCCCGCACGGTGTTGCGATCACCAATGATTAACTCGGTGGGTTCACCTTTGTATTTTTTGTCTTGTGGATCGCCACCAATGGTAGCGCTGCCATGAAAAACGTTGTCCTGCCCAATCGTGGTGTGCCCAGAGACAATGGTGTGCGGACCAAGCTTGGTGCGAGCACCAATTTTTACATGGGGTCCAATCACACAGTACGGTCCAACCTCGACAGTAGAATCAATTTGAGCCTTGGGGTCTACAATGGCACTGGGGTGGATTGACATGGCAGCAGAGCGGTCCTTTATCTAAAGAGTCTTTATACTTCCCGCGCGGTGCACATCAGGTCGGCTTGCGCGGCCACATTGCCATCCACCAACGCTTTGGCGCTGTATTTCCAGATGCCTCGGGATACGCGTTCCACTTGAACATCCAACATGAGCACATCGCCTGGCACCACGGGGCGTTTGAATCGGCAGTTGTCTATGCCGACGAAGTAATACACAAAGTTGTCGCCGGGTTTTGTTTCCATGGAGTTAAAAGACAGAAGACCTGCTGCTTGTGCCAAGGCCTCCATGATTAATACACCGGGCATGACCGGGTGAATTGGAAAATGCCCAGGGAAAAACGGTTCGTTGTAACTCACGTTTTTCTGAGCGAGTATGCGCTTGTTGGGCTCCAGTTCAAGAACACGGTCTACCAGCACAAACGGGTAACGGTGCGGCAGTTGTTCAAGAATTCCCTTGATGTCGATGAGTGGGGTAGTCATAGGCTTCTGAGTCACTTTAAAGATTTGTTTTGTTTTTGAGTTCGCGTACGTCGGCGCGTAACTTCATGATTTGTTTCAGCGCAACGGCTGTTTTTTCCCATTCCTTGTGATCTTGCAAAGGGAAGATGCCGCTGTAGGCTCCTGCCTCTTTAATGCTGCTCATCACGGCCGAGCAGCCCGAGATGTGTGTACCATCCGCAATCGTAAGGTGACCCAGCAACATGGCCGCTCCGCCCACGGTACAACGTGCGCCAATGTGCGTGCTTCCTGCAACACCCACACACCCTGCCATGGCGGTGTGCTCACCAATGGTGACATTGTGAGCGATCTGTATTTGATTATCCAGTTTTACACCAAAGCCAATCAGGGTGTCGTCAATGGCACCACGGTCGATGGTGGTGTTGGCCCCAATTTCAACATGATCGGCGATCAACACGCGGCCCACCTGCGGAATTTTTACCCAGGTGCCCTTGTCGTTGGCAAAGCCGAAGCCGTCCGCACCAATGACCACACCAGCATGCACAATGCAGTGACTTCCAATTTCGCACTCGTGATACACAGTGGCGTTGGGGTGAATTTGTGTATTGGCCCCAACCACCACAGCGTCTCCCAGCACCACACCCGCACCAATGCGAGCCCCCTCTCCCACCAAGCAGCATTGCCCTATCACAGCGTTGGGCCCCACCGTGACCGACGGATGGAGTTGCGCCGAAGGATCCACCACAGCTGAGGGGTGCACGCCAGGCCTAGAACTTGGTTGGCTTGCGCTAACCCACCATTGCTGAATACGTGCATAGGCCAGATAAGGATCAGGCACAAGCCAAGCAACGGGTAGGGCCTGCCCAGCTTGAACATGCAACTGAACGTAACTGCGTAACTCGTCGAAGTGGTGCTCCCGAACCAACACCACCGTGGCCTTTGTGGTCAGCAGAAGCTGCTTAAGCTTGGGATTGGACAAAAAACTGAGGTGCTCGGACCCAGCTCGCTCCAAAGACTGAATGCCGCGGAGTGCGATGGTCGAATCTTCAACGGCCCCATGTTGAAACGAGGCTGCTCGCCCACCAAAGAGATCCAGAAGGCTGGACAGGCTCGTTTCAATAAATTGCATGGCGTATTACTTGCCGGCATCCAAGCTCGTCAGCACCTGGTCGGTGATGTCGATGCGTTTGTTGGCATACACAGCTTCCTGGAAGATGATGTCGTAGTTTTCTTTCTCAGCAATTTGACGAATAACTCGGTTGGCTCTCTCTACAAGCTCACCAACGACTTGGTTTTTACGTTGAGCCAAGTCTTCCTCAAACTCACGGCGTTTGCGCTGGAAGTCACGATCCATTTCGGCCAGGTCCCGCTGCCGCTTCACTTTTTCATTTTCAGGCAAAGTAATCGCGTCTTTGTCCAGCTTCACTGCCTCTGCCTTCACTTTGGCAGCCAGATCTTCGAGTTCTTTTTGGCGCTTTGCAAAATCACGCTCCAACTTTTTTTGCGACTCAACAGCGAACTTGGAATCACGCAGAATCCGTTCGGTGTTAACAAATCCGATTTTCGCAGCCTGCGCTTGTGACATGGTCGGCAATACCACGGCGAAAGACAACGCAGTACCAATCAGAAATTTTTTCACGCTCTTCAAATCACTCTCCAAATTAATCAAATGCTGCTTTTTATTAGAAGCCTGTACCGATGGTGAACTGCACGCGTTGCGTTTCGTCGGTGGGCTCTTTGTTCAGAGGCACACCCAAGCTGAACTTCAAGGGTCCAACGGGCGATAGCCAGGAAATGCCTACCCCGGTTGAATATCTCAACTCACCCAATTTGATGCGTTCGCTTTCTTGGAAGACGTTGCCCGCATCAAAGAATGTAAACGCACGGAAGGTGCGATCCTTTGACAGGCCAGGGATGGGGAAGAAAAATTCAGCGTTGCCGATTAAGCGCTTGGCACCACCAATTGGCACGTTGTCTAGATCTCGGGGACCCAATGACGAAGACCGGTAACCACGCACCGTGCCGATGCCACCCGCGTATACGTTGCGGAAGATTGGGTACGGTGATTCACCATATCCAAAGCCGGCAGTGACTTCGCCATTCAAGGCCAGGGTATACAGCTTGCCGATCGGGAAATACCACTGCTCTTGGTAGGTGGTTCGAATAAATTCCTGATCACCCAGAGGTGTCGCCAACTCCGCTGTAATTCGACGAACTTGGCCACGTGTTGGCGCAATCGCGGAATCTCGGCTATCAAAGGAATACCCTGCATTTAAGAGGATCGCGTAACTTGAATTTCCAAAATCGTTGACATATAGGCGGAATCGGTCCGGGCTCAAGGGCCCCACTTCTAGATCAGTGCCTTCGTAACCGGTACCAAACGAGATCCGCTCATACTCACTGACTGGATAGCCAAATCGCAAGCCCACACCGGTGGTCTCAATGATGTAATCACCAAGATTTAACTCGCTCGGGTCGGTACGACGGTTATAAACTTCGAAACTACGAGACACACCATCGATGGTGAAATATGGATCAGTCTCAGAGAAGGAAATTGTGCGATTGACCTTGCTGGTATTGAGTTCCAAGCCCACCGTTTTACCAGTACCAAACAGGTTCTGCTGCTGAATGGCGGCAGACAGAATCAAGCTATCGGTGCTTGAAATACCCGCTCCGAGAAGCAGGTTGCCAGTGGGCTTTTCTTCCACGTTCATGTTGACATCCACCTGATCGGATGTGCCAGGAACAGGCTGTGTTTCGATGTCCACATTCGAGAAGTAACCAAGGCGGTCTACCCGCTCTTTGGATAGCTGAATTTTTCGAGAGTCATACCAGGACGATTCAAACTGGCGGAACTCCCGGCGAATCACTTCGTCCTTTGTGCGTGTGTTGCCGCCGATGTTCATGCGACGCACGTAAACGCGTTTGCCCGGATCAACTGCAATATTGATGTTGACGACTCGCTTTTCACGGTCCAAATCCGGAATAACGTTCGCATTGGCGAATGCATATCCATAATTGCCCAAGCGGTCCTGAATGGACTTGGTGCTATCGGTGAGCAACTCGCCGTTGAACGTGGTGCCAGGCTTGGCAAGTATCAGGGCTTTAAGTTCTGCTTCACGACCGAGCAATTCACCGGTGAGCTCTACGTTACCAAAGCTGAATTTCTGCCCTTCCTTCACCGTGATGGTGATGTAAATGTCTTGCTTGTTGGGCGCAATTTGTACTTGTGTATTCTCGATGTTGAAATCAGCATAACCACGGTTCAGGTAGAAAGACCTAAGCTTCTCGAGGTCACCACTGAGCTTTTGACGTGAGTACTGATCGTTCTTGCTGTACCACGACATGAATCCAGTGGTGCTGAGTTGAAATTCGTCCAGCAAATCCTTTTCAGAAAAATCCTTATTGCCCAGAATCTTCAGTTGCTTAATGGAGGCTGATTCACCTTCATCGACGTTGAAAGTAATGCCAACACGATTGCGCGCCAACTCATCGACCCGAGTTTGAACCTGGGCTCCGTACTTACTACGGGAAAGGTATTGCCGCTTTAGTTCTTGTTCAGCTTTGTCCAGTAGTGAGCGATCAAAAATCAAAGATTCACCGATACCAACGCCCTTAAGAGCCTCTTTGAGAGTCTCCTTATCAAATTCTTTGGTGCCATTGATCTCTACGGATGCGATTGCGGGCCGCTCGACCACGGTGACGACCAAAACATCGCCACGGGCAGAAATTTTAACGTCATCAAAAAACCCGGTGGCAAACAAAGCACGGATGGCTTGGAGCGCCTTTTCGTCGCTAAAAGTATCGCCGACACGTATGGGTAGATAGCTGAAGACCGTGCCTGCTTCGGTGCGGCGTAGACCTTCAACTTCAATGTCCTTGACCACAAACTGGTTCACGGCGGCCTGCACCCCACTGACCGAAAGTGCACAGGCGGCCACGACTGGCATCACCAATCGAGCTGGAAACAGAGTACTTCGAATTGTCATTCAGATCGTTCCTACCAACCCTAGAAGGTTGGACCTATATATGTGAAGGCTTCAAAACAGCAGCCTTTGGATATCATTAAAAAAAGCAACACCGGTTAACAAACCGATCAGCAAAATTCCGAGTTTTTGACCCCTCACCTGCCACACCTCGTCGACAGGCTTGCCCCGCACAATTTCGGCCAAATAATACATCAAGTGCCCGCCATCCAAGAGCGGTATGGGCAAAAGATTTAAAATCCCTAGGCTAACAGAAACCATCGCCAGAAAACTGAAAAAAGGCAGAATTCCAAGGCTTGAAGATTGACCAGCAGCCGATGCAATGGACACGGGCCCACTGAGGTGGTTCCATGAAAGATCGCCGGTGAGCATATTACCCAACGCAACCAACGAAAAAACACTCACCTCCACCATTCGCCCAAGGCCGGCGATGAGCGACTCTACTGGGCTCAATGGATTGTTGACCAGAGTAGGCTGCCCCCCGATGGAGATACCGAGGCGCCCTACAACCGCTCCACTTTCAAGCTGAAAGCTATCCGGCACGGCAAACAGTGAGAGCTCCACGCCATCTCGGCGGATTAACACCTCAATGTCTTCGGCTGGCTTGGCCTGGACCAGTCTTGTAAATTGAGCAGAGCTCTCAATGGCCACGCCTTGGATTTTCAGCAGCTTATCGCCCTCCTGAAATCCTGCGGATTCAGCAGCGCTACCCTCCCCAACAGCCCGAACCTCCACGTCATGCTCAAAGGGCATCAATCCAAGGTCTTGAACCAAGCCCGGCCCCAGCTCAGCAGTTATTTTTGAGGCAGAGATGGGTTGGAGCTCCACCGGTCGACCAGCCCGCAACACTTGAATGTGAATGTCGTCATCAAACAGATTGGCTTTGAGCAAAGCCCAAGTGGCGTCGTTCCAAGTGGGCACTTCTGAGCCATTCACATGGGTAATCAGGTCCTGCCCCATGAGACCAGCAGATTCGGCAAGGCTATGCTTGGGGGGCTCAGCAACCTGGGTGGACAGGCCTTGAGGCTGCATGTAGGCCAAAAAACCATACAGCAAAGCGGCCAAAATTAGATTGGCCAATGGGCCTGCAAGAACTATCGCAATGCGCTGCCCCACCGGTTTTCTATTGAACGCTGTGTTCAGGTCTATATCGTGACCCTTGAGACTGTCCGGATCTCTTTCATCCAGCATCCTGACGTAGCCGCCAAGTGGGATCCAGCCAATGGTCCATTCCACCTTGGTTTTGCGATTTATCCACTGATAGATCGGTTTGCCAAACCCCACGGAGAAGCGAATAACTCGCACTTTGTAATAGCGCGCCACGCTGTAGTGACCGTATTCATGGATAAACACCAAAATACCCAGGGCAACCAAAAACGAAAGCAAAGAATTCAGCATTTGAGCGACCTACCTCGACACGGCTTTTGCACACTCAAGCGCGTGCTGGCGAACGGCCCTATCCAGCGCAAAAGCGTCGTCCAGACTGGCCACCCGATGTGCTTCAAATTGTGCCATGCATTGTTCGGTAATGCGCACAATGTCCATGAATCCGATTGCCTCGTTCAGAAACAACTCAACGGACACTTCATTGGCTGCATTGAATACAGGTGCCAGCGTGTCTGCTTGATTCAAAGCTTCAAACGCGAGCCCCAACATGGGAAAGCGACTTAAATCGGCACTCTCAAAGTGAAGCTGAGCAATTTTTGCGAGATCCAGCCTTGGAGAACCCGATTCAATTCGATCAGGTAGACCAAGCACATGGGCAATCGGGGTACGCATATCTGGACAACCCAGTTGTGCAAGCACGCTGCCATCGCGGTACTCCACCATCGAATGCACGATGGATTGGGGATGCACCAAAACCGACAGATGATCCGCGGGCAAACCAAATAACCAGAGTGCTTCAATCAGTTCAAGGCCCTTGTTGGCCATGGTCGCGCTGTCCACAGAAATCTTTCTTCCCATTACCCAATTTGGATGCGCAATCGCTTGGGCTGGCGTAACTTGGTGTAATTCAGATTGAGGCTTGGTACGAAATGGACCACCGGAAGCGGTTAAAATCAGCCGCTCAATGCCATATTGGCTGGCATTGTTCACATCAAAATCTGCAGGCAAGCATTGGTAAATCGCGTTGTGCTCGGAATCCACGGGCAAGAGCTGTGCACCCGATTGCTTGCAAGCCTCGAGCATGAAACGACCGGCCAGCACCAGTGACTCTTTGTTGGCCAACAGCACGCGTTTGCCGGCCTGCAAAGCGAGCAGTGTCGGTTTGAGACCCGCAGCGCCGACGATGGCCGCAACCACTGTGTCCACCTGACTACTTTGACACAACTCACCCAAAGACTCTTCGCCGCGAACGTCTGGCCGATACCCTGCAACCCGCTCAAGCATGTCGCTCAAACCACGCTCCTGCCATTGTGCATAAGCTTGGGCATTACAAATCACCAAAACTTGGGGGCGATGAGCCAAAGCTTGTTGGAACAGCTTGTCGATGTTGGCACCGGCAACCAACCCCTGGACAATAAAGCGCTCCGGATGACGGGCAACAACATCCAGGGTGTTGACCCCAATCGTGCCGGTGGCACCCAAAATCAAAAGAGACTGTTGCTTAACCATGAAAATCCATTAAACAGACCCAATAAATACCAACAGCACTGCAAGTGGCAGCACTGGCAACTGCGCATCGATGCGGTCTAGAACCCCACCGTGGCCAGGTAGAAGTTGGCTGCTGTCTTTGATGTTGGCACGCCGTTTAAGCATGGATTCGAACAAGTCCCCCACGACACTGAATGCACTTAACACAACAAGCCAAACAGTGAATACGAGTGGATGCCAACGCTCCAAGGCCCTAAACTGCCAGGTTTCTTGCAGAATTGGCCACTGGCTTGCCATCAATACAAGCAACCAGCTCAGCAACACAACGGCCAATGTGCCGCCCACCGCGCCCTCCCAGCTCTTGCCAGGTGAAATGCTGGGGGCAAGTTTACGTTTGCCCATGGCTTTGCCAAACACATAGGCAAAAATATCGGCAGCCCAGCAAATTGCCACGAGGCTAAGCAAATAAACCACCCCACCCTGTTTGGCCAAAACAAGTGCGACCCCCGCTGCACACAGCAAAATCCAACCGGTGACTGAAAATAGCGACGCATGCTGAAGCGCTCCAATTTCCACCTTGCGCAGACACCAAGGAGCAAAGGCCACCCAAAACACGCCGGCAAGGGCCATCAAGGGCGCTCCATAAACAGAGAGCGGCAACAGCGTGAAAAGCAAGACCGCCAGTACACTGCAGACCATGGCGTAAGCCACCGCATGATTTGATAGAGTTTGGTTGAATCGGGCCCATTCCCAAAACCCAGTGGCCAGAACCAGCAAAACAAATAAATTCCAGCCCAGTTCACCGCCATAACCCAGCACGGCAAACAGAACCAAGAGTAAAACCACTGCAGTGATCACTCGGGTTTTAAGCATGTTGTTGTCTCGGGTGAGAGACGATCACCTGGATGAGCTTTTTGCCTCGGGTGCACCGGGGTCAAGTTGCTCGGACGTCCTACCGAAGCGTCGTTCTCTGTTGTTATACGAATCAATGGCTTCCAGCAGCATTGGTTTGCCAAAGTCGGGCCAGTATTTTTCTGTGAAATAAAACTCAGTGTACGCCAACTGCCAGAGCAAGAAGTTGGAAACTCGCTGCTCACCACCGGTGCGAATAAACAGGTCTGGCTCAGGGCTGCCCTGCAAACACAAATGCTTTGCAAGGTCCGATTCCGAAATAAGATCAGGAAACTTGGCCAGATCTGGCCTGCTCAGCAACATGGCTCGGGTGGCCTGCAAAATGTCCCAACGGCCTCCGTAATTGGCCGCCACGTTGAGATAAAGACGTGTGTTGTTTTTGGTCAACTCCTGAGCCGAGGCAATAGCCGCTTGAAGTTCGGGCTCGAAGGCGGAAATGTCACCGATGATACGCAGACAA
Source organism: Limnobacter sp. (assembly GCA_036275215.1). Taxonomy (GTDB): domain Bacteria; phylum Pseudomonadota; class Gammaproteobacteria; order Burkholderiales; family Burkholderiaceae_B; genus Limnobacter. The sequence continues at coordinate 2,752 of DASUEF010000024.1, read as the reverse complement.
ATATTTTCGCGATGCATCGACTCCACATCTCGACGAAGCACACGAATGAATAGGCGCATCAGCAGGGATACCTCCTCGGCTGGCCGACGCCAGTTTTCCGAGGAAAATGCAAAAAGCGTGAGATGCTCAACTCCCAACTCGCAGCATGCCTGCACCGTGCGACGAACCGCATCCACCCCACGCTTGTGACCCGCCACGCGGGGCAGCAAGCGGTTTTTCGCCCAGCGGCCATTGCCATCCATCACGATTGCAATGTGTTTGGGAATGTTGGATGTAGCAGGCACATCCAAGGTGGAGCTGATGAAGTTGGGCATTGTGCGCTGGTTACACCGTCATGATCTCGGCTTCTTTCACCTGCAACACCTGATCCACCTCAGAAACGTATTTGTCCGTCAACTTTTGGATGTCGTCTTGGGCGCGACGCTCATCGTCTTCAGAGATTTCCTTGTCTTTGACCAGCTTTTTGAAGGCCTCGTTGGCATCACGACGTAGATTACGAATTGCGATTTTTGTCTGCTCACCTTCTCCTTTGATGAACTTGGTGAGTTCTTTGCGGCGCTCTTCGGTAAGCGCTGGCATTGGCACGCGAATTGTTTCGCCCATGGAAGCGGGGTTCAAACCCAAATCCGATTCACGGATGGCCTTTTCTATTGCATTGACCATGTTCTTTTCCCAGGGCTGAACCGTGATGGTGCGAGCATCTGCCAAGCTCAAGTTTGCAACCTGGGAGATGGGCACAAGCGACCCGTAGTACTCGACCTGAACGTGATCCAAGATTCCCGTGTGGGCACGACCTGTTCTCACTTTTTGAAGATCGGTCTTGAGAGAATCAATGGACTTGACCATTTTCTCTTCGGTTGTTTTGCGGATGTTTGCAACGCTCATGATTGTTTACTCACTGCGAAATGGACTGGTTGATTTGTACACACTCACATGTGGACCAAGGTGCCTTCATTTTCCCCGGTGACTGCTCTGTGCAACGCACCAGGTTTATTGATTGAAAACACGCGAATCGGGAGTTTTTGGTCACGGCATAGGGCAAAAGCCGTGGCGTCCATCACCTCTAGATTTTTGGAAATCGCTTCATTGAAGGAAATTTTCTCAAAGCGCGTGGCAGTGGGGTCTTTTTTAGGGTCGGCGGTGTAAATACCATCCACTTTGGTTGCCTTAAGCACCACCTCTGCACCGATCTCTGAACCACGCAGCGCCGCTGCGGTGTCGGTGGTAAAAAACGGATTGCCTGTGCCGGCCGCAAAAATCACGATTTTACCCTCTTCAAGGTAGCGAATCGCTTTGGGCCGAATATACGGCTCCACCACCTGCTCAATATTGAGTGCCGATTGAACACGGGCTTCAACACCCGCCCGGCGGAATGCGTCCTGCAAAGCCAGGGAGTTCATCACGGTGGCCATCATGCCCATGTAATCGGCTGTGGCGCGGTCCATGCCAGCTGCGCCAGGCGCTATACCCCTAAAAATATTGCCGCCTCCAATCACCACAGCGATTTCAACGCCAAGGGCGGCCACCTCGGCCACCTCTGCCACCATACGCTCAATGGTTTGGCGGTTAATGCCGTAGGAGTCGTCTCCCATCAGGGCTTCGCCTGACAATTTGAGTAACACCCGCTTGTATGCTGCCATTCACGCCTCTTGTCCGATCACTGTCAGGATTCTATAACGTAAAGGGTGCAAGATTGGATACACCCCAAATAAAAAGGGGCTTCTCAAACAGAGAAACCCCTCAAAGCGTGAACGATTAACGTGCAGCGGCAGCGGCTTGGGCAGCTACTTCAGCGGCAAAATCATTCACCTTTTTCTCGATGCCTTCACCCACGATGAACAGGTCAAAACCGTGCACGTTACTGCCAGTGCTCTTGAGCATGGCTTCAACAGTCTGCTTGTCATCTTTCACGAATGGCTGGGAGAGCAGCGCAACTTCCTTGAGGAACTTCTTCACAGAGCCCTCAACCATTTTCTCGGCGATGTCAGCTGGTTTACCAGATTCTTCAGCCTTGGCTTTGGCCACCGAGCGTTCACGATCGATGTCTTCTTGAGGAACGCCGCTTTCATGCAACGCCTTGGGCTTGGTGGCAGCAATATGCATGGCCACGTCTTTACCAACCTGCTCATCGTTGCCAGAAAAATCGACCAGCACACCAATTTTGCCGCTGTGAATGTAGGATGTGAGGCGCCCCTGGGCCTGCACGCGCTTGAAGCGTCGAATGGACATGTTTTCGCCAATCTTGCCAATCAATGCTGCGCGCACCGATTCCACGGTGCCCTCGCCCAAAGGCAACGCGCTCAAGGCCTCAACGTCTGCGGGATTGTTATTGGCGACCAGTTTGGCCACATTGGCTACAAAGCCGATGAAGTCATCGTTTTTGGCAACAAAGTCGGTTTCGCAGTTCACTTCCACAATGGTGCCTAGCTTGCCTGCGTCATCAATGAAGATACCAACCAAGCCCTCTGCTGTCACACGGGTGGCGGCCTTGCTTGCTTTGCTACCCAGCTTCACACGCAGAATCTCTTCTGCTTTTTCCATGTCGCCCGCTGCTTCGGTCAATGCTTTTTTGCATTCCATCATGGGTGCGTCGGTCTTCTCGCGCAGTACCTTTACCATTGCTGCTGTAATTTCAGCCATTGCTACTCTCCTAACTGTCGTATTCTGAATTGGACAAAAAAAAGGGGCGACTGGTCGCCCCATTCGAAGACGAAGGTTGAATTAACCCTCGGCTCCTTCTTCAGAGACTTCA
>DASUEF010000023.1:0-2525 GCA_036275215.1 Limnobacter sp. | reverse complement strand
CTCTGTATGTTAATGTCTAATCAACATCACAGGCCCCCAATATTTATGCAGACAACCAAGCCCAGCAAACCGGCGCGTTTAAAAATATCCAATTTTGCACACCTGAAGAATCTCGACCTCACCTTTGGGGACCTCACCGTGCTTGTGGGGCCACAGGGGGCGGGCAAAAGTTTGGCGCTTCAATGGTTGAAGGTGGCCATGGATGGCCGGCAAATTGTCGACTCTCTGCGGGCTGCGGGCCACCCAACAGACAGGCCTGAGGTATTGATTGATCTCATCTTTGGCACTGGCATGGCCGCCGCCTGGGACAAAGAAAAAACCCATGTGTCCCTGAGCGGCAAATCCATATCGCCCAAAGGGCTTGGGCGCTTGGGCAATGGCACCGAGAAACTGTTCTTTGTGCCCGCGCATCGATCCATGTTGATTAGCGATGGTTGGGCCGCTCCGTTTCAAAAACTGGGTTCAGATGTACCGGCCGTGGCACGGATGTTTAGCCAAAATCTGAACGATCGATTCAATGGCAAAGATGCGGGCACTTTATTCCCCGTCGACAAGCGACTCAAGAAGGAAATCCGGGAAAAAATTGACCAAGCCATTTTCCATGGGGGAACGATTGGCATTGAGGAAGACATGAGCCATGCGCGCCGATTGCGTTTGGTGCATGGCGATATGCATTTGCCGTTCATGACCTGGACTGCAGGGCAGCGGGAATTCACACCCATGATGCTGGGTTTGTATCATTTGTTGCCCTCCACGCAGCTGCGCAAGCGTGAAGAGACGGATTGGGTGGTGCTAGAAGAACCAGAAATGGGTCTGCACCCCCAAGCGGTGACTGCGGTGATGTTGTTGGTGCTTGACCTGTTGTGGCGAGGTTACCGGGTTGTGCTGTCCACGCACTCCCCACATGTGCTCACCATGGTCTGGATGATTCAGCGATTCAAAGCCAACAATGCGCGCTGGCAGTTGTTGTGCGAGGCCTTTGATGTGCCCACCACACCGGCAATGAAAGCCGTAGCCACCGGCGTGCTTGGCATGGAGTTTAAAACCCACATGCTTCATTTTGACGAAGCAGGTCAGGTTGAATCCTTGAATATTTCGGATCTGGATCCAGGTGCGGAAGATGATCGTGTCTCAGGCTGGGGTGGGTTGACCGAATATTCGTCAAGGTTTGGTGCAGCTGTGCGGCAAGCCGTGCTTGAGCAGGGTTGAGCATGTCGAAACAAAACGTCAAAACGCCACTGCCCAAGGCGCTTGTGAATGGGTCTCACCTGCGTGCAGGCGTAGAACCTGGTCTTGCTGCGGTCGCTTCGAAAGATCGACCTTACTTTGACAAAGCTGCGAAGCGTGATTTGTTGGACAGCTTGGATTTGGATGCTGCATTGAAGCCGCATTATCCCAGTGAGCACCGCTGGGACTACTTGCTTGGGCATCGGCTGGGCGGCTTGATTGCCGTGGAGCCTCACCCGGCAAACCAAGCCGAGGTGAGCACCGTGATCGCCAAAAAGCAGGCCGCCGTGAAGCAATTGAATGGTCATTTAAAGGCCAGTTCGAAAATTCAACGCTGGTTGTGGGTGGCCTCTGGCAATGTTGGTTTTGCCTTCCCTGACAAGGCTTTGCTGCGATTAAACCAAGAGGGCATCGAGTTTGTTGGTCGCAAAGTGTTGCCAAAAAACCTGCCCTGATGAAATTACCCCACATAAACACAGCAAGCCCAGCGCCGCCGAGTTGATTAAATGTCCCCCCTCGGCTGGTCGACAATGCCCGGCTCAATGCCTTGGTAACGGGGTGGTGTGGGTGCCACGTCGGGAGAGTAGGGGAACGGTGAAGACTCGCATTTAATCAACTTGACGTGCATGTCAGACCAGCGGGGATTCATCATCATCACTGAACGATCCGGCTGTTGCTCAAAATGCATGGTGCCATCTTTGAAGATCATGGGCTCTGCGCTGGTTGCTTGTGTAATGCGAATTCTGATTGAATCACCGTCGATTAAATATTCGTCTACTCTGTTCAATTCTTCATAGGGCTCACCGTCCACGTCGTCTCGCCAGTACACATACCTTTCACCAAACTGAATATCTGGACGTTGACAGCCCACAGCAAGCTCAAAACCCTCACCGTAATCGATGGTCCACTGTCCGAATATCCAATTGGTGATTTGTGGTGTTTCAGTTGTTGTTGAGTCGGTCTCTCGTGCTGTGGTTTGTTCACCAGTTTTGTTGCATGCGGTGACAAGTAATATAAGTAATGTGTAACAAATAATAAGTCTGTTAGTCATCGCTGTTTATTCCCATTCATAACGGGTGGATGGAGCAGTATCCCGTCATACAAAGTTTTTGATCCCTTAAACTTGGTGCTTGTTTTTTGTATGTTTTTACTCGTTTGGATTGAGCAATGCACCCACCCAGTGGCCTTGGTGCCCGGCACATACTCCTCCAAAATCAATTGCCCATACCTCAGATTGTCCCGCACCCAACACGCCAGCTCGTAGGTGCTGATGCCCATCACCACAAAGTCGGCGGCCT
>DASUEF010000022.1:0-5116 GCA_036275215.1 Limnobacter sp. | reverse complement strand
ACGCCGCCAGCTTGGGCACTGGCCAAAGTGGGTGCCAGCAAAGGTGTTAGCACCAAGCAGGCACAAAATAATGTTTTTTTCATGTTCTTATTCCCTTCAACAGCAGCAATTCAAGCGATTTGCGCTGTTTCGCATGCAAGGCTTTAATTATGCGCGTAATTTTGGTGTGGATAAAGCGGGAGAAGGCCTGCCTTCACCCCGCCAAACCATTGATTTGACTCAGGTATTTGAACCTGCTGTTTGGAATTTCTTGATTAAAAACAATGGGTTTCGGTGCTTAACTCTCAAGTCGCTTTAAACCCAGTTTTTCAAACAACTGGGTGTCACGTTCCAGTTCCGGGTTGTCTGTTACCAACAGTTTTTCACCGTAGAAAATAGAATTGGCACCTGCCAGGAAACAGAGGGCCTGTGTGCTCTCATTCATGCTCTCACGGCCAGCGGACAAACGCACAAAACTGGTGGGCATGGTAATGCGGGCCACGGCGATGGTGCGTACAAAATCGAGTGGATCGATTTCTTCGTTGTTTGCCAGTGGTGTGCCTTCAACTTTCACCAAATTGTTAATGGGCACGCTTTCAGGCGGTTCGGCCATGTTGGCGAGTTGGGCAATTAGGCCAGCCCGCTGGGTTACCGTTTCACCCAAACCCACAATCCCACCGCAGCACACTTTGATACCCGCATCGCGTACACGGTCCAGTGTGTCCAGTCGGTCTTGGTAGGTGCGGGTGCTGATGATATCCCCGTAAAAATCGGGTGAGGTGTCCAGGTTATGGTTGTAATAATCCAGGCCGGCCTCTTGCAGCTGTTTGGCCTGGTGTTCTTTGAGCATGCCCAGGGTGACGCAGGTTTCCAGGCCCATGGCCTTGACTGCGGCAACCATTTCGCCCACAGCTTCAACCTGGTGGTCTTTGGGGCTGCGCCATGCGGCACCCATGCAAAAACGCGTGGCACCTTTGTCCTTCGCAGCCTGTGCGGCTTTCAATACTTCATCGATGGGCATCAGCTTTTCAGCCTCCACGCCGGTGTTGTACTTGGCCGATTGGGGGCAGTAGCCGCAGTCTTCAGGGCAGCCGCCGGTTTTAATGGAAAGTAGGGTTGAAAGTTGCACGGTGTTCGCATCGAAATGCTCGCGGTGCACCTGCTGCGCCTTGAAAATAAGGTCGTTGAACGGGAGTGCGAAAAGGGCTTCAATGGCCTCGACGCTCCAGCGTTGCTGATCAACGGCGGGTGGGGCTGTTTTTTTGTTTTCAACCCAGGTAATTTGGCTTTCCATGTGCATCCTTCAGAACAATTCGCTTCCGGGGCCGGGTGCAATCAGGCTGCCCCAGCGTTGTAATACGTGCATCAGTGTTTGGTAGGCGTTCTCCAGTGTCTCGGGCTCGGTACAATAAGGCGGTACCCAATACACGGTGTTACCCAAGGGTCGCACCACAATGCCCAATTCGAGAAACGTTTGGCGTATCCATTGACTCGCGCTTGAACCGTACTGACTGTGACTGGATTTTAGCTCAAAGGCCGCCACGGTGCCGCACACGCGCGGATTTTCAATCAGGGGGTGGCAGGCCAAGGCAGGCAGCCACCGCTGGTGGGTAGCTTCAATGCGGCGAATGTTCGTCCACGTATGTTCTGCGTCGAACAAGGCGAGGCTGGCCAGGGCTGCAGCGCAACCCAATGGGTTTGCGGTGTAGGAGTGGCCGTGCAGCAGGGCATGGCCAACCTGGTCGCTTAAAAACGCGTCGTACACCGCTTGGCTGGTGAGTGTGGCTGCCATGGGCATGAAGCCGCCGGTAAGCCCTTTTGAAATACAAATGATGTCGGCTTGTCCACCAAACTGTGCCACTTGTTCGGCGGCAAACAGGGTGCCTGTTCTACCGAAGCCTGTGAATACCTCATCGAATATCACCAGCACGCCTGCGGCTTCACAGCGTTTGCACAGTTCAGCCACGTGGGCTGGGCGCATGAATCGCATACCGCTGGCACCTTGAATCAATGGCTCCAGAATAAGGGCGGCAACTTCATGGCTGTGACTGGCCAACAACTGGTCGAGTGAAGCCAAAGCTTCTTCCTCAGTGCAGGCGCACACCCCTGTGGGGATGAAATCAACCTGAAACAGCCAGGGCGCGAAGGGATCATAAAAACCGCTGGACTTCCCAGTGGCCATGGCACCGAAAGTGTCTCCGTGATAGCCACCTTGTAGAGCGACGATCCGTTTTTTATTGATGACACCCTTGTTCTGCCAATACTGAAAAGCCATTTTCAGGGCCACTTCAATGGCAGTGGACCCATTGTCGGAGTAAAAAACCTTGGCCATGGGGATCGGGGCCTGCTGAATCAGGCGCTCAGCCAAACGCACAGCGGGCGGGTGGGTTACACCTGCGAACATCACATGTTCAAGCTCAAGTGCTTGTTGTGCAATCGCCTTCGCAATGGTGGGGTTGCTGTGCCCATGAATATTCACCCACCAGCTTGAAACGGCATCAAAGTACTTGTTGCCTTGGGCATCGACCAAAAACTCACCTTCACCACGTACCACTGCCAAAGGTGGCGAAGCGGTTTGCATTTGCGTGAAGGGGTGCCAGCAGTATTGCGCATCCAGTTCAAGCAATTCGGTGTGAGAGAGTTGTTTCATGCGGGTTGTACGTGCTCACAGGCTATCGAGCGCACGAACAAGGCGCTCTGGCATGGCATATTCCTCAAGCGCCTGTTCCTTCAACTCACTGAACACAGGCAATTCAGCCAACACCGGCACTTCACCAAAATGTTCGATCGCCTCGCGATTGGCAGGGTTGGTCTCACCCACCATCACCACGCCCAGCACAGGCACGCCAGCGGATTTCAAGGCCTGCAATGAAAGGCAGGTGTGGTTGATGGTACCGAGCCCGCTGCGGGCCACCAACAAAGCGCAACTGCCCAGGTGTTTCATGAGGTCGAGCATGGTGTCCCGCCAGTTCAGGGGCACCAGGCAACCGCCGGCGCCTTCCACCACGAGTCGTTCAGCTGTGGGAAGTGCAAAATCGGTCAGTTGAATTTTGACCCCATCGATGTCAGCGGCCTGGTGGGGCGACAAGGGCTGGGTCAAACGGTAAAGTTCCGGGTGTACCGCCCGTCCGCTCAGGCGGGCAATCCACTCGCTGTCGCTGCCACCCTCGAGCCCGCTTTGCACCGGCTTCCAGTAATCCGCTTGCCAGTGTTTGCAAAGCCATGCACTGGTAATTGTCTTGCCGATGCCGGTGTCGGTGCCAGTTACAAACAAATGTTTCACGGCCGTTCCAGGTAATAAAAACCAATGTGGTAGTTCATGGTGCAGGCTTCACCCAGCGCGGAGATCACCTTGCGCAGGTTCACTGGCGTATGGTTGGTGCGAGGCTGGTCTGCACCAATGGCACGCAGGCTGCGTGCAAAAGAGAGTCCGTCGGGGTGATGGTCCAGAAAGTCTTTGGTGTGGTGAGCAGTGCTTGCAGCAATGCCTTCAGCGACCAATGCGTTCATGATGTCCTGCAAGTCATCGTCGCGAGGCAGAGCCCGTAAACCACTGGTTTGCCCGGTGTCCGCGTGTGCCACTTCCCAGGCTTGAAAGGAGCCATCCAGCAGTACGCTGAAAGCCACCGTGTTCGACACCGAAAGCCAACGTCGAATCGCTTCCTCGATATTGCTGAACCATTGCGCACACATACCTGACACCAGCAGGGAATGGTTCGGGATCCACAGGTGCTCAACAGCCAGTTCCTCGCCATTGAGCAAGTGGGTGTGCAGGCGTTCAGTGGGGTACTTGCGCATTAATTCGGTGAGCATGCCTTGGGCCAAATCAACGGCATGCACAGCACTTTCCGGAAACTTGTTCAGCAAATGCTCGGTTAAAAACCCGGTGCCGCTGCCCACATCCACGCAAGCCTTTGGGTTGAAGTCGACAGGTAGCATTTGATCCAGCCAATGACACAGGTGTTGGGCTGAATGTTTTTGTACGCGTGCATGATGATCGTAATCGCGGGCAGCATCGGAGAAGCGGCGTGAAGCAGCCTGGGATGAATTCGGTTTTCGCGGCAAGGCGTTTTCGGACATTTCAATGCAGCTTGAAATTAATGCTGGCTGAGAAGGGGCAACAAGGTGCCAGTATACCGCGCAGGGGCGGTGGCAATTCCGGCATGCTCTGAAGCCAGTGTATGCAACTCACGGTTTTGCAGTTTCAAATCGGGTTCAAAGCATTGCTGCGCCAGCGGCAACGGCACTATTTCATCTGCGTCGCCAGCCCAAGCATGTAATTCTGGGCCATGTGAAAGGGCTTGTTGCAAGGCATGTGCAGCGTTTAACTGTTGCATGCTGCGCAGGTCGGCCAACAAAGTTTGTTCATCCAGGGTGGCCCACTGCGCATGGTGTCCGCAACGGTTGTGAAAGTCGCGCAATACCTCTGGCATATTCTGTTCGGCCTTCTGGATCATGCGAGACAGCAAACGCGGTGGAGTGCCTTGGGTGTTGGTATCGCCTTTCACGAAGTGAGTAAAGCCATGAATACTCAACAGGCTGTGCCATCGCACTGAAAAATCCAGCAGTTTCGAAAACCCCAGTGAATGCCCCAGGCCTAGCCAAGGTACTTCGGCGTAGGCCAGTACCAGGCTGTGCAGCACTTCTGCCGTGTAGTGCACCCATTGGTCTTGCGTGTTGGTTCCGGGTGAGTAAACCATCAAGCCTTGTCTGGCCTGCTCGGGAAAGTAGCCTGCTTCCAGGCAAACAAACAAGGTAGTGTCGCGTGTGTTTGCGGGAAGTGTATTCAGCAAGGGGTTGAAGAAGCGATGGTTATAACCCCAGCCATGGGCCATCAACAGCACTTGCGTGATCTCGGGCTGCTTCATGCACTTACCTTCCAGTGGCTCAGCGCTTGATGCAGTTGTGCATACACCATCTGGCTGTGACCTGTATTCAGTGCAAGCCGAACCCGTGCGGCATTGGGGGGCACGGTGGGCGGGCGCACCGCAGAGGTTCGAATGCCTGCTTGTTGCAAATGGGCCTTGAGTTCAAGGCATGCATTGTTATTGCCCACCAGCAGCGGAACGATGTGTGTATTCGACAAGCCTGTGTCGAAGCCCAACTCATGTACTCGCTGTCGCAGTGTGTCTGCGGC
>DASUEF010000021.1:0-19818 GCA_036275215.1 Limnobacter sp. | reverse complement strand
GGGAAAGTTCAGCAAGAAAAAACACAGAGCCTTTGCAAAAAATTTGTGGAGGGTTTGGGGCGGATTAAGACTCAAGTTAGTCTCCAGTTTAGGCATTCAGGCGCTTGAGTGCCCAGTCAATGTGTTCAGCCAAAAAATCATCAGCAGTTCGCCGCATGTGTGCTAAGCCCTGCAACACCGCAGGGCTGCCACCGCTATTGCCTGCTGCCACCGCCAGGTTTCTTCTAAATTTTCGGTAGCCAATTCTGCGAATCGCGCTGCCTTCGGTGTATTTTAAAAATTCCTCTTCGGTCCACCGCATCATGGCTGTCCAATCTGGCTGTTCAAAAGGCGCTCTGGGGTTGAAGTCAGCAAACTGCGCGGGCTTGGCGAATTTATTCCATGGGCAGACCAGTTGGCAATCGTCGCATCCGTAAATGCGGGTGCCAATTTTTGGCCGCAAGTCCAAGGGAATCGCACTCTCGTGTTCAATTGTTAAGTACGAGATGCATAGCCGAGCATCCACTTGGTATGGCTGCACAATCGCGCCAGTCGGGCAGGCCGACAAACATCGAGTGCATTGCCCGCAATGGTTTTCTTCAAACGGCTTGCTCACTGGCAAAGGCAGGTTGGTGAAGATCTCTCCCAAAAAAAACAACGAACCCTCTTGCGGGTGGATTAGCAAGGTGTTCTTGCCTCGCCAGCCTAGGCCTGCTTTTCGGGCAATTTCAGTTTCAGGTGTTGGTGCGCTGTCGCAGGTCACCCGAAATGTAAATTCCCCTTGCTTAAGCAAAGTGCTGTTCAAAGTGTCTGCGAGCCGTTTCAGGCGCTGGCGTATCACCTTGTGGTAATCTCTGCCCCGCGCGTACAGGCTGACGTAAGGCACGCTTGGGTCATCAACGGCATCCAAGGTTTGAGCGCAAAATGCCTGTGCGTCATCTCCCATCTGGGATTGGCTCACATATGGTATGCGCACCGATACAATCCGGATGGCTCCGGGATGCAACAAATCCGGGTTCAGCCTGTCCATGCCATACTTGGCCATGTAAGCCATTTCACCGTGCATGCCTGCGTTCAACCAGGCCTTCAGGTGAGGCTCACAGGCCTGAAGATGGGTGTCACTTACTCCCAGGCAATACAGTCCCTGGGCTTGCGCTGCTGATTGCAAAAGCGCCCAGTTTTTTTGTTCAAAAACGTCTGTTTGCATGACCACACTAGAGATTGAATTGCCCGATGAAAGCGCCACTCACAGTGTAGGCCAAAAGCTGGCCCAGCTTGTGGAGGCGGCTCCCAAGCCGATGTCCATGTATTTTTCAGGTCCGCTTGGGGCGGGGAAAACAAGCCTGGTGCGTGCCATGCTCCGTGGCCTGGGTGTGCGGGGCAGCATCAAGAGCCCAAGCTATGCGTTGGTTGAACCTTACAATTTCTTGAAATTTTCTGCCTATCATTTTGATTTTTATCGTTTCTTCGATCAAAATGAATGGGCTGACTCTGGATTTCGGGAATACTTCGAACAAGAAGATGCAATTTGCCTGGTTGAATGGCCTGAAAAGGCAGGGCAACTCTTGCCCAAGCCTGACATTCACCTTCGGCTCGCTTACCTTGGCGATTCAGGTCGGCGCATTGAGCTGGTCGCGCATTCCGAAGCGGGCCAGTGCTTGTTGCAACAACTGGAAAAAAAACAAAGCTTATGAGTTCTCGTCGTGATCTATTGAAAACCGCTGGCGCTGGGCTGCTGCTCAAGCTTGTGCCAGTGGGGGCGTGGGCCATCGATCAGGTCCGCTTTGTGGATGTGCGTTTGTGGCCAGCCGATGAGTATACCCGGGTTACGCTAGAGCATGCAGGTGCCATCAAGTACAAACACTTCATGATCGAGAACCCCTGGCGCATGGTGATTGATCTCTTGGACATGCGCTTAGATAGCACCCTCAAAGAGCTCACCGCTCGCCTGCAGGCAGACGACCCTTATGTGCAGCAAATTCGTGTGGCGCAGTTTGACGCCAACACGGTTCGCCTCGTGTTCGATCTGAAAACCGAGGTGAAGCCTGAGATATTCACCATCGATCCAGTGGCCGAATACAAAAATCGCTTCGTGGTTGATTTTTATCCCAAAACGCCCACCGACCCTTTGCTGGCGCTGCTTCAAGATGGTCAGGGCACGCCAGCGGGCAATCGCGAAGATGAAATGGCGCGCGCCCAGCGCATGGCGCAAGGCGATGCGCCCGCCAGCGTCAAACAATCCCCAGCACCCGCAACGCAAACCAAAGCACACTCCAACCCGCCCGAACAACCCGCTTTGCAAATGAAGCAAAGGGTCATCACTGTGGCCATCGACCCTGGCCACGGAGGCGAAGATCCGGGGGCGATTGGGCGAGGTGGCAGCTATGAAAAGCATGTGGTGCTTGCAATCAGTAAATTGCTGAAGGCCGAAATTGATGCCATACCCGGCATGCGGGCCATGCTCACACGCAACGGCGATTTTTTTGTGCCGCTCAACACCCGTGTGCAAAAGGCGCGCAATGTGAATGCCGACCTGTTCGTCTCGGTACATGCCGATGCATTCATCAAACCCACAGCCAGCGGCTCATCCGTTTTCGTGTTGTCCGAGCGGGGGGCCACCAGCACGGCGGCCAAGTGGCTGGCCAACAAAGAAAATGCGTCCGACCTCATCGGTGGGGTGAACATTCGCGGCACCGACAATCAGCTCGCCCGAGTCCTGCTTGATTTGTCCACCACCGCACAAATCAATGACAGCTTGAAGCTCGGGGACGCTGTGCTTGGCAACATTGGCAAAATCAACAAGCTGCACAAGCCGCGTGTAGAGCAGGCGGGTTTTGCTGTGCTCAAGGCACCTGACATTCCCTCCATCCTGGTGGAGACCGCTTTTATCAGCAACCCGGACGAAGAGCGCAAGCTCAACGACCCGGCCCATCAAAAAAAAATCGCTCAAGCGATTGCCCAGGGCATCGCCAATTACTTTGCGAAAAATCCGCCTGTGGCCCGGGCCCGCATCACCTAAACCAATAGGCAATCGTAGCCACCTTTGGTCTGCACCAGTCGAGCCGCCCTTTATAATGGTGAAATGAATCAACGCGCCATTGCCTTGTTGCCCGACGTGCTCATCAGCCAAATCGCTGCAGGCGAGGTCGTGGATCGCCCAGCTTCTGTCGTAAAAGAGCTTCTCGAAAACGCCTTGGATGCGGGAGGTTCCGAGATCATCGTGCGGATTGATGGCGGCGGTATTCAGCGCATTTGCGTGCAAGACAACGGGAAAGGCATTCCCAGGCAGGAGCTCACGCTGGCAGTCACCAGGCATGCCACTTCCAAAATCCAGTCGCTGGATGATCTAGAAAATGTGGCCAGTTTGGGGTTTCGCGGAGAAGCCCTCGCCTCCATTGCTTCGGTGAGTCAATTCTCGCTCAGCAGCTATCCAGCCGGGCAGTCCAAGGCGTACGCCATTCAGAACCACAGCGGAGCATGGGTGATCGAGCCCTCGCCGGCAGGCCCTGGCACCACGGTGGATGTTCAGTCCCTTTACTTCAGCACACCAGCTCGTCGCAAGTTTCTAAAAACCGAGCAAACCGAGTTTTACCAATGCCTCGATGTGGTCAAGCGCATGGCCTTGGCCAACCCAACCGTGAGTTGGGTGGTATACCGGGACGGAAAACTGCACACGCGCTTGCAACCCAGCCCATGGAGCCAGCGTGTGTTCAGTCTGCTGGAAGCCTTGGCCAACGGAGCTTCCAAACCCATTGAGTTTCAGACCGACACCATGCGCCTGCATGGGGCCATCGGCTTGCCGGATGCAGCCCGTGGCAAGGGTGACATGCAGTACTTCTATGTGAACGGCCGATTTGTAAAAGACAAACTGATCGGCCACGCTGTTCGATCGGCTTATGAAGACGTCCTGCATGGCGACAAATTCCCCGCGTTCGTGTTGTTTTTGCATTTGCCGCCCGGCGAAGTGGATGTGAATGTGCACCCTGCCAAAACTGAAGTTCGGTTTCGCAATGCTCGGGGGGTGCATCAATGGATTCGCCAATGCATCGCACAGGCCTTGGCCGGCTCGCGTGCGTTGTCTGTGGTGAGTGAGTCTGTTGCATCCCGAGAGCCGGAATCGTCGAGTTTGTCATGGCGTGGGGACTCGCCCACCTCCAGCTATCCAAAGGTACAAGCAAAAACCGCAGCTTTGCCATTTGCTCGCGAGGAGCTTGCGGATTACATCGCAGCGCATCGACCTCTAAGTCCACTTCCGTCGGAGCCGGTTACACCGCCCGTCAATGTGGTGGCCATGCCCAGACCCGCTGCGGCTTTGGGTGCTGTTCCTCCCCAAGTGCCAACGCCCAATCCAGCTGCGGATGAGTACCTTGGGCAAGCGATTGCGCAGGTGCACGGCATTTACATTCTTGCACTTCGCCCCGATGGCATGGTGGTGGTGGACATGCATGCAGCCCACGAGAGGGTGTTGTATGAGCAGTTCAAACAGGTGTTGGACAATCGGGAAACCGTCTCTTCCCAAGAGCTCTTGGTGCCGCTGCTGGTGCAAATCGATCCCAGATTGGCCCCAGAGGTGGAGCAGGGGAGGGCTGTCTGGGAAAAGTTGGGTTTCAAGCTCAGTTTGATTTCTACCCAAGAGATTGCCGTACGCGCTGTGCCCACCGTGTTGCTTGGGCAAGACCTGTCGGCCCTATTGCAGCAATGGCTGGAGGATTTGCATCAATACGGCGCTGCACACGTGCTCGAGCGCCAGCGCAATGCGTGGTTGGCGGGCCTGGCCTGCCACACGGCAGTGCGTGCAAACCGCCGACTCACCTTGCCTGAGATGAACGCCTTGCTGCGGGCGATGGAGCGCACTGAGCGCTCTGACCAATGCAACCATGGCCGCCCCACTTGGCGCCACTTCAGCATGGCCGAAATGGACAAATGGTTTTTGAGGGGGCAATGACCCAAGCCCAGATCACTCAGCCCCACATTCCAGCGCTGGCGGTGCTTGGCCCAACGGCATCGGGCAAATCTGCACTGGGCCTGTGGATGGCCGAGCAAGGCATGCCCATCGAGATCATTAGCCTGGACTCCGCCCTGGTTTTCAAAGACATGGACATTGGCACAGCCAAACCGTCGGCCTCCGAGCTGGCCATGGTCCCCCACCACCTGATCGACATCATCACCCCGTCCGAGGTCTTCAGCGCGGCGGATTTTCTTGAACATTGTGGCGTGCTGATTCGAGACATTCGGGCGCGGGGCAAGGTGCCGGTCATTTTGGGTGGCACCATGATGTACTTCAAAGCGCTGGTCAGTGGCATGGACGACCTACCAACGGCAAATCCCGATGTGCGCCGTGCGCTCGAATTGGAAGCCGCCGAATTCGGCTGGCCCGCTTTACACGCCAGGTTGGCTGAGTTGGATCCTGTCACGGCCGCACGCCTCAAGCCCCACGATTCGCAGCGCATTCAGCGTGCCATGGAGGTGCACTTGCTCACAGGGCGTCCCTTGTCGAGTTTCCACCGGCGTGAGCAACAGGCCCCTGCACAGTTGCCCATCTTGTCGATTGAACCCGCCGATCGTGCAGTGCTTCACCAGCGCATCGAGCAGCGTTTCCTGAACATGCTGAACGATGGCTTGATTGAGGAGCTTGTGGAGCTTCGCCACAAGTATGTGTTGTCGCCAGCCATGCCGTCTATGCGTTGCGTGGGGTACCGGCAGGTTTGGGAGCATTTGCATGGCGATTGTGATCGCAACACCATGATTGCCAAAGGCGTTGCAGCCACCCGCCAGCTTGCCAAGCGGCAAATCACCTGGTTGCGCTCCACCGCCAACAAAACCGTGGTGGACCCCTTGGAGGGCGATTGGTTGGCTCGCATAGAGCCATGGTTGCGGCGGCAGATTGATCAGTTAATGCCCTGAGCCACAGCAAACACCAAAGGCAGGGTGAGCGCTGCCCCCACTGTCGACAAAGAAATGAGGCAAGCCACCAAGGGCGCATTGCCCCCCATGCGTGCAGCCAATATGTACGCGCTGGAAGCCGAGGGGATGGCAGAAAAAATCAGCAGCACCAAGGCCTGTTGTGCTGGCAGGTTGACCCAGTGCGCGTAGGCCACCGCCAGTGCAGGTGAAATGAATAACTTGATGATCAACCACCACACAGAAACAGCCCAGTGCCCTTTCAAGCCCGAAAACACCAAACCTGCACCCACAGCCAGCAGGCCCAGCGACACGGCAGCTTGGGCCAGGCGTTCCAAGGTCAGCAAGGCAGGCTCAGGTACGCTGATTCCCAGCGATTTGCAGGCAATGCCCAAACTGGTGCCAATAATCAAAGGGTTCTTGATGATTTCAAGCAGGGCCGCCACACGGCCGCCTTTGCTCATGGTGCCCACTGCCAGTACATTGCAAAGGGGCACGCCCATGGCCAGCAAAATGGCCAGATTGGCCACCGCCGATTGCCCACCCATGCGGCTCACGAGCGCCAAGCCAATGTATGAGTTAAACCGGTATGCGGTTTGTAAGCCAGAGGCAAAGTCAACTCGCCCCATTTGGCTGAGCGGCTTGCCCATCCAACCCAGCACAAAGGCCGCAGCAATGATTGCAGGGCCACCCAGTGCAAAACTGCCCACGCTGCCAAAGTCCACTTGGCTGGACACCACCGAGAAAAACAACAGGCATGGAAATAGCACGTGGTAGACCAGTTTTTCGATGGTCACCCATGCCGCAGGCTGCAACCAGAACCGCCTGAGCAGATAGCCCAAGGCAATGATTGCAAAATCTGGGAAGAGTAGCAGAGGAGACAATCTGAGGGGGCGCCTTTAAAACAAAAAACCCACCCGAGGGTGGGTTTTACGCGGTGAGTGGGCTTTACACCGAGAAAGAAGAACCGCAACCGCATGTGGTGGTTGCATTGGGGTTTTTGATCACAAACTGTGCGCCATTGATGTCTTCTTTGTAATCAATTTCAGCGCCAGTCAGGTACTGAAAGCTCATCGAGTCGATCAGCAGGGTAACGCCAGCCTTGTCCAAGGTGGTGTCGTCTTCGTTCACGTCTTCATCGAATGTGAAACCGTATTGGAAGCCCGAACAACCACCGCCTTGCACAAACACGCGCAATTTCAGGTTGGGGTTGCCCTCCTCTTCGATGAGGTCACGTACTTTGGCGGCGGCTGCGTCTGTGAAAACCAGTACGCTTGGGGATTCGGTGCTTACTTCCATGGTGTTCTACCTATCTAAGTGAATGCTTATTTGCTGGAGGCCAGTGCCAGTGGCTTGGTCACCACATCACTGTTCTCGTGTTGTAGTGTACCGTCGACCACTGCACCAGGGTGCATCTCCAACGCCTTATATCTTACGTCACCCGAGACGTTAGCGGAAGGGTGCAGCTCAAGAAGCTCGCCAGCGTCAATTGGTCCTTCAATTGCACCACTCACCACCACGTGGCCAACACGCACGCTGCCACGAACCTTGCCTGTCTCCGAGATGACCAGCAGCGACTTGCTGCCTTCCTCGGCAAACACATTGCCGTCCACTTCACCGTCAATCCGAAGGCCGCCCTTGAAGCGTAGATCGCCCTTGATCACCATGTCGGAACCCACCAGGCTCTGGATTGGCAGCAAGCGCTTGTCCTTTTTGGAAAACATCTCCTAACCCCTTAAAGTCGAATTGTTGATTGAGCTCGAATGGCCCCAGCTTCTAAAATGCGCAGCTCTACGCTTACCAGTTTGCTGCCCTCGGGAATGGAAAACACGCCCGATACCCGTGAGAATCGGGTCAATTTGATGTGGAACTGCGGGTCGTTGGTGCTTTCTGCGCTTGGTAAGACTATGACATCCGATTTCTCTTTGTTCAAGACTTTGATGAGCACTTGAACATCCAGCGTCACTTCGGGCCGTTGGCTACCTTGAATCACGAGTGCTTTGTACCGGAACTGGTCCGGCACGGTGTCTTTGCTGACTTGAAGGCGCTTCAGGGAGATCGCTCCTTGCAAGCTACCAGGGATAAATCCCTCAAAAAAAGCCAAATCCTCTTTCAGTTTGGCATTTTCAGATTCCAAGTTGGTGATCAGTAGATTGAGCTTGCTGCGGGCTTCTTTGTCCAGTTTCACCAATTCGTTGGTTCTTGCAATTTCTTCCTGCAATGCAAGAGTCTCGGCCTCCAGGCGCTGGATGGTCTCATTCATGCCAGCAATCTCTGGCGTGGCCAAGGCGCGTTGCACCGGGTTGTCAGTGGGGCCCCACATGGCATAGGCTGCCACCGCCAAAAGCAAGGTCAAGCCCAGCAATAGGCCGTATAAAAATGCAAAACGCGACGACCGCCTCATTTCTGGGAGGAAGGTTCGTCGGGAATGGTGCATGCGTTTGGGATTCACCTGCAAGCCTTGTTATGGTGCGAGTGGCAGCTGTTCAAGCCCAGCCTGCTCAGGCAGTTTAAACATCACATTCATTGCCTGCACAGCCTGCCCCGCCGCTCCTTTGACCAAATTGTCGATCACTGAAAGCACCACAAGCGTGTCCCGGCCCTGCGGACGGTGCACAGCAATGCGTGCAAAATTGGATCCGCGCACATGTTTGGTTTCTGGCAGGGAACCTTTGGGCATCACGTCTACAAAATATTCATTGGCATAATGTTGCTCATACAAAGCCTGCATGTCGATGTCTTTACCGGCTTCGTTGAGCTTGACATAAACCGTGGCCAAAATGCCGCGGACCATGGGCACCAAGTGTGGTGTAAAGGTGATTTGTGCTTTGCGGCCTGAAATTAATGCCAATCCTTGCTCGATTTCAGGCAAATGGCGGTGGCCGCTCACCCCATATGCTTTGAAGTTCTCACTGGCCTCTGAAAAGAGCGAGCCCACCGTGGCTTTTCGCCCAGCACCCGATACCCCCGATTTGCAATCTGCGACGATGTTCGATTCATCAATCAAGGCCATGCCTTGCGTGAGCAAGGGCTTCAATGCGAGTTGCACCGCAGTGGGGTAGCATCCCGCAAGTCCAACCAGCTTTGCAGAGGCAATGTTTTCCCGAGCGGCCTCTACCAAACCATAACAGGCATGCGACAGAAGTTCGGGCTCGGAGTGAGGCATGCCGTACCACTTCTCAAACTCGGTGGTGTTCTTCAGGCGGAAGTCTGCCCCCAGGTCGATCACTCGTATCCCTGCATTGACCAACTCCGCAGCCTGAGCCATGGCAACGCCGTGCGGTGTGGCAAAAAATACGACATCGCAATTTTTCAGTGATTCAAAGCTGGGCTCGGTGAATGCGATATCCACACGGCCACGCAGGGCGGGGAACATGTCTGCCACAGCTTGCCCAACTTCACCGCGCGATGTGATGGCGCGCAGTTCAACTTCAGGATGCAGCGCAAGCAGACGAAGAAGTTCAGAACCGGTGTAACCCGTGCCACCAACAATGCCAACCTTGATCATGAATGGAATTCCAAATAACAGACAGAAAAAAAGCCGCACATTCGTGCGGCTTTTGATTGTACCCCAGCAGGGAGGGTTGCTGGGCAGGCTGAACAAACAGCCAAGTGCGCAATAATTCGGAGAATTAACGCTTCGAGAACTGCTTACGGCGACGAGCACCACGCAGACCGACCTTTTTACGTTCAACTTCACGGGCGTCGCGTGTAACCAGACCTGCCTTGGACAGGGTGGGTTTGAGCTCCGCGTCGTAGTCAATCAATGCGCGGGTCAGGCCGTGGCGCACTGCGCCAGCTTGCCCAGTTTCGCCACCGCCACGCACGTTCACCATGATGTCGAAAGTTTCTTCGTTGGCTGTGAGCACCAAAGGTTGGCGTGCAACCATTTGGCCTGTTTCACGTGCAAAGTATTCGGTCAGTGGTTTGCCGTTGATTACAAACTGTCCACTGCCCTTCTTAATGAACACGCGTGCCACAGAGCTTTTGCGGCGACCGGTTCCGTAATTGTATTCACCAATCATGCTCTACCTCAGATCTCAAGTGGCTTGGGTTGTTGTGCGGAATGGGGGTGCTCAGCGTCTGCGTAGATCTTCAGTTTTTTGATCATCGCATAGCCCAGCGGGCCCTTGGGCAACATGCCTTTCACAGCTTTTTCCAGCGCACGGCCTGGGAAGCGTTCTTGCATCTTGTCGAAGTTTGTTTCGTAAATACCGCCGGGGTAACCGGAGTGGCGGAAGTACTTTTTGTTCAAGCCTTTGGTGCCGGTCACGCGCAGCTTTGCGGCGTTTACAACAACAATAAAATCGCCTGTGTCGACGTGGGGTGTGAATTCGGGTTTGTGCTTGCCACGCAGGCGACGTGCAACTTCACTGGCTACCCGTCCCAAAACTTTGTTGTCTGCGTCGATCACAAACCAGTCGCGTTGAACCTCGTGAGGCTTCGCTGAAAAGGTTGTCATGGTCGTTCCTTAAAAAATGATGTCGAAAACCTGTTTCCTTCTTCTTGTGAGAAGGCTCTCCCAACAGGTAACCCGCAAGTTTAGCAAACTTTCGCCCTTTGGGTTACAATTTTTGGCTACGCAGATAAAAAAAACCCAAGCACCGGAGTGCTTGGGTTTAATCCACCAAAGGAGGAGGGTGGAGGAGACAACTTTGCACTGACCGCTCAAGCCGGTTTGGTATCAACCAACACCAGGCGACCAAATCAGTGACTACAATTCAAATTTTAGAGAGTTTTCTGTTGCGGCGCAAGAGTGAATTTCCGTTGTCCGAAAAAATCAATTGTTTGTTGCTTTTTTGAGAATTGATATAAAACCTTTGTAAATCAAAGGCATAAGAATTGTTAAATTGACTGATTGGTTATTAGTTTTTGATTTTCGGGGAAATAGAGTAATTTTTCAGTTTGTTCTGGCTGTTTTTGGTGCGTAGCACAATTGTGCAACTGCAGCCTGTGAATCTTAAAGAGGGTGTTTATGGACGTTGAGGTCAGTTGGTCAGGGTTGCCAGGCATGAGCTTTGTGGCCACCACAGGCAGTGGTCATATGTTGTGCATGGATGGAGCGCCCGATGGCGGAGGAAATAACCTGGCTCCGCGCCCCATGGAGGTTGTACTGGCAGGCACTGGCGCGTGTACCGCATACGATGTGGTTCTGATTCTCAGAAAAAGTGGCCAGGACATTCGCGATTGCAAAGTGAAGCTGAGCGCTGAGCGCGCCGAGGAAGCTCCCAAAGTGTTCACCAAGATCAACTTTCATTTTCAGGTGATTGGCAGAGGCCTGAAGCCAAACCTGGTGGATCGGGCAATCAAGTTGTCTCACGAAAAATATTGCTCAGCCTCAGCCATGCTGGGAAAAACCGCCGAGCTTGTGTTCACACACGAGATCATCGAAGATTAAATCTTCTGCGCCAAGGTGGTCATGACTTTGCTCATGGCCGTCATGGCAAGCTTCACGGGCAATGGCAGCGGGGCGCCGCCATGGTTGATTGCGGTTTGACCGTGCTCGATTTCGTCCCGTTTCATTTGCTCCAGAATGGCGCGGGAAGGGTGGTCTGCCGCGGGCAACTTGCGCAAGTGGTCATTGAGGTGTTTCTCGACCTGTCTCTCGGTCTCGGCCATGAAGCCAAGGCTGACCTTGTCGCCCAGCTGGCCGGCGACGTAACCCAGCGCAAAAGCCCCTCCGTACCACAGGGGATTGAGCAGGCTGGGTCGGGCGCCCAGTTCATCGAGTCGCTCTTGAGTCCATGCCAGGTGGTCGGCCTCTTCAAGCGCCGCATGGTTGAACAGGGCTTTTTTCGCTGGGTCCGTGCTTGCCAGGGCTTGCGCTTGATAAAGCGCTTGAGCGCACACCTCGCCAACGTGATTGACTCGCATCAAGCCAATCGCTTTTTGCTTTTCTGACTCACTCAATTCAGCCTGCGCTGCCACTTGGCCGGCTGGGTTGGCGCGTTGAGCCAGGGGTTTTGCTGCCAGTGTTTTCAGCGCCCTGTCCACCTCGGTGATCAGGGCATCCATCGCAGGCAGGGTAAATCTTGGGGGGCGTGGAATTTTTGGCATTACAACAAACCAATCCATTGATTTTTCGAAGCAAGCTTCATTTTAACAAGGAGTCGAAGTAAAATCCGGGCCAACACGCAACGATTTATAACGTCCCCGTGTCGCACGCGATCCAGCCTTGCCTGTGGTCACGCCAGCATGGGGCCTTTTGCAGGCACGCCATGACCACCAAGAAAAAGCTCTTCATCAAAACCTTTGGCTGTCAGATGAACGAGTACGACTCTGACAAGATGGCCGATGTGCTCGGCCAATCCGAGGGCCTGGAGCGCACCAACAACCCTGAAGAAGCCGACGTTATCCTCTTCAACACCTGCTCGGTGCGTGAAAAGGCGCAGGAGAAGGTCTTCAGCGATTTGGGGCGTGTCAAGCACCTCAAGCAGTCCAACCCCAACCTCATCATCGGGGTCGGTGGTTGCGTTGCCAGTCAGGAGGGGCAAGCGATAGTTCAACGGGCACCCTATGTGGATGTGGTGTTTGGTCCGCAAACACTTCATCGCCTGCCCAGGTTGATCGAACAAAAGCGTGTCACCCAAAAACCGCAGGTCGATATTTCCTTCCCGGAGATTGAAAA
Source organism: Limnobacter sp. (assembly GCA_036275215.1). GTDB lineage: Bacteria > Pseudomonadota > Gammaproteobacteria > Burkholderiales > Burkholderiaceae_B > Limnobacter. The sequence goes on along the minus strand of DASUEF010000021.1, from coordinate 7,310 downwards.
GTTTGACAATCTGCCTGTCCCCAAGACAAGTGGCGCCAGTGCTTTTGTGTCGATCATGGAGGGTTGCAGCAAGTATTGCAGTTTCTGCGTGGTGCCTTACACCCGTGGTGAAGAGATCTCTCGTCCCTTTGAAGACGTGCTCACCGAAGTGGCAGACTTGGCTGATCAGGGGGTAAAAGAACTCAATTTGCTGGGCCAGAACGTCAACGCCTACCGCGGCAAAATGGGCGAAGGCGATGAGTTGGCCGACTTTGCCCTCTTGCTGGAATACGTGCATGAAATTCCGGGCGTTGAGAGGATTCGTTTTACCACCTCACACCCGAAAGAATTCACCCCCCGCTTGATCCAGGCTTATGCCAAATTGCCCAAGCTGGTGGATCACCTGCATTTGCCGGTTCAGGCTGGCTCTGATCGAATTCTCGCCGCGATGAAGCGGGGCTATACGGCACTTGAGTACAAATCCATCATTCGCAAATTGCGGGAAATTCGCCCCAATCTGTCCATGTCCTCCGATTTCATCGTGGGGTTTCCTGGTGAGACGGAGGCTGATTTTGAAAAAACCATGGATCTGATCGAATCGGTCGGTTTCGACACCTCCTTCTCGTTTGTCTACAGCCCCCGCCCCGGCACCCCGGCTGCCGACCTCGAAGACACCACAGACCAGGCCACCAAACTTGCTCGCCTGGCCCGTCTGCAAAAGACCATTGAAGAAAACGCGGCGCGCATCAGCAAATCCATGGTTGGTACGCGCCAACGCATTCTGGTGGAAGGCCCGTCCAAGAAAAACCCCGAAGAGTTGCAGGGCCGCACCGAGAACAACCGCGTGGTCAACTTTGCCGGCCATCCCCGGATGATTGGTCAGCTCGTCGAGCTTGATATTGTGGAGGCGTTTCCCCATTCGCTGCGGGGGCAAGTGCCGCTTCAGGGCTGATCGTTTGTCATGGATTTCGGTTATTCTTAGCACGTTATTGTTGTGAAGAGGATGCTCCTCACCCATGTCTGACCCCAGCCCGTCGCTGGCCTCCACCAAAAGGGAGCGAGGCCTGCTAGAGCGTCTGTCCTCGCTGCTGTTGCGCGAGCCTGAAGACCGAGAACAATTGCTGGAGGTGCTCCAGCAAGCCCACGAACGAAACCTGCTGGATGCCGAAGCCCTGTCGATGATCGAAGGGGTGATGCAAGTGGGCGAGCTGGCAGCCAGGGACATCATGATCCCCCGTGCTCAAATGGATCTGATCCATGTCTCCGACCCCCTGGAAGACATTTTGGCCTTTGCGGTTGAAAAAGCCCATTCCCGTTTCCCGGTCTATGAGGGCGATCGGGACAACATCATTGGCGTTCTTCTGGCCAAAGACCTGCTTCAGTTGCAATCACGCAGCGACATCACCCTCCAGGGCATGCTGAGACCGGCAGTATTCATTCCGGAAACGAAACGATTGAATGTGCTTTTGCGCGATTTCAGAACGAACCGGAACCACATCGCGCTGGTGGTTGACGAGTTCGGTGGGGTCGCTGGTTTGGTGACCATTGAAGACGTGCTCGAGCAGATTGTGGGCGATATCGAAGATGAGTATGACTTCGACGAGCACGCCGACCACATCGTGAGTCTCGAGGGGCAGGACGCGGGGCTTTATCGCGTCAAGGCCGTCACTGAACTGCAGCAGTTCAACGAGGCCTTCGGCACCGTGTATTCAAATGGCCACTCAGAAACCATTGGCGGATTGCTTTCTGATCACCTCGGGCGAGTGCCTCGCCGTGGAGAATCCGTGTTGCTTCCGCCGATGCGATTTGATGTGGTTCGCGCGGATGCCCGCAAAATCCATGTCTTGAGGGTGCGACGGCTGACTGAAACCGAATTGTTGGCCCTGCAAGATCGCGAAGACAGCCCGGGCATGGCCGGCTCGTGATGCGCACTTTCGTTCTTGGCGCTGCGTTGGGTGCCCCTTGGCTGTTGGCCTTTGCGCCCCGGTCCTGGTGGTGGTTGGGGCTGAGCTTGGCTTGCCTGCTTGGGGTTTGGGTGCTGCACATGGCCCGCACGCGGTCTGATGGCCGTCGGGCTTGGTTTGCTGGTTGGGGTTTTGGTTGGGCTGCGTTTTGCGTGGGCGTGGCTTGGCTATACATCAGCCTGCACACCTACGGCGGGTTGCCCGCTTGGCTCGCCGTGCTTTCCGTGGGGATGTTTGCACTTTATCTGGGTTTGTTTGCAGCACTTGCATGCGTCACCTTCCACCGGACGGCCAGCTTGGGTGATTCCTTGGCGTCCATGTTCTTTAATGCGCTGTTGTGGGCGGGCCTCTGGACGTTCTTCGAGTGGTTGCGTGGTACTTTCCTGTCCGGTTTTGCATGGCTGAGCCTTGGAGACGCCTTGGTGGACTCGCCAGCGGCCCCATTGCTCGCGTGGTTTGGCAACCATGGCACCCTGTTCGTTGCATTGGTGCCTGCTTTTGTGCTGGCCCAAGCCATGGCTCAAGCCGCGTTGTTGCGCCTCAGGCGCATTGCGCTTGCAGCTGGCCTTGCTGCCTCGTGGCTGCTCCTTGCTTATGGCGTGGCCCAGGTGCCGATTGTTACGCAGACCCTGCCAGCCATCTCGGTGGCAGGTGTTCAAACCAATGTCGACCAGAGCATCAAGTTCGATCCAGATCTGATTGTCAGTAACATGCAAAAGGCTTTCGCGCTGGGCGACCTGGCGCGAGAGCGCCTGCCGACAGGGGGGCTGCTGCTTTTCCCTGAGACGGTCAACCCCTTGGTCTGGACCGACACCCCCGAAGATTGGCAGCGCAGGTTCCGGGACTTCGCCCGAGCCGATGACCTCCGGGTTGTCATGGGTTCAGCCATTCAGGAGGGGAGGGATTATTACAATTCGATTGTGATGTTTGACGGCACCGAGGAGGGGGCCGCCTTGGCCGTTCCCCAGAATCGTCATGACAAACGCCATCTGGTGCCATTTGGTGAATTCATTCCCTTTGGCTTTTCCTGGTTTGTCGCCATGCTCAACATGCCCATGGGTGAGTTCACACCAGGCAGCGGGCCATTGCAGCCCTTGTCGGTGTTCGGTAATCAACTGGCATCGACCGTGTGTTACGAAGACATTTTCAGCGGTGAGTTCGCACATCTGCTTGCCCAATCCACCGCAGAGCCCACCGTGCTCATCAATTTGAGCAATCTGGCCTGGTTTGGCCAGTCCTGGGCGCTGGACCAACACGCGCAAATGGGGCGTACCCGTTCGGCTGAACATCACAAGCCAGGTTTGCGCGCAACCAACACCGGTATTTCTGGTTTGATTGATCACCGTGGTCAGTGGCTGGTGAAAGCTCCCCAGGGTGAGGCGGCTGTTTGGGAGGCGCAGCTTGAAGGGCGCTTGGGAAAAACGCCCTTTGCACGTTGGGGCAGCGCGGTGTGGTTTGTCATTTGGGGAGCAATCCTTCTACTGCTTGGCGTGCGAGAAGCGCGCCGCAGGGCTTACAATAGAGCCCATTGATTTTTAATAAAGACGCAACACACCATGTCAATCAGCCCGATCACAGAAATTGTCGAGGAAATGCGCGCCGGGCGCATGGTTATCCTGGTCGACGAGGAAGACCGCGAAAACGAGGGCGACCTGGTGCTCGCTGCCGACTTTGTAACACCTGAAGCCATCAATTTCATGGCCAAGTTTGGCCGGGGGCTCATTTGCCTCACGCTCACCGAGGCGCGCTGTCGTGAACTCGGTTTGCGCCCCATGGTGCAAGCCAATGGCTCCTCCCATGGCACCAATTTCACAGTCTCAATCGAGGCAGCCGAGGGGGTATCCACGGGCATATCTGCGGCAGATCGTGCGCACACTATTCGTGTTGCGGTCAATCGACACGCCAAGCCCGAGGATTTGGTGCAACCAGGGCACATCTTCCCGCTCAGTGCCGTCAACGGGGGGGTGCTTATACGGGCTGGTCACACAGAGGCCGGCTGCGACCTGGCTGCCATGGCGGGCCTCACACCCGCCTCAGTCATCTGCGAGATTATGAAAGACGACGGCACCATGGCGCGCCTGCCAGACCTTGTTGAGTTTGCGAACACCCACGGCCTGAAGATCGGCACCATCGCCGACCTCATTCAGTATCGCAGCGCCCATGAGTCCTTGGTTGAGCGCGTTCACGAACGTCCGGTCCAAACCGTGGAAGGGGATTTCAATTGCGTGGCCTATCGCGACAAGCCAACTGGCAGTGCACATCTGGCGCTGGTGTACGGTGAGCTCAAAACCGATTCTGAGGTGTTGGTGCGGGTTCACGAGCCCACCTCTTTGATCGACTTTCTTGAGGTGAATCTGTCGGAGCACTCATTTTCCATTCCGGCTGCCATGAAAAAGATTGTTCAACAGGGTGCCGGGGTGATTGTGTTGCTCAATTGCGATGTCAGCTCAGAGCGGCTGTTGGGGCAATTTGCATCCTTGAGCGAAATTCAGCAGCGCGGCAGCACCAGCCGCAAAGGCGCAGGTTCCAGCCCCGATTTACGCACCTATGGTGTGGGGGCTCAAATTCTGCGCGACCTGGGAGTCAACAAAATGAAGCTTTTGTCCAAGCCTCGCAAGATGCCCAGCATGGCAGGCTTTGACTTGCAGGTGTCTGGTTATGTCAGCGGTGAAGTCAACGGAGAAACAAAATGAGCAACAGCCCAGGCAGTGTGCCTGCCAATTTGAACGGAGACGGCATTCGCATAGGTGTGGTGCAGGCCCGTTTCAACGAAGAGATCACCGATGGTTTGTGGCGCGCTTGTTGCAGCGAGTTGCTGCGCCTTGGCGTGTTGAATGAGGACATTTTGCACGTCACTGTGCCGGGTGCCATGGAGATCCCCCTCACCCTTCAACGGCTGGCATTGTCTGGTGAGTTTGATGCATTGATCGCCCTGGGCGCGGTGATCAAGGGGGACACCTACCACTTCGAGATCGTGTGTGAAGAAAGTGCGCGGGGAATCGCCAACATCGCCTTGGCGCACGATGTTCCCGTGGTCAACATGGTGCTGACCACCTACACTGAAGACCAGGCCATCGAACGCATTGAGGACAAAGGCGTGGATGCTGCCCGCTGTGCCGTGGAAATGGGCAACCTCATGATGACGCTGGATGACAATTTGCCTGGTGCTGATGAGGAAGACGACGATGACTGAGCAGGGCAAACGCATGAGCCATACGCGGAATGCGCGCCGCCGTTCCCGCGAGTTGGCACTGCAGGGGCTTTACCAGTGGTTCCTGAACCCAGCGGAAGTGGGCGAGATTGATGCCCACATTCGAGACGCCCCAGGGTTTGACAAAGCAGACCGTGCTCATTACGAATCCTTGTTGCATGGGTCTGTGCATCACCTTGAAGATTTGATGCATCAGATTCAGCCTTTCGTGGATCGTCCATGGGGCGAACTCAGCCCCGTGGAAAAGGCTGTGTTGGTGTTGGGTACCCATGAAATGAACACTCACCTTGAAATCCCTTACCGCGTGGTCATCAATGAGGCGGTGGAACTGACCAAAACTTTTGGTGGGACTGACGCCTTCAAGTTCGTCAATGGCGTGCTTGACAAGGTCGCTGCTCGGGCAAGAGAGGCCGAGATCAAGGCGCAGTAAAGGCCAAGGCTGCAGGGGCAATGTGGAATTTGAACTGATACGTCAGTACTTCGAAGAGCCGTTTGCTTGCTTCAATGCGAAACACGGCCACACCCTGCTTCGTGGCATCGGAGACGATTGCGCACAGCTTCGCATACCGGACGGTCACACCTTGTATGTGTCTTCCGACACGTCGGTGCAAGGGGTGCATTTTTTCCCGGATGATCCGCCGCAAGCCATTTCAGCCAAGGCACTGGCCACCAACCTGTCCGATCTGGCGGCCTGCGGCGCCCAGCCACTGGGGTTCAGCCTGAATCTCACACTGCCCGCGCCATGCACCGAGTCGACCTGGATGCAGTCTTTTTCATCCGGTTTGTATCAGTTGGCAAGTGCCCACGATTGCCCGCTGGTGGGTGGTGACACCACCCGAGGTCCTTGTCTTGCAGTCTCTATCACCGTCTACGGTCACGCGCCGAAGGCGCATCACGGGTTTCATCGGAGCCTGGCCCAAGTGGGGCAAGACCTTTGGGTGTCTGGTGTGCCAGGGCTGGCGCGTTTGGGGATGCTGTGTGCTTATCAGGCGCGCGATCGTCTAAACGAGCTTTATCCCCAGGTCGACCACTTGCTACAAATCCGGGCGCTATTGGATGGGCTTGGCCCGCAGGCCCGTGCCTTGGCCCTGGGTGCATTTGAATCTCCCCTTCCGCGTATACAGCTTGGCACGGCGTTGCGCCCTTTGGCCAGCGCGTGCATGGATCTTTCTGACGGTTTGAGTGGCGATTTGGGGCACATTGTTGCGCAAAGTGGTGTTGCCTTGCATTTGCAATCCGAGGATTTGCTTTCGAGTTGGGGCAACATCCGGCAGCATGTTAACAAGCTGGAGCCGTCTGTTATTCTGGCTTTGGCCCTTGAGGGGGGGGATGATTACGAGTTGTGTTTTACCGCTTGGCCGCACCACCGTGGCGAGATCGCTCAAGTGTCCAAAAATCTTCAGATCCCGCTGCAGAGGGTGGGTACCGTTCATGCAGGGCGAGGCGTTTTCATGCATGACGCTGCGGGTTTGCAACGTCCGGTTCCCCCGGTTTCCTATAATCATCTTGCTAATCCACACCACACCGGCGAATCCACATGAGTGCTAGGCAAATTCAATCCCCTCGACGCCCAGGCTGGCGACTCATGCTTTCCCATCCTGCGCACCTGTTGTCATTTGGTTTTGGCAGCGGGTTGGCGTGGTTCATGCCGGGTACATTTGGTACCCTCATGGGGTGGTTGATTTTTGTATGGATCGATCCACACTTGAACCCGAAGCAGTGGTCCCTTGTGATTGGCGCCTCCTTTCTGCTTGGAATCTGGGCTTGCCGCCGAACCGGGCAAACCCTGGGGGTTGTCGATCACGGCAGCATTGTTTGGGACGAGATAGTCGCCATCTGGATTGTGTTGCTTGTCGCCGGTGGGCATTACAGCACACCCCTACAGCAACTTGCCTGTGTTGTCGTCTTTCGCTTTTTCGACATGGTCAAGCCACCCCCCATCCGATGGTTTGATCGGCGCTTCAAGTCTGCTTTTGGCGTCATGTTGGACGATGTGGTGGCTGCATTCTTCACCTTGCTGGCGTTGGCAGTTTGGGCCAACGCGGCAGGCTAATCTTTTACGGAGGCCCCTTTGAGCCAATCACACGACGAATTGCTGCTGCAAATCTCAAAGGTGTTCAACACGGCCAACGCCAAACTGGCGGTCGTCGAGTCTT
>DASUEF010000020.1:0-26541 GCA_036275215.1 Limnobacter sp. | reverse complement strand
GAGCTGTAATCCATCGTCGGCGCTTTTTTCAGGATGAAACTGTGTTGCAAAGATGTTATCCCTTGCAATGGCGCAGGTAAAGCGCACGCCGTAATCGGTTTCCCCAGCCACATGGGCTGGATTTTGCGGATTGGCATGGTAACTGTGCACAAAATAAAACCAAGCGTTGTCGGCAATGCCGTCCCACATGGGGTGCTTCTGGCGCTGTTTTACACGGTTCCAGCCCATGTGGGGCACTTTCAAACCGCACTCAATGGTTAGGCGCGAGTCAAATTTGATCACATCGCCCGGGAACAGGCCAAGGCATTCAGCAGGGCCCTCTTCACTGCGCTCCAACATCATTTGCTCGCCCACACACACACCAAACATGGGTTTGGAGCGGGCCGCCTCCAGAACGGACCCCAGCAAGCCGGATTCTTTCAAAGCCTTCATGCAATCGGGCATCGCGCCCTGGCCGGGCAACACCACGCGATCGGCGCGGTCGATGGTGGAAGGGTCGCTGGAGATCTCGATGGACTGCCCTTCGAGCTTGACATGCTGCAGGGCTTGGGCAACCGAACGCAGGTTGCCCATGCCGTAATCCACAATGACAACTTGACTCACAGTGCGCCCTTGGTGCTGGGGATCATGCCTTGCTGGCGCTCGTCACGGGCCACCGCCATGCGCAAGGCACGGCCAAAGGCTTTGAACACCGTCTCGCACTGGTGGTGCGCATTGCGCCCCTTGAGGTTGTCAATGTGCAATGTGCACAGGGCATGGTTCACAAAGCCCTGGAAAAATTCATAGGTGAGATCGACGTCGTAGTTGCCAATCATGGCACGCGTGAAAGGCACATCCATCTCTAGCCCTGGACGACCAGACAGGTCTATCACGACGCGTGAGAGCGCTTCGTCCAGCGGCACATAGCTGTGGCCGTAACGCACAATTCCCTTTTTGTCACCCAGCGCTTTGGCAAAAGCCATGCCCAGCGTGATGCCAGTGTCTTCCACGGTGTGGTGCGCATCAATGTGCAAATCGCCCTTGGCTTCGATGTGTAAATCGAACAGGCCGTGCCTGGAGATCTGCTCCAGCATGTGGTCCAGAAAAGGCACCCCAGTGTTCAGTGTTTTTTCGCCAGTGCCATCCAGATTGATGCGCACGGTGATTTGAGTTTCCAGGGTGTTGCGGGTGACTTCAGCGGTTCTCATGTTCATCTTCAATGCTGGCCTGTAGGGCGCTTAAAAACTGTTCATTCTCGGCGGCGGTGCTCACGGTGACACGCAGACAATCGGCCAGCAAAGGGTGTGCCTTGCCCACGTACTTCACCAAGATACCTCTGTTTTTCAGTGCCTCAAACACCTGCTGGGCATTTGGCAACCTAAAAAGCACAAAATTGGCGTGGGAATCAAACACTTCCATGGCGCCGCTGGGATTGGGCATGGCCCGCAGTGCCTCGGTCAGGGTTTTTCGATTGGCACGCAGCACGGCCGCCTGTTGTTCAAAGGCCTCAAAGTGATCCAGCGCAAACCCAACAGCAATTCGCGTGAGCACATTGACGTTGTAGGGTGGGCGAACCTTGTCGATTTGTTCCACCCAATTTGCGCTGGCGACGGCATAGCCTAGGCGAGCACCAGCCAAGCCAAGCTTGGAGACTGTGCGCAACACCAACACGTTGGGAAATTCCAAAACACGGGCCATGAAAGAGTGGCTGGCGAATGCCTCGTAGGCCTCATCCACCACCACCAGGCCTGGCGTGGCCTCGATGATCTGAACAATCTCGGACTCGCGCAGAGCCACCCCAGTGGGGTTGTTGGGGTAAGCCAAAAACACCACCTTGGGTTGATTGGTGGCAATCGCTTTGAGCATGGCGGGCATGTTGAGGCTGAAATCTGGATTCAGATCCACCCCAACAAACCGGGCATGACTCCACTGGCTGTACACCGCATACATCACGAAAGTTGGTACAGGGGAGAGCACCACATCACCCGGCATGCAGCAGGCACGAATGATGAGGTCAATCAATTCATCTGAACCATTACCAAAGAGCACCTGAGCTGCTTTGGGTATGTGTGTACGTGCCCGCAGTGCATCTTCGAGCGCCTGTGCTTTGGGTGTTGGGTAACGGTTCAGCTCTGCGCCCTTCAGGGCTTGCGCCAACTCGTCCAGCAAGACATCAGGCATGCCTTGTGGGTTTTCCATGGCATCGAGCTTGAGCATGCCAGTGGCGGGAGCCACGACATACGCCTGCGTGGCTAGCACATCGGCTCGCACGGTTTTTTGGACATGGGTCATGATGCAGCGTCAGTCAGCTTTTCTGAATTTGGGGCCCACGCGGTATTCAGCAGAGCGTGCATGCGCAGGCAAACCTTCGCCGTAGGCCAATTCGGCGGCCACTTCACCCAAGGTGCTGGCCCCCTCTCGGCTGGCAAAAATAATGCTGCTGCGCTTTTGGAAATCGTAAACCCCCAATGGCGAACTGAACCGTGCGGTGCCCGCAGTGGGCAGAACGTGATTGGGGCCCGCACAATAATCGCCCAGGGACTCGCTGCTGTAGGGACCCATAAAAATGGCGCCAGCGTGGCGCAAATTGCCCACCCAGGCATCGGGATCCTGCACGCTCAACTCCAGGTGTTCGGGTGCAATTTGGTTGCTCAACTCGCAGGCTTCATTCATGTCGCGCACCTGGATAAGCGCCCCCCGGTTTTTCAGCGAGGTGGCAATCACGGTGGCGCGAGGCATGGTATCCATCAGCCGTTTGATGCTGGCCTGCACATTGTCCAGGAACTCTTTGCTGGGCGAGAGCAAGATGGACTGGGCCATCTCATCATGCTCGGCTTGGCTGAACAGATCCATGGCGATCCAGTCGGCGTTGGTGCTGCCATCGCAAATCACCAGAATTTCAGAAGGACCTGCAATCATGTCGATGCCCACTGCACCAAACACGCGGCGCTTGGCCTCGGCCACATAGGCGTTGCCTGGGCCCACAATTTTGTCAACGCGGGGCACAGTTTGGGTGCCATAGGCCAATGCGGCCACCGCCTGAGCGCCGCCGATCGTGAAGACACGATCGACACCCGCCAGGTGAGCGGCAGCCAATACCATCTGGTTTTTAACACCGCTGGGTGTAGGCACCACCATCACCACTTCTTTCACACCAGCCACCTTGGCGGGCACTGCATTCATGAGCACCGAGGAGGGGTAGGCCGCCTTGCCACCAGGCACATAGAGGCCAGCGCGGTCCAATGGAGTGACTCGCTGCCCCAGGCGCGTGCCATCCGCCTCGGTGAATTCCCAGCTTTCAGCCACTTGGCGCTCGTGAAATGCCCGCACACGCTGGGCTGCCACTTGAAGCGCCTTTCGCTGGGCGGGGTCCAATGTGTCGAAGGCCCGCTTCAACTCGGCGGCGGGTATTTCCAGATCTGCCACAGTTGCAGCATTCACACGGTCGAATTTTTCGGTGAATTCCAGCAAAGCTGAATCACCCCTGGTCCGCACCGCATGAATGATGTCTGCCACGGCGCCTTCCACGTGGGGATCGCGCTGTTCTTCGTAGGCCAGCAGTGCACGAAACTGCTCTGCAAAATTGGCGTCGGTGGTGGACAGTCTGCGAATTTGGGCATTCATGGTTTGTACTACCTGTGTGTAATTACGCGCTCACCGCTTCGGCGAACACATCCAAAATGGGCTGCAAAGCCTCGTACTTCATTTTCAGTGCGGCCTGGTTCACCACCAAGCGCGAGGAAATCTCACAAATCTCTTCAACTTCAACCAGCTTGTTGGCACGCAAGGTGGAGCCGGTGCTTACCAAATCCACAATGGCATCGGCCAATCCGACCAATGGTGCCAACTCCATGGAACCATACAACTTGATGAGGTCCACGTGCACGCCACGGTTTGAAAAATGTTCGCGCGCGCTATTCACATACTTGGTGGCGATGCGAAGCCGGGCACCCTGCTTGACGGCATTGGCGTAATCAAAGCCCTCCGGGGCAGCCACGCAGAGTCGGCATTTGGCGATGTTCAAATCCAGCGGCTGGTACAAACCGGCACCCGAATGCTCAATCAGCACGTCTTTGCCGGCCACACCCAAATCGGCAGCGCCATGCTGCACGTAGGTGGGCACATCGGTGGCGCGCACAATAATAATGCGCACATCAGCACGGTTGGTGCCAATGATGAGCTTGCGGCTTTTTTCAGGCGCCTCCAGCGGCACAATGCCTGCCTTCTCCAGAAGCGGCAGGGTTTCTTCAAAAATACGTCCCTTGGACAGGGCCAGAGTGATCATGGGTTTACTTCGCCTTCACGCGCTAACACGCTTCACATCCGCGCCCAGCTTGCGCAGTTTCTCTTCCATTTTGTCATACCCGCGGTCCAGGTGATAAATCCGGTCAATGCGAGTTTCGTCTTTGGCCGCCAATGCAGCAATCACCAGCCCGGCAGACGCACGCAGGTCGGTGGCCATCACGGTGGCCCCATCCAGTTGAGGCACGCCTTTCACTATTGCCGTGTGGCCCTCGATTTCAATGTGGGCACCAAGGCGAACCAGCTCTTGGACGTGCATAAACCGGTTCTCGAAAATCGTCTCGTTGATGACGGCGGTGCCATCGGCCAAACAGTTCACCGCCATGAGCTGTGCCTGCATGTCGGTGGCAAAACCCGGAAACGGGGCCGTGCGTGCGCCCACGGCTTTGGGTCGACCTTGCATGCTCGCACGGATTCTCTGACCTTCCACCTCAATCTTTAAACCGGCCGCGCGCAGCTTCTCAAGCGTTGCGTCCATGCTGGGTGCATCGGCGTTGTTCAGAACAATGTCGCCACCACAGGCCGCCACTGCGCACAAAAAGGTGCCCGCTTCAATGCGGTCAGGCATCACGGTGTAATCGCACCCAGTCAATTTTTCTACGCCATGCACGGCAATCGTGTCGGTGCCGATTCCCTCGATGCGTGCACCCATTTTCAGCAACATGTGGGCCAAATCCACCACCTCGGGTTCGCGAGCAGCGTTTTCAATGATGGTGGTGCCATCGGCCAGGGCTGCGGCCATCATGAGGTTTTCGGTGCCAGTCACGGTGACCATGTCGGTCACAATGCGTGCACCTTTCAGGCGCTTGGCCTTGGCGTGAATATAACCTTTTTCAATGTGGATTTCCGCCCCCATGGCCTGCAAGCCCTTGATGTGCTGGTCCACAGGGCGCTGACCAATGGCGCAGCCCCCCGGCAGACTTACACTGGCTTCGCCGAAACGGGCCACCAAAGGACCCAACACCAAAATGCTGGCGCGCATGGTTTTCACCAGGTCGTAACTGGCAACTGGCTCTGAAATCTCTTCCGCACGCAAGGCCAACTCATTCTCGCCATGCCAGAAACACTGCACACCCATGGAGCCCAGCAGGCGCAGGCAGGTGTTGATGTCACGCAAGCGCGGCACGTTGCCCACCCGAACGGGGTCGGCTGTCAGCAAGCTCGCACACAAAATGGGCAATGCCGCGTTTTTCGCACCCGACACCGACACCTCGCCGTGCAGGGTGTTGCCACCACGAACCAGAAATGAATCCATTGAACCGGGAATCCTTTACGCTTTGTTTTGTGCCCACTCGGCGGGCGTCCATGTTTTCATCGACAGGGCGTGAATTTCTTCGCGCATCCGGTCACCCAGCACTGCATACACCTTTTGGTGACGGGCAATGGGGCGCAAACCCTCAAACGCCTTACACACAATCACGGCCTCGAAATGCTGGCCATCGCCACTCACTTCGAGGTGTTCACAATTCAAGCCTTGCGCAATATAGCCGCGCACGGTTTCAGGCAACAACATGATTTTTCCTATCCTTTTGATTCAACAGCACTATTATCCCCTCAATTTATAGCCCGAGACCACCATGCGCAACGCAACGGCGGTAAGAACTGCCCACGCGACCAGGGCCACCGCCAGGCTGAACCAGGGGCTGACGTCGCTTACACCAAAAAAACCATAGCGAAAGCCATCGATAAGATAGAAAAAAGGATTGAAATGGGACACCGTTTGCCACACTGCGGGCAGGGAGTGAATGGAATAAAACACCCCCGACAGGAAGGTGGCAGGCATGATGATGAAATTCTGGAAGGCGGCCAGCTGGTCAAATTTTTCCGCCCAAATGCCCGCAATCACGCCCATGGTGCCCAACAAGGCCGAGCCCACCAAGGCATGAACCAAAATCCATGCCGGGTTGTGCACATGCAAGCCCACAAAAGCAACAGTAACCAGCAACACCCCAAGCCCCACGGCCAGCCCGCGTGCCACCGAGGCCAACACATAAGCAGAGAAGAACTCCAGATGCGACAGGGGCGGCAGCAGCACAAACACCAAGTTGCCCGTGATTTTGGATTGAATCAGGCTGGAGGATGAGTTGGCAAAAGCGTTTTGCAACACCGACATCATCACCAAACCAGGCACCAAGAATGCGGCATACCCCACGCCAGGGTAAGGTTCAACCTTGCCATCCAACACATGAGAGAAAATCATGAGGTACAGCAAAGCCGTGACCACTGGGGCCAACACGGTCTGAAAACTCACTTTCCAAAACCTCAGAATTTCTTTTTTGAACAGGGTTTGCCAGCCGGTCATTGCGTATTCCCCGACATGAGTTGAACAAAAACCTCTTCCAGATCGGGCTTCTCAATGGCGCAATCCAGCACGTCCAGTTGGTCTTGGCGGCAAAGGGCCAATATGCCTTCTATGTCGGAAGGCGCAGCCAGAGCCAGGGTGTATCGGCCCTGACTCACTTCGGCTTTGAGCACTTGGGGGCGAAGTTTTTCGGGCAACACCCCATTGAGTTGCAATGTCAGCGTTTGGCTGGCGTGCATCTTGAGCAAGTTTGGCGTGGTATCGACCGTGAGGATCTCACCCTTTTTCAGCATGGCAATTCGATTACAGAGGGTTTCCGCCTCTTCGAGGTAATGGGTGGTCAACAGGATGGTGTGGCCTTTTTGGTTTAGCCCCGCAATAAACTTCCACAGGGTTTGGCGCAATTCCACATCCACCCCGGCGGTGGGTTCGTCCAGTATGATCACTGGCGGCTTGTGCACCAGGGCTTGAGCCACCATCACGCGTCGCTTCATGCCCCCAGAGAGGGTACGCATGTTGTTGTCGGCTTTGTCAGCCAAAGCGAGCGAGTGCAGCAGCTCGTCAATCCAGTCGTCGTTCTTTTTGATCCCAAAATAGCCAGACTGAAACCGCAAAGTTTCGCGCACTGAAAAGAAAGGATCGAACACCAGCTCTTGAGGCACAATGCCAATGCTTCGGCGGGCCCGGCGGAAGTCGCCCACCACATCGTGGCCCATGATCTTCGCTGTGCCGCTGGAGGCACGGCTCAAACCGGCGATGATGTTAATCAGCGTGGTTTTGCCGGCGCCGTTGGGGCCCAAAAGCGCGAAAAACTCCCCCTCTTGCACGGACAAACTCACGTCGTGTAGGGAGCGAAAATCACCAAAGTATTTAGAGACCGAGCTGAGCTCTAGGGCAACAGGCATGACCGCAAGCGCCGGGCCAAGGCCCGCCAACAATTAGGAAAAAAGAGATTGTACCCCGTAGGCAGCAATCAAGCTTTGGAGTTGGCGCGGTGCATGTTGCAGTTGGAGGGATTTGTCGGTTTTTAACACCCGCTTGGCAGCCAACAGCACCGCAATCGCGGTGGAATCAATGTGTTTGACTGCCGAAAAATCGATGACACAGTCACCCTGGCGCACGGCCTGGGTGACTTCAGCAATCACCTTACTCCCATTCTTGACTGTGATTTGATCAGCGGAAATCTTCATGTCAGCCTTGGGCGTTCTTGGCTTTGAGGGTCTGAATGAGGCCATCGACTCCCGAGCTGGTGAGGACGGGCGCAAACTGGGCTTTGTAGGAATCCACCAACCAAAGGCCCAATACGCTCAAATCATAAATCAGCCATTTGCCGTCTTTCTTCTCAACACGGTAGGCCAAATCCACAGGGGGGGCACCCTTTTGGATCACTCGGCTGTTCACAATCACATCCGTGTCCTCTGGGCGTGCACGCAAGCGATCCACTTGCAGGGTTTGGTCACCCACTTGCGACAACGCACCCGAGTAAGTTTTGACCAACAAAGTACGAAACTCCTTGATGATGGCTTCCCGCTGCTCTGGCGTGGCCTCGCGCCATGGACGGCCAACCACAAGCTGGGTCATCTTGCGGAAGTTGACGTTGGGCATCACCTTTTGGTCGATCAGTGCATCCAGCTTCTTGGGGTCGCTCACCAGCTCTTGCTTGCGAGCCTTGATCTCGTTGAGCACCTCGTTGCTGAACTTCTCGACAAATTCGTTGGCCGGCGCATCTTGGGCCAAACCCGGGGAAGACAGCGCACCCAAGCCAAAGGCCAGGGCGGCGGTCCATTTCAAAACAATGTTTGCTACTCGATTCATGACTCGTCCAGTGTTATTGACTGTTGTATAAAAACGCCCCGCTTGGTTCAGGGGTTGACCAAGCCCAGCCTGGCCCGGGCTCGTTCGCTCTGCGCCAGGTCTGCAGGCACATTGGGGTGTTGGACAGGGGTGTACACAGAAAGTGCCGTTTTAAACGGTGGTGTGGTTGCTGGCACCCAAGTGCTTGCGCCCTCGTCCAGGTCCTCCAGATCGCGCTGCTCGTTCGGATCTGGCGCACCATCTCGAATCAAGCTCGCACGGCGCTTGAGGTAGGCATCCCGCACAAATGCATACTTATCAAGCGCAACGCGGTCCACCAAATCAGTGGCTGGCAACAGTTTGGCTCTCGTGTGAATGGCATTGACCACAAATAAGCTGTTGCGAGCACGCACGTCGTCATAGTGGTACAAAGGATCTAGCGGCGCGTCGACAACACGGGCTGGTGCGTCTCTGAATGTGCTTGGACCAAAAAAGGGCAGCACGAGGTAAGGTCCGGAGCCAACACCCCACACACCCAGGGTTTGCCCGAAATCTTCATCATGCTTCTGAAAACCCAACTCAGTGGCGGGGTCTGCCAAACCAACAATACCAATGGTGGTGTTGATTGCAAAGCGTGCTACGTCACTGCCGGCCTCCCGTGGCTTGCCTTGTAGCAAATTGTTGAAGGCCACCGTGATGTCGTCTAGGTTGCTAAAAAAGTTACCAATAACAGTTTGCACCTCTGGCGCAGTAACTGCGTTGTACCCCTTGGCCAACGGCTTGAGGGCCACCTGATCCACCACCTGGTTAAATCCATCCACGGAACGATTTAACCCTTCCAGTGGATCCGATTCGGACGGGGCACGCATGCTTGTGCAAGCCGTACCCATGGCCAGCACACCTGTTGCCAGCAATAACTTGTATGTAAAAGAAGGCATCACCGCTATCCCCTTATTGCTTCTCGGGCCCACCCTCAGAAGCCTTGCTAAACAAGAACTGGCTAATCAGATTTTCCAACACCACAGCCGACTGGGTACGGGCAAATTTTTGGCCACCTTCCAAGTTTTCGAGATCACCGCCCGCTTCAATCCCTACATACTGCTCACCAAGCAGCCCCGAGGTCAAGATTCTAGCTGAAGAGTCTTTGGGGAATTCAAACCCCTCTTGCAAATCCAGTGCCACGACTGCCCGGAATGTCACTGGATCTAAGGTGATGTTTGCAACACGCCCCACAGTAACACCTGCACTTTTGACCGGGGCACGCGGCTTCAATCCGCCAATGTTGTCGAACTCGGCGGTGACTCGGTATTGCGCACCTGTGGTGAATGAACTCAAGTTGCCCGCTTGCAAGGCGAGAAACACCAAGGCAAGAGCACCGATCAATACGAACAGGCCCACCCAAAAATCCACTGCAGTCTTTTTCATCTTAGCTATCCGTTTTAAATGCTGAACATCAAGGCCGTGAGCACGAAATCAAGCCCCAAAATAGTGAGTGAAGAGATCACCACCGTGCGGGTGGTGGCCCGGGACACGCCCTCTGGTGTGGGCTGACAGGAATACCCCTCATACAAGGCGATTGCATTAACAGCCACGCCGAATACCATGCTTTTGATGACCCCGTTCAAAATGTCATTGCGCACATCCACGCCCGCCTGCATCTGCGACCAGAAGGCACCTGAATCCACACCAATCAACAAGACCCCGACCACATACCCGCCAATGATGCCAACCGCACTGAACAACGCGGCCAAGATGGGCATCGACACAAGCCCAGCCACCCACCGGGGTGCCAAAATACGTGCCTTGGGATCCACAGCCATCATTTCCATGGCGGTGAGTTGCTCTCCGGCTTTCATCAGGCCAATCTCTGCGGTGAGAGAGGTGCCCGCACGCCCGGCGAACAAAAGGGCAGAGACCACCGGACCAAGCTCCCTCACCAAAGACAGCGCCACCAACAGGCCAAGTGCCTGCTCGGCACCATAACGGTTCAGCGTGTAATACCCTTGCAAACCAAGTACAAAGCCCACAAACAAGCCCGACACCACAATAATCACCAACGAATAATTGCCGATGAAATGGACCTGGTCGATGATGAGACGAGGCCGCAAAAGGGACTTGGGCAACAAAACAAACAAGTTGAGTACAAACCGGGCAAATACACCCAAGCCAGCAATGGTGCCGACCGTTGCCGAACCCAATCTGGAAATGAGTATCACTGGGTTCATGCAAAATCCTTTTCAAGATCAGTCGCCGGGTAATGAAACTTCACTGGCCCTTCTGGCAGACCTCGAATGAACTGCTGCACGTATGGATCTGGATCTTTCTCCACATCTTTGGGGGCACCCTCCGCAAGCACTCGCCCATTTGCAATCACAATCACATGATCGCTGATGGCAAAAGACTCGTGAATGTCATGGGTAACCACGACCGATGTGGCGCCCAGTGCATCGTTGAGCGTGCGAATAAGATTGGCGGTGATGCCAAGGGAGATAGGATCCAGCCCAGCGAAGGGTTCGTCATAAAAAATAAGCTCGGGATCAAGCGCCACAGCACGCGCCAGGGCCACACGTCGACTCATACCACCCGAAATTTCAGAGGGCATGAGGTGGCTAGCACCACGCAAACCCACCGCGTGCAGTTTGAGCAACACCAGATCGCGGATTGCCGACTCGGGCAGGTCGCTGTGCTCGCGCAGCGGGAATGCAACGTTGTCGAACACACTCAAATCGGTGAACAGTGCACCAAACTGAAAGAGCACACCAATCCGCTTGCGAAAGGCATACAAATCCGAGGTGACTGGTTTAACCATGTTTTGCCCCAGCACGGAAATGCTCCCTTGGTTGACCGGGTACTGGCCACACATCAGGCGCAGCAGCGTGGTCTTACCAGACCCAGACCCCCCCATGACCGACACCACCTTGCCTTTGGGTATGCGCAAGGAAATGTTTTGGAGGATCAGGCGATCACCGTAGCCGAAATCGACGTTGTTCAGTTCTGCAACAAAGCCCATTGGGGCTCCTATGGTGGCTGTTTGGGGTTGGCCCCTATTGTACCTCGAAGGCACACCACTGGCTGCCGGCCTTGGCATTAAACCAACGCACACCATCCAAATGGTGATGGCTTCACTCCTGCAGGATGACCAGAAAGCATGGTTTTGGTTTCCTCAAATTAACATCAGGCTCCTCTTTATTTTGCCCTTGGGGGACCACATCGCATGTCAAAGCCGATTTTATGGTGCCTCATCGCCTGTTTGGCCGGATGTGCAAACCCAAGCCAAATCACCCCCGCCACCTCATCGCCAAACCAACCAACAACGCCCCCGAATATTCAAATAAACGCCTCGTTTTGGGTGGACAAGGTGCAGCATCGGCAAAAATCTTGGCTAAGTCATCCTCAGACATTCTCACTTCGACTCGAACAGATTCCCGCCAGCCATGTACTAGAACTGCTGGCCAAGGAACTTCGGGTTGGCTACGACATGGACGCCTGTGGCGAGGCGAGAGTGAGTCTTGTCGGACAGGACATGACAATTCAACAAATCACAGAGAGCCTTCAACACCAGAGCAACTCGAGCATCTCAATGCAGGGCAAACAGCTCCTGATGCGTTGCCAGACGGATGAATTACGGATTTATCACCTCGATTATCTGGCCACCAGCAGAAACATGACAGACAGCTCCAGCTTGAGCTCGGCCATTTCAAATGCCCACCGGGACCTCCCGCTGCGCAACGAGACAGGCAACCGCTCAGAGCTCACATTGATCAACAACCAAACCCACGATATTTGGCAAAACATTGCCCTGCAAATTGAGCAACTGATAGGTGCTGCAGCCAAACAGAACGAGGTGACCACGCGCGAACGGCAAGTCAATGAAGTGCAAGACCGCAATTTCGCTTCACGCCGAAACACGCCTCAACGGGCCACGCGGCCCGAGCGGCTTAGCGCAACTGCAATGGACACGCAGCGAAGCGACGTCACCACAACCCGCAAGGAGTATCGGTCTGGCCAAGTGATTGTGCACCCGGAATCTGCAAGCATCGCCGTGCTAGCCACGCCGGCGGAGCACCAACGCGTGGTTCAGTGGCTAGACCAGTTACAAGTGCGCGTAAACCGACAAATTGTGATTGAGGCCGTGATCACTGAAATCACCTTGAATGAGCGGTACGAGCGGGGCATCGACTGGAACGTACTACGCCAGAATGGCTTGCGGGCAGGCTTGGCTGTTCAAGGTTTAAATACAGGCACCACAGGAACGCTGCTGCACATTGGAAAAACAACCACCAACAGTGACGCCAGCATCGTGCTGCGCTTGCTCGAGGAGTTTGGCAAAGCATCGGTGCTTTCTTCTCCACGGGTGGTCACCATGAACCAACAACCCGCTGTTCTCAAGGTGATCGACAACCGTGTGTACTTCACCACAGACGTTCAGACCAGTGCACCGACGCTCAATAGCCCTGCATTTTCAACCTTCACAACGCAAGTACAAACAGTGCCGGTGGGATTTTTAATGACAGTGACCCCACAGATTTCGGAAGATCAAACCATCCAACTGCGCGTTCGCCCCACCCTGAGTCGAATTGTTGGATTTGTTCGCGATCCGAATCCAGCACTCAAACAACTGGACATCGTGAGCGAGGTGCCAGAAATTCAGACACGCGAACTGGAGTCCATCCTGCGCCTTCGCAGCGGTGAGATGGCGCTACTGGGCGGCTTGCGACAGCAAGAAAATCGCAATCTGGAGCGCGGTATACCGGGATCACCAGACGCCCTAAACACAATCACTCAAAGCATCACACGGGAAAGCAATCACATTGAACTCGTCATCCTGCTCAAAGCAAGCAGCGTAGACGCACCTGCGCCAATTCCACGGTCGTCTGCCTTGCCGCCGCCAGCCATACAGGGCAGTCACAACGAGCTTGAACGCCAGCTGGGTTTCGCGCTTCTGCTTTATCAAAACCAACAAGTGGACGAATCCGCCACATTGCTACAACTCTTGCACGAAGCGTATCCAAGAGCACCAGAACCTGCTTACAACCTGTCTCTGCTTTGGGCAAGCGAGGCCAAACTGCATGAGGCCAGCGAATGGCTTGATTCGGCAACGCAGCGCTGCGCAACGCTGGAGTGCGACCTACCACTGTTGCCTGTCAAGGCACTGATCAGCACCCAACACAGGCAAGCCAAGCAATGACGACTCTTGACATTGAATCGCTGACCATCGACGGCATAGAGAGTCTTGTGCAGGCCCTAATCGAAAGGCACACCTCGGACCTCCACCTCACACCGGAACACGATCACTACTCCGTTCGCATACGCTGCCACGGGCACATCCTTCCATGCAAACCGCTACGCACAGACCAGGGCAGAAGCCTGGTGCAAACGTTCAAGGCCGCAGGCAAAATGAATATCGCGGAGTCCAGGCGACCACAGGATGGTCGAATCAGCTTGCCACAAGCCGAACTGCGCCTGGCATGTCACCCCAGCCTACACGGCGAAAACATGGTAATCCGCCTGCTGACCCGTCAACAGCACTGGCCTTTGGAGTCGCTTGGGTTTTGTGCGGCAGTGCAGGCAGACATTGAACAAATGCTGCAACCAAGCAGCGGACTGGTGCTGGTGGCCGGCCCCACGGGAAGCGGCAAAACCACCACGCTTCACGCCATGCTTGGTGCACTGGGAAACAAAGCAGGCCGCATCGCCACCCTGGAAGACCCTGTCGAAATTGTGAATCCAGATGCGTTACAAACCGACCTCTCCCGGCTTCCTCATCTGGACTTCGCGGGTGGTTTGCGTTCACTGATGCGCCAGGATCCCGACACCATTCTTGTGGGTGAAATCCGCGACAAGGCCACTGCCGAACTGACCTTGCACGCCGCACTCACCGGGCACCGTGTGCTTGCGTCCATTCATGCGGCAGACTGTCTAGGCACGCTGTGCAGGCTATCCGAGTTGGCAGTATCTCTACCTAGCCTCATGAACTGTCTGAACGGCATCACTGCACAGCGGCTATTACCAAGTGCACCCGGGCAAAACCGACGCTTACAAGCCCAATCGGTGTGGCTTGGGCACATACCAAAATGTCAACGCACAACACTCAGCAGCCTGAGAGAAATCGGCACACATCTACCCTTGAAAGGAGATCTTGATGTGGATTAAGTTTCACGATTCCGGGGCAGAATGGCGCGAATGGATGAGGCACTGGGCCGAACTCAATCGCGTGGGGATGAGTGCGATAGACGCCTTGCAAGTAAGCAGAGAATTGCAAGCCTCCAATTCCAGCAATCGAATTTCTGAATCGCTTCGATTGGTCCAGCAAAGTCTCGAATCCGGGATGGAGATGGTGCAAGCATTTAGCATGGGCGTGAAGGATTTGCCCTTGCCTGTGCTCACCGCACTGCAGTGTGCTCAAGCATCGGGCAATTTGACGCACGCACTGGATACCCAGCTTGCCAGATGGGCAAAAACCTCAGACTCCCAGCAGCAACTGATCCGAAGCCTCATCTACCCAGTGTTCGTACTGCTGCTGAGCCTGGCTTGCTGGCTTTTCATGGCCAACCTCGCCGTGGGTGCAGGCGCAACTCCAACAGGCCCGCTCCACTCGTCATTCAACTGGGCGGAATATCTCATGGGAGGAGGGGCGACGGTTTTATTGCTTGCTTGGTTCATCAACTACACCAAACCTCCCCAAAACCTCCTGCACAACAAGCGGATTGACCCAAGACCAGATTTGCATCTAGCAGCCCACTTTCATCTGATGGCCTGCGAGCTGGATGCCGGAATCGACATCGTCCAGGCCCTCAAACCACGGCACGGCAACACCCAGGCCTTGAATTTATTTTTGAGTCAAGTGTCTAGATTTGTTGTGCTGGGTATGCGCCTGAGCGAGGCGATGGAACAAGCCGGTGCCCCCGCATTCATGACCCGGCAAGCGCGTATGGTGGAACACACGGGCAACATGGCTGCTTGTTTCTTTCTTGCAGCGAAAGTTTATGACCTTCGAGCGAGTCGATGCATTCAGCGACTTCAGCTCACCTTGCCACCACTGGCTCTTGGTGCAAGCGCTATTGTTCTCGTGGTGGCCTACCAAACACACATTGCTCCACTGTATGCAAACTTGGGGGCAATGTGACTACAGCGCGTGAACCAGATCACTGGCTTATTTTTGCCAAAGCAGGCCAGGAAAAAGATGTGCAAGTGATTCAGCTGAAAGGTTTGATGAACATGCGCTTATCCAACTTACGCATGCCATTTACAGAATTCCGTGACAGCGCCTTGGCACTTGCAAGCCTCGCGCAAGGCGACACCACGGTCACAATCGGACTACCAGCAACACCAGTTCATCACATTGCCGACAAACATGACCATTGGGTAGGCATTGCAGATCACCCCAAACGGATGATTTCCACACCACATTTGGCGGCCCATGACGATTGGATCGAAGCCTGTAAACGCATGGGAAAAACGCCCCGGATGATGGCCTGCAAATCGCTGGATGAAACGCCAGACTTCAGCCATGCCTTGGTAAGAATGTCTTACCATGAGTGCGCAGCCTTGCTCAGGTGCATGAGCGCCGAAGGCCCAGTCTCCATCGGTCAACAATTGGCGTTGCACGCGCACTGGTACACGCGCCCAAATCCTCGCCACCGTCCAATCCGAATTGCCATCCTTTCTGCACTTTTTACCATGGGCATCACCATGCTCGCGACCAATCACTCCATTCGCGCAAAGAGTGAAATAACTCTGACCAAAATGTCGAGGCACGCGACGAGTGACCACACCAACAAGCAAGCACAGCAAAACGCGGTGGACTGGCAGGCCTGGGTTGCGCAATTGCAAAAATTTGGCAAGGACGAACGGGCCAATCTCACTTCACTCGCTTGGACATGGAACACATCGGGCGAGGTGCATACACAAGTGACCTTGGAACGCCCAAGAAAAAGGTTACCCAAAGGCTGCGCCTTATCCACCCCCGACACATTGCAGGCTGTCTGCTCCCCCGTCAAGCCATGAACCTCGAAAAACATCTGCGCGTGAGCCGCCACTTGTGCTGGGTGCTCGACCTGACTCTCTTGGCACTCATAACACTGCTATTGATGGATTGGTTTAATGAGCAAGCCTCGGGCATGTTGAGTCAGCATCGCTCAAACACCATCCGCACGCATCAAATCACCCAGTCTGCGATGCCACACGTAGGGTTTGAATCGGTGCAACAAAGTGGGCGACATGAATCTGAAAAAGACGCCTGGCAAGCCCTGCAAGACTGGTGGGCCACTCATGCCATGTCGACCGGGTTTTGCCGCATCGCCGTGAGTCAAACCTACTACGAATGGCAATGTGCAGGTTTCAGCACAAGCGGTGCCGCTGCAAATCTGCATTCAATCAACATTCCATTGCATGATTTGCTAACTCCAGGCAGCGCAGTGCAGAGTGAGCTTAGAGGCGCAAAATCAGTGGGGCAAGAAACATCCGACACAACATTACCCCCCGAGGTGGCGGGATGGGTTGACCTGCCGCACGGTCGAGTCCATTTTGATGCAAAAAACGCTCGCTGGAGCAGTAGACCATGATCCGACTGCTTACACAGCGCGGACACGCCATGCCCTTGATGCTTTTCTTTTGCATGCTGCTATTCATAGCAGCACAACAAACCAGCAGCAAAGAAACACAGCAGATTTTTTATCATGTGACCAACTCTGTAGAGCAGCAGCAAAGCCTAGCCGCTGCAAGTTCAGCCCTACTCGCTTTTGCCACTCGGCAAGGCCTCAATAGCCATACGCAAGCAGGGCATATGCCGTGCCCTGCACGCTTTTCCAACGGCCCTTCCCAAACCACGTGTTTAAACCGCAATTGGGGCTGGCTACCGGGACAAGCAGTGGCACGGATTAATTACCTGAACCCCGGATTGGCACTGCCCTACAATGCGCAACAATCGGGCCCCGAAAAATCTTGGCAATACGCCGTGTCGACTCAACTCATTCAACCCAACACCTTGGGCTGGAGTCAGTGGGTTGATTTTTCTTTGCCGGCCCTCACGGTGCTTGCCGATGGCACAACCCACCCAAACGTGGCCGCTGTAATAGCTCACCGCATCGAGGCCCTGGGGCCACACACCATGCAAGTTGAGGCGCCATACGTTCTAATCAGCGTGCGTGATTTGCAGGCCAATCTGGGGCGTCGCCATGCCCAAGAAATTGCACACACCGTACACCTGCACCAGCGCCTGTTACCCCCAGCAATTCACTGGGCACAAAACCATGAATATTTAGTCAACTTGGCACCATCGCTGTGGCAACCCATCGATTCAGGTTGCAGTTGCCGATGCACGCGCACGCGCTGCACCTGCCAATGCGCGAATCAAGGCGGCCAATGGGTATCGCATGCGCATTGCGCCTCTGGTCAATCGCACTGCACCACCAACCCAGGCCCACCACAAACCTCCCGCTGTACCAGTTCAACAGGACAGGCTTGTGTTTTTCAAGGCACAGCACAATTGCAAAGCCAATGGCCAGTTGCCCGATATTTGCCTGCTCCGGGACACAATCGCGCCTGTCAACCAGTGGCAATCCAAGCGTGTCCTTTGAGCGCACTGCCTGGCCAAAGCTGCGACTGCACCTTCGGATGGCCAATCAGCACACTGAACCGCCTGCCCGACACCCGCATTGGGTTGGGTGCCGAAAATCAAGTGAATGTGCAGCTCGTTGGAGTGCCGGCACCATGAGAACGCAACAATATGCGCTGGGCGTCGCCTTGCTTGAACTTGCGCTCGCGCTTGCGATTGGAGCCATGGTCCTCATCTCGGTTCAGCGCGCCCTGTTTGCGCAACAAGCACAGCAAAGCGACGCCCGGAACAAATCGGAACTCCAAAAAATCACCAGCCATCTGGAAGGGTTCGTGCTCGCACGAGGGCGGCTGCCCTGCCCTGCCACACAAGCCAACGGGGCCGAGAGTCGACTCAGCAATGGCCAATGCAGCCAATATGCTGGCTGGTTGCCCAATGCATCCCTTGGCCTTCCAACCAGCCACCACGCATGGCGCATGGTGACAGCCAGCCTATCCTCAGCAGGGGCTCCTGCTGCGCACAGCCTCACCACCGACCACCCACTCTCCCTCCTCAGCCTGCCTCAATTGGGCGAAGTGGTTTATGCACCAATCACGGCGGGGCAATCGATCGGGGATGGCCCCTTGCCTGCATTGCACCTGTGCCTGCACAACGGGCTGGAACCCCTGCCACCTGCCCATGAAACTGGCTGCGGTGGGTTGGCCACCCACAGCATCAGTGCAGTGCTGGTTCTGATCGCCCCACATGACACGATCAACCAAGCACGCACAGCTCAATTTTTTATCAACCCAAACCTGCCCCAAAACAATCCAGCCTGGCTTTCTTTTGAAAGACTGAGTTGGCTTTGGTTACAACGAGGCAGCCTTCACACACTCTCAGGAACAACACCATGACAAACAAATCTCAATCCGGATTCTCACTCTTGGAATTGGCCATTGCGTTGGCTGTACTCGCCATACTCGCAGGTGGTGTATTAAAAGGACGAGAACTGTTGAACAGTGCACGCGTACAATCCACCATCGCTGACCTGTCGGCGCTTGAGACCGCCTTCGCAGCATTTCAATCGCGTTACGCAGCAATGCCAGGCGACTTCATCGCTGTGCAGGCTGCAGGACTCGGCAACTTTGCAGGCAATGGCAACGGCCTGATAGAAGGCGACGAGGAGTGCCAAGTGTTCCAGCATCTTCAGGAGGCCGGTTTTATCCAAGGCAACTTTCAAGCTGAAACAGAAAACACACTGGCCTGCACCCGCTCACAGTTCATGGCAAACCAGTTTGGAGAAGAGTACCGTGTCAGTCACCTGTATGAAGGCCCAGACAGCGTAGAAAACACGCTTGCAATCCGTATCGGCCAATCTGTTCCGGTTGCCCAACTGGCCGAACTCGATCGCAAACTTGACGACGGCAACCCACTCCGAGGAACTTTGCAAGTGGACAGCACAGAGGTTGCACTATGCACAACCAACAACGCATGGAATGAAGCCGACGGTCAACCTTGCACGGCGTATTACTTCCTGCAATAAAACGAACGCCTCACGCCACAGGGACTAACCACCCTGCATGCGCCGTCCCAGGACCAGGCTTTCAGCTTGTGCCAACGCATCTGGTTGGCCCTTAAGAACCAGGATATCACCCGCCTCCAGGCGGGTTTCCCGGGAAGGATCTCCACCCCGAATGCCCCGTCGGCGTATGGCATTGACCTCCACATCCAGGTCCAACAAACCCAACTCCTGAAGAGATTTACCAACCCCAGAAGCACCAGGCTCTACAAACACCGAATGCAATCTCACCCATTGATTTTCAGGGGTGTCGGCTTCATCGTCCACGCCGCGAAACACCCCACGAAACATCTGATAGCGGGACTCACGAATACTTCTAATTTGTTTGACAACCCGAGACACTGGGACACCCAGCAGCATGAGAGCCTGGGAACCCAACATCAAACTGCCCTCCAAAATTTCAGGCACCACTTCGGTGGCCCCTGCAGCCGTCAGCTTTTCTAAATCGCTCTCGTCATAAGTACGCACAACCACAGGCACATTCGGTGCCAGGGCTCGCACCGCCAACAACACCTTTTCTGCTGCCTTAAAATCTGCAAATGTCACAACCACGCAGGAAGCCCGCAGCAGGCCAGCAGCAACCAAGGTTTCACGCTTGGCAGCGTCCCCAAACACCACGGAATCCCCTGCGGCTGTGGCTTCCCGAATGCGGTCCGGATCAAGATCAAGTGCCACATAATCGAGGTCTTCCCTGTCCAATAGACGCGCCAAATGCTGGCCACTGCGACCAAAACCACAGATCAATACATGGCGTTGCGTGGCGAGACTTTTCTGGGCAATTTGATGCAGCTCCAAGGATTTTTGAAGCCATTCCTGGCTAGAAAAACGGAGCACAATCCGATCGGCATGTTGAATCATGAAAGGCGCTGCCAGCATGGATAACACCATGCTGGCCGAGATGGTTTGCAACCACGGGTCGGGCACCAATCCAAAACCAGCAGAACCAGTGTTCGCCAACAAAACGAACCCAAACTCTCCGGCCTGAGCAAGGTAAATACCCGTGCGCATGGCTGTGCCGCTGTTGGCCCCAAATAGCCTGGCCAGTATGGCAATCAACGCGCCCTTGGCCAGTACCGGGAACACGGTTAGCAAAATAACCCAATACCAGTTTTGTAAAACCACTTGGGGATTAAGCAGCATACCGGTTGTTACGAAAAACAAACCAAGCAACACATCGCGAAACGGTTTGATGTCTTCTTCCACCTGATGCTTGTATTGGGTCTCTGCAATCAAAATACCCGCCACGAAGGCGCCAAGTGCCAAAGAGAGTTCTGCCAGTTCGGTGAGCCAGGCCAACCCCAACGTGATCAAGAGTACATTCAGAACAAACAGCTCTTGGGATTTGCTGCGCGCCACGAAGGTCATCCACCAATTCATCATGCGCTGGCCAAACACGAGCATCAAACCCAGCACCAATGCAGCTTTCATAACCGCCAAGCTCAAGGTGACAGACAAATCTCCAGAGTCTTGTGCAAGGGCTGGAATAATAATCAACAACGGCACCACCGCCAGATCCTGAAAAAGCAAGATGCCCATCACCTGCCGACCGTGGGGTGAGTCAAGTTCCAAACGCTCCGCCAGCAACTTGCTCACAATGGCAGTAGACGACATGGCTGCAGCACCCGCCAGTACAAAGGCCATGGACATAGGAATGGGCGTGAAAAAACCGATCAACCAGCCCAGTGCCAACACACCGAGAATGGTCAACAACACCTGCGCCAGCCCCAGCCCAAACACCACACGCCGCATGGCATGCAACTTGGGAAGACTAAACTCCAGCCCGATAGAAAACATCAGAAACACAACGCCAAACTCGGCAAGATGGCGGGTTTCTGGGGCATCGGGAACAATGCCCAAGGAGTATGGGCCAATCAGTGTGCCTGCAAACAGATAGCCCAACATGGCTGGCAACTTCCAGTGGCGAAACAGCGACACCGCCAAAACGGCGACCAGCATCAGGATCAGCGAAAGCTCTAAAGCGTTGGGCACGTTGAATGCTTAAGAAGTGAAGTGGATTGGCACGCACTTTGCTATACTGCCCGGAAAACCAGACTGTCACAAGCACAGCATCGCTGAAAGTCTATCAGGGTCCACCATGTCGCAAACGCCGTCAAACCTAGAGAATCGTGATTTTTTGGCCATGGCCAGAGAAGCGCTGAATATTGAAGCACAGGCTGTTGCCGCGCTAGCCGACCGACTCGGCGATGCGTTTGAATCTGCAGCCAAGGCCATTCTTGCCTGCACAGGCCGAGTTATTTTGGTTGGTGTAGGCAAATCTGGCCTGATCGCCAAAAAAATTGCAGCCACATTCGCAAGCACCGGCACTCCATCCTTTTTCGTTCACGCCACCGAGGCCTCTCATGGCGATTTGGGCATGATTACGCAAGATGATGTGGTAATTGCACTGTCTAACTCCGGCAACACCGAAGAACTGGTTGCTGTGCTCCCCGCAATTGCCCGGCGGGGGGCCAAAATTGTCGCGATGACAGGCAAACTCGATTCGGCCTTGGCACGCCAAGCCGACTTGGTGCTGGACTGTGGTGTCGACAAAGAGGCTTGTCCTCTTAACCTAGCCCCAACCGCCAGCACCACTGCGGCTTTGGCCATGGGCGATGCATTGGCCGTGGTTGTGCTCAAAGCGAGGGGGTTTTCCGAGGAAGATTTCGCGCTTTCACACCCAGGTGGCAGCCTTGGCCGCAAGCTGCTCACGCATGTCAGCGATGTGATGCGCAAGGGCGAACGTGTGCCAGTGGTGTCCCCAGGTGCTTCGCTGTCCCAGGCCATACTCGAAATCACCAAAAAAGGTTTGGGCATGACTGCCGTTGCGGGGCCGGATGGCAAGCTGCAGGGCGTATTCACCGACGGTGATTTGCGTCGCCTGATTGAACAAGGGCTAGATCTTCGAGGTCTGCTGGTCTCCGAAGTGATGAACACGGCCCCCAAATCAATTTCCCCGGACAAACTTGCTGTTGAAGCGGTTCGCCTCATGGAGGTGTGTCACATCAGCCAAGTGGTGGTCACCGACAACAACAAAAACATCGTTGGGGCCCTCAACTTCCATGACCTCTTCGAAGCCAAGGTGGTGTAATGGCTCCGGCACTCATTAAACCCCCAGCCAAACAAGCCGCCGCAGACCTCCAGCTCATGGGCTTCGATGTGGACGGCACCCTCACCGATGGCGGCCTTTACTTTGGCAACGATGGTGAAGTCATGAAACGCTTCAGTGTTTTTGACGGTCAGGGTCTTCGGCTGCTGATGGACCACGGTGTAAAAGTGGTGTGGATCACCGCACGCTCCAGCGCTATTGTAGAAAAGCGTGCGCGTGACCTGGGTATTTATCAACTGGTGCAAGGTTGCAAAACCAAACTTCAAGCGTTCGACGAAATTCGCAATGCATTGGGACTGGGCTGGCATCAGTGCGGTTTTTTTGGAGATGACTGGCCAGACTACCCGGTGCTTAAGCAAGTGGCACTTGCCGCCACCACCCCGCAGTCCCCGTCAACGATGCAAGCGGTCAGCAACTGGATCAACCGACGCCCAGCTGGCCACGGCGCTGTGCGTGAATTGTGTGATTTTGTGCTGGCCAACAAACCCGACTACTCCAACCCTTGGGACACAGCGTGAAGGTCATCCAGGCCTTTTTTGGCATTCTCTCTCAGTACATTCCGTTGCTGCTCACCTTCGCGTTGGCTGGCAGCTCCTACTGGTTTGCAGTCCAATCCGAGATGAGCCTTTTCAGGTTATCGGGCAAGGCCGACCCCAACACAGCAGACAGTTACTTGCGCAATTTCACAGTCCAAAGCCACAACCTCAAAGAGAACAAATATTCCGTTGTGCGCAGCGAGTCCGCCGAACACACACCTGCTGGCGATGTGTGGGACATCAGCAAACCGGATCTGGAGCAATTTGAGCCAGGCAACGTGGTGCTCAAGGGCGAGGCCGAGGAAGGCACCTATCTGATGCAAGAAGACCGGATCATCCTGAGCAAGAATGTTCGAGTCAACAGCACCGACAACGGATTGACCACCGTGATGCAATCCGAACACATTGTGATTGATAACCCCGCCAACACTGTGAGCACCAATCAACAGGTCCAGGTCGTCCGTGGGCGGCAGCGCTTCGAGGCCCAAGGCGCCACATTGAACAACGACACCGGAGAGCTGCGTGCACAGGGGTCAATCAAATTCCGTATCGAGGCCAAACCATGAATATGCACCATTTGAAATTCAATGCATTGCTGGTGCTCGCTTTAATCTTGCCCCTGCAAGCCATGGCATTGGAGTCAGACAAAAAGCAGCCAACCACCATCGACGCCAACGCAATGACCTACAACGAAAAAACGAATGTCAATGTGTTCACCGGCAATGTGCTACTGACCCGTGGATCGCTGGTTATCCGAGGCGACAAGCTCACCCTGGTCGAGCGCCCAGATGGCACCCAATTTGCCACGGTGGAGGGCAATCCCGCCCGCTTCAAGCAGCAGCGGGACTCCAAAACCAACGAAGTACTGCTCATCAATGGCACCGGCAATACCATTGAGTTTGACGGCGCAAAATCGATCGTCACCCTCTCTGGCAATGCCAGCATCCAAAAAAGCGCAGATGGTCAGCTCACAGAATCCATCTCTGGCAGCAAAATCACCTACGAGCAAAACACAGAATTCTTGAATGTGGTGGGCGCCCCAAACAGCGCAGGGCAAACACGGGTACAGGCGGTAATCAAACCCAAAACAGGCAATCCATGAGCAAGGTGCAAGCACACACACTCACAGGCCAAGGTCGATTGCAAGCGTTGAGCTTGCGAAAAGCCTACCGCAGCAAGCGCGTGATTGAAGACGTGTCACTGCACGTCGACACCGGCGAGGTGGTGGGGTTACTCGGGCCCAACGGAGCAGGCAAAACAACCTGCTTTTACATGATTGTTGGACTCGTTGCTGCCGACGAGGGCTACATTTGCCTCGAGGGGCAAGACATCACAGTTAAACCGATTCATGAGCGCGCACGCGCCGGCTTATCGTACTTGCCACAAGAAGCATCTGTCTTTCGCAAACTCACCGTAGAAGACAACATCCGCGCCGTGCTCGAGATCAATCCACCCAAAGATAAAACGGTGGATCAGGCCGTTGAAGACCTGCTCAACGATCTTCAAATCACCCACATCCGCACATCAATTGCAGCATCGCTTTCTGGTGGAGAGCGAAGACGTCTTGAAATTGCACGTGCGCTGGCCACATCGCCACGATTTATTCTTCTGGATGAGCCTTTTGCAGGGGTCGATCCAATCGCGGTTCTGGAAATTCAGCGCATTGTGGCCTTCCTCAAAACCAAGGGCATTGGTGTGCTCATCACCGACCACAATGTGCGTGAAACTTTGGGTATTTGCGACCGTGCTTACATCATCAGCGCCGGCCGGGTGCTTGCTTCCGGCAGCCCGGATCAAATCGTGAAAAACGACGATGTTCGCCGGGTGTACCTCGGCGAAAACTTCCGGATGTAGAGCTGACTAAACCATGAAACAGTCTCTTCAGCTGAAGGTTTCCCAAAACCTTACCCTCACGCCGCAGCTACAACAATCCATTCGCTTGTTGCAGTTGTCCACCTTGGAATTACAGCAGGAAATCCAGCAAGCATTGGCCGAAAACCCCATGCTGGAATTGGCCGACGAAGAAGCCAGCGAAGGTGAGCAAACACTAAGCTTGGGCACCAACAGTGAGTTGCAAGAGCCACAAGGCGACTCTTTCGAGGCAGAGCCGGACCCACGGAAAACCCGTGAACTACAGGACCCAGAGACCGTCAGCGACTCATCAGAAGCCACTGGCGAGGCAGAAACACCGGAGCGCGAAGATCTTGTGCAACGCGAGACCATCGATTCAATACAAGACAACTGGGAAGGCGATTGGCGAGACAACAGCGGAGCCAACGCCGATGGCGATGAAGAAAAACCTGGTCTCCAACTTGCGGCACCCGACAGCAGCTTGCACCAACACCTCATCGAGCAGCTCCGGCTTACACAAGCCAGCGAGCGAGATAAAAACCTCGTGCTTTGGTTGATTGATTACCTCAACGACGACGGCTACCTGAGCGAAGATCTGGAAGTTCTTTGGGAGACCTTGAAAGAGGTACCAGACCTGGAATTTGAAGAGCTGCAGGCGGCCCTGTGCCTACTACAAAGCTTTGATCCCCCAGGCGTGGGCGCACGCAACGCATCCGAATGCTTGTTGCTACAACTGCGCCAGCGAACAGACATCCGCGGCCAAGCAGCGCTTTACCGCCATTGCCAAACCATCGTTCAGGAACATCTCGGCCTGTTGGCACAGCGAGATTTCACCAAGCTGCGCAAAGCGTTGGGGGTTGAAGATGACCTGCTCAAACAATGCCACGACATCATCCGATCGCTTGAGCCTTTCCCCGGCGCACGGTTCCGCCGTGTAGACGATGACCATGTGGTGCCCGACGTCATAGTCAAAAAACTCAATGGGCAATGGCATGTGCAACTCAACCCCGATGTGATGCCAAAAATTCGCATCAACGAGATGTACGCATCCATTTTGCGTTCGCACCGGGGTCAAAGTGCGCAGTTAAGTGCTCAATTGCAAGAAGCCCGATGGTTGTTAAAAAACGTACAACAACGATTTGACACTATTTTGCGGGTTAGCCAAGCCATCGTAGAACGGCAAATTGGCTACTTCAATCATGGCGAAATCGCCATGCAGCCATTGGTTCTCCGCGAGATTGCCGACCTTTTGGGCCTCCATGAATCCACAGTATCCAGGGTGACCACCCAAAAATATATGTTGACGCCCTACGGGTTGGTTGAGCTAAAGTATTTCTTCGGAAGTCATGTTTCCACCGACTCCGGTGGTCAGGCCTCCAGCACGGCCATCCGTGCACTCATCAAGCAACTGATTTCTGCGGAGGACGCCAAGCAGCCGATA
Source organism: Limnobacter sp. (assembly GCA_036275215.1). Lineage (GTDB taxonomy): Bacteria > Pseudomonadota > Gammaproteobacteria > Burkholderiales > Burkholderiaceae_B > Limnobacter. Next base: position 116 of record DASUEF010000020.1, on the reverse strand, counting down.
TCTGACAGTCAGATCGCAGACCTTCTCGGTCAACAGGGCATCGTGGTCGCAAGACGCACGGTCGCAAAATACCGGGAATCGCTCAAGATACCCCCGGTGAACATGCGCAAGTCGCT
>DASUEF010000019.1:0-5409 GCA_036275215.1 Limnobacter sp. | reverse complement strand
TGCGCCATGGTGTAAGGTGAGAGTAAGAGCTTTTGCCTATTGTTTATGCAAATCAAATTAATAGAAAACTCAGTAACCCTTGGAGGACAGGATGTCATCAATCGAATCCGTATCGCACGAAACCCGTGTGTTTGAACCCAGTGCAGATTGGCAGCGCAGCGCAGCCATCGGTGGCATGGATGCATACAATGCCTTGTGCAAAGAAGCAGAGACCGACTTTGAAGGATTCTGGGCGCGTTTGGCCAAAGAGAATCTTCAGTTTGCCAAGGCCTACAGCAAAGTGTTGGATGAATCCAATGCGCCTTTTTATAAGTGGTTCAGCGGCGGAGAGCTGAATGCCTCTGCCAACTGCCTGGACAAAAACATTGCGGCTGGATTGGGCGACAAGGTGGCTCTGATTTTTGAAGCCGACGATGGCCAAGTGACCCGGGTGACCTACAAAGAGTTGCTGGGCAAGGTGAGCCGGATCGCCAATGGTTTGAAGAGCCTGGGCGTGAAGAAGGGCGACCGCGTGGTGATTTACATGCCCATGAGTGTGGAGGGTGTGGCCGCCATGCAGGCTTGTGCCCGAATTGGCGCAACCCACTCGGTGGTGTTTGGAGGTTTCTCCGCCAAAGCTTTGCAAGATCGCATTGTGGATACTGGTGCCATAGCAGTGTTTACCGCTGACCAGCAAGTGCGCGGTGGTAAGCAGTTGCCCCTGAAAGCCATCGTGGATGAAGCGCTGAGCCTGGGCGGCTGCGAAGCCGTGAAGAATGTGATTGTGTACAAACGCACCGGCGCAGACGTAGGCATGCAGGTTGGTCGCGACATTTACATGCATGAGTTGGCTGACAAACAAAGCGAAGTGTGCGCGCCTGAAATGGTGGATTCCGAACATCCGCTGTTCATTCTTTACACATCAGGCTCCACAGGCAAACCCAAGGGTGTGCAACACAGCACTGCCGGTTACCTGCTGTGGGCCATGCTCACCATGAAGTGGACTTTCGACATCAAGCCCAATGATGTGTTTTGGTGTACAGCGGACATTGGCTGGATTACTGGCCACACTTACATCACCTACGGCCCATTGGCGGTGGGTGCCACGCAGATTGTGTTTGAGGGTGTGCCCACGTACCCCAATGCTGGCCGCTTCTGGGAGATGATCCAGCGCCACAAAACGACTATTTTTTACACAGCGCCAACAGCGATTCGCTCTCTGATCAAGGCATCCGAGGCCGATGAGAAAGTGCATCCCAAAAGCTACGATCTTTCCAGCTTGCGCCTCATGGGCTCGGTGGGCGAGCCCATCAACCCCGAAGCCTGGATGTGGTACTACAAGAACGTGGGTGGCGAGAAGTGCCCAATTGTGGATACTTTCTGGCAGACCGAAACCGGTGGCCACATGATCACGCCATTGCCCGGCGCAACACCGTTGGTGCCAGGTTCCTGCACATTGCCTCTGCCTGGCATCATGGCTGCGGTGGTGGACGAAACGGGTGGCGATTTGCCCAACGGCCAAGGTGGGATTTTGGTGGTGAAGCGCCCATGGCCTTCCATGATCCGCACCATTTGGGGCGATCCAGACCGCTTCAAAAAGAGCTACTTCCCTGAAGAGTTGGGGGGCAAGTTATACCTGGCTGGCGACGGCGCTGTGCGCGATAAAAACACAGGGAACTTCACCATCATGGGCCGGATTGACGATGTGTTGAACGTCTCTGGTCACCGCATGGGCACCATGGAAATTGAGAGTTCTTTGGTGGCCAATGAATTGGTGGCGGAAGCCGCCGTGGTGGGTCGCCCGGATGATTTGACTGGCGAAGCGATTGTGGCCTTTGTGGTGTTGAAGGGCGATCGACCCGCAGACGCCGAGGCACGCGCCAAGCTGGCCAACGACCTGAAGGGTTGGGTGGGCAAAGACATTGGTCCAATTGCCAAGCCCAAAGAAATCCGCTTTGGTGACAACCTGCCCAAAACTCGCTCCGGTAAGATTATGCGCCGTTTGTTGCGAAGCCTGGCCAAAGGGGAGCAAATCACCCAAGACACCTCCACGTTGGAGAACCCGGCCATTTTGGATCAGTTGAGCAAGTCCAACTGATTCTGGCCACTGTGTTGAACCAGCGCACAGCGCAGGGCGAAAAAACCAGTCCCATGTTCATGGGCTGGTTTTTTTCGTTGAGAGAGGGCAAGAATTCAAGGAGGCTCGCATGAGTTTCACCTTGGGCTTGACCCGGTTTTTCTCGGCGCTCACCTTTGGGTTTTTGCTTTGCATCGTGGCCGCTGCCGTGATGGAAGACTACGGTGTTGGCCGCCAATGGATTGGTTACTTTTTTATTTTTGTAACCCTGGGCGGTTATGCGGTGATTGGCTTGCTCAGCCGCACCAGCGACATGCAGGAGTACTTCGTGGCATCGCGTTCGGTGCCCGCCGCATACAACGGCATGGCCACTGCAGCCGACTGGATGAGTGCAGCCTCGTTTCTGGGTGTGGCTGGTACCCTGTTCTACAGCGGCTTTGATGCACTTGCCTTGCTGGTGGGCTGGACAGGCGGTTTTGTATTGATTGCATTGCTGATCGCCCCCTACCTGCGCAAATTTGCCTTTTTCTCGATTGGTGACTTTTTGGCAGCCCGTTATGCCGGCGCAGACAAGGGCAGGGCTGTGCGTCTCATTTGTGTGCTAGTGACCATCACCGTGTCGTTTGTGTATGTGATTGCGCAAATTTATGCGGTGGGGCTGATTACCTCACGATTTGCTGGCGTGGAGTTTGGCATCGGCGTATTTTTTGGTTTGGCTGGTATTTTGGTGTGCTCGTTTTTAGGGGGCATGCGGGCTGTAACCTGGACTGCGGTGGCTCAGTATATTGTGATGATTCTTGCCATGATGGTGTGCGTGGGCGCCGTGATGAGTTACACCGGGCAGGGCCGGGCAGATATTTTGAGTGAAGGCAAGCCCAGCAGTTTTCCCGAATATGTGCGCGACCAGGAGCGCAAATTTTTCACCGACCCGGCAGAGGCCGAGGTGCGAAAAATTTATCTCAAAGAGGCCGACCGATATCAATTGCTGATTGACAGTCTGCCGTCGTCCTGGGCAGAGGGTTACGAGGCCAGGCGTAAAAATCTGGAACTCGCACGTTACGATGGTTCAAGTTTTCAGGAAATCAAAGCGGCGGAGCGGGTGCTCAGAGAATTCCCGGACAACCCCATTGCGGCCAAACGAGAATGGAGCCAAGAGCGCCAGCGTTACTTGGACAAGGTCAAAGCCAGCGTGCCACACTTTGGCTCTGTGCAGGACGAAGCGGGCCTGGCCAACAGTGGCGCACTGTTCAAATTTTTGGCGGTGGTTTTTACCTTAATGTGCGGCACGGTGGCTTTGCCCCACGTCATCATCCGTTTTTACACCACCCCCAATGCTTCTCAAACTCGGTGGTCGGTGGTGGTGGCGCTGGGTGGAATTTTGGTGATTTACTTGGCCGCACCGTGGCTTAGCCTGGTGGCCAAAGTGGTGGTGTACGAAAACTTGGTGGGGTTAAGCTATGACGAAATCCCCAACTGGATTGGAGCATGGTCGAGGGTGCTGCCCGGCCTTGCCACCTTGCAGGATGTGAACCTAGATGGCGTGGTGCAGTTTGCCGAAATCGGCCTGAGCCCGGATATTCTGGTGTTGATTACGCCTGAGATCGCCGGCATGCCTTTCTTTTTGTCTGGACTGATTGCGGCAGGGGGGCTGGCGGCGGCCCTGTCAACAGCCGACGGCCTCTTGCTGGCCATTGCGGGCAGTCTCTCTCACGACCTGTATTACCGTGTGCTAGACCCCGAAGCCACCTCACAGCGCCGCGTGACTATGTCGAAAATCGCTTTGCTGAGCGCAGCCTTACTGGCGGCTTGGATCACCAGCTTGCAACCCGGTAACATTGTGATGCTGGTAAGTTCTGCGTTTGCGCTGGCCGCCTCCAGTTTGTTTGTGCCCTTGGTGGCTGGCATCTTTTGGGCCAAAGCCACACGGCGTGGCGCACTGTGGGCCATGATCACTGGCTTCTTGTGTTCTTCTATTTATCTTGCGGTTTCAAATTCAAGTTTTATGGCCATGTTCAACCTGGATGCGATCATGGTTTTTGGCATCGGTGGCATGGCTTCGGGTGTGCTCACCATTCCACTGGCGGCACTGGGCATGTGGCTGGGTTCCAACATGGGTAGAGGCCCCATTGAAGCTCCCGCCGTGATGCGCGTGCTGCGCTCCCCCGAATCCAACTGAAAAATGGCATTTTTGTGGCGTCGCAATGTAAAAGTTTGCTATACTCTCGCGCTTGACCACGCGGAGAGATGGATGAGTGGTTTAAGTCGCACGCCTGGAAAGCGTGTATAGGTTAATAGCCTATCGGGGGTTCGAATCCCCCTCTCTCCGCCAGAAATTCGTAAAAAAGCCCAGTGATTTCACTGGGCTTTTTTCATTTCTGGCCGGGAGAATCGACCCTGCAAGAGGCGAGCGTTAGTGAGACTCGCGGCAAGGGCGGGGCAAGCGCCTTCTACTTCTTGGCTGCCTTTCGATTAGCGCTCCAAAAGCACAATCCGACCACTGCAACCACCCAAACACCCACTGCTGCATGCGCGTTAACAGCGTATTGATTCCCAGCCTCCGCAATAATCGCGGGGCCGAGGTCAAACGAATGCAAGTCCATCAGTAGATTGGCAAACCACAAGCTCTGGTAGGAAACAGCGAGTAAAAACACAGTCCAATGTAAACGCAATCCCAGGTAAGCAATTAAAACGCCCAACAGGTTGTGCATCCACATGTCGTGGATCTGCGGCAGTTTGTCGAGTACCTCGGCATGCGCAATCAGTGGCAAAGCCCACAATATGAACAAGAAAGTGGTTTTATTTGGCATCGCCGTACTCCACTGTCAATGGCACATGGCAATTTAAAGAAGGGCCAAGCAAATCTGTTAGATCCTTCACAAATCTGTTCATTGCATGGGTCAAGTCAATACATCCGGCACTGCCAGGACTCAGGTCAGGGCCTTGATTGGCAGCAGTCTGTCGCTCTGCAGAATGGTCAAAACACTCCCATCGAAATGGAGGCTCATCACCGATTTCATGCATGCAGGTACCTCTGGGCCACGTACTTCGTGCGCGTACTTCATGAGCTTTAAATTTGTAAAGTCAAGATTACGTTGGGGTACGAAATAGATCACTGGGGTTACAAATTTCGTTTTGCTTGTGGGGGACTCACGCTAAAATACAACGATGAACGCAGCACCCCACACCCCCATCACCATCCATGTCTGGACAGACTTTGTGTGTCCGTTTTGCTTGCTGGGCGAGCGCATCATCGAAGAGGCCACCGAAGGTTTGCCTGTTCACATTGAGTGGAGGCCCTTTGAACTGCGCCCCCACCCAACACCTACTTTAAAACCCGAAGACGAATACCTGCC
>DASUEF010000018.1:0-2904 GCA_036275215.1 Limnobacter sp. | reverse complement strand
CTTCGCGGTCAGGGTGTGTGCACTGTTGATATTCAACTGGCCCTTGATGGTTACATCTTGTATATCGAATTCATGCTGTGCGCGAATGCCGTCGCCTTGGCGCTTGAGCAAATCAATCATGATGCCGCCTTGCTCTGAGCCCGTTCCCAGATTCAGGTGTGCGCCGCGGTAACCTTCATTGCCCACCGACAGTTTTGCAGAGCCTTCAAAGCCTTCTCGCGGTACGGGCTTGGTGACGAAGTTGATCATTCCGCCCAGCGTTTGCGGGCCATACAATATTTGACCCGATCCTTTCAGCACTTCAACGCGCTCCAGTCGCTCCAGCGGCGTGGAGTAGTGCGCTGAAGGGTCGCCATAGGGCGCAAAAAATACAGTGGGTGCACCGTCTTCCAAAAGCAGCGTTCGTGAACTGCGCCTTGGGTTCAGCCCGCGCAATCCGATATTCAGGTGAGTGCCCGCAGCGTCTTCCGACACCACATGCAAACCGGGTACTTCTCGAACCAGTTCCAGAATGGAAAAGGGTTCACGTTTGTCGAGGTCTTCACGAGTCACAACATTCGACGAACCGGGCAGGTTCTCGATATTGGAAGGCAAGATGCTGTTGCCCGACACCTCGACGCTGGGCAATGCACTGCCTTGTGCCACGGCCAAGCCCCCATGCCCCAACATCACAAGCACCGCGCTGGTGATGGCTGTTTTCTTGAATGTACCCATATCCTACCTCTCCGAGTTTTTATGTTCTGCAGCAAGTGTAGGAACTGGACGGGGCACCTCCCAAGGGAATTTTTCCCGAAAATATTCGTAATACGGGGAACTTTAATGGCGTGATAGGCTCCCTCTATGGGATCGCTTGATTAACCTTCAAAACAATAGACACCGACATGACAGCAACCACCATTCAATGGATTGCCGCCTTTCTTTTTGCCGGCGCGCTTATTCACACTTTTTCTGCCAGCTACTTTGAACGCTTGGCTCACCACAGTAAACACCATAGCGGCTTGTTTCACCTATTGGGCGAAGTTGAAGCCGTATTCGGTATTTGGGCCCTGTTTTTGGTCATTGCGATGGCCTTCTCAGTCAACCTGGATTCAGCAGTTGAATATGTCGATACCCGCCATTACACAGAACCCTTGTTCGTATTCGTGATCATGGTGGTGGCTGCAAGCCGCCCAGTGCTGGATGCGTCCCGTTTGCTGGTTGAGAGTCTGGCCCGTTTAATGCCCGTGAACAAAGGCGTTGCATTCACCTGGCTGGGCCTGTTCATGGTACCCCTGTTGGGTAGCTTCATCACGGAGCCTGCCGCCATGACCCTCGCTGCCTTGTTGCTGCGTGATGTCCTGTTTTCAAAATCTGTTCCAAACTTTATTCGTTATTGGGGTTTGGGCGTGCTGTTCGTGAATATCTCGATTGGTGGGGTGCTGACATCGTTTGCTGCTCCGCCCGTGTTGATGGTCGCAGGCACCTGGGGTTGGGATACACCGTTCATGATGGCTACCTTTGGCTGGAAGGCGGCCATTGGCGTGTTCATCAATGCCACTGTATTCATCTTTTTCGCAGCCAAGCATTTGGGTGCGGAAGTTAAAACCCCGGAGGCTTTGGGTGAAGATGGTCAGCCCTTGGCGCCGGTGCCCTGGTGGGCCATGGTGATTCACTTGGCCTTTTTGGGCGCGGTGGTTTTGTTTGCCCATCATCCGGCCGTGTTCTTGGGTATCTTCCTGTTTTTTCTGGGTTTCACCGCGGCGTACAATACCTTCCAGTCCCGTTTGTTGCTGAAGGAAGGCTTGCTGGTGGCATTCTTCCTGGCCGGCTTGGTGGTGCTGGGCGGCATGCAGCAATGGTGGTTGCAGCCCGCAGTCAGCGATTTGGACGATGGCGTGTTGTTCGTGGCAGCCATGGCACTTACCGCGATTACCGACAATGCTGCTTTGACTTATCTGGGGTCTCTGATTGAAGGCACTTCAGACAGTTTCCGCTACGCCCTGGTGGCTGGTGCTGTCGCTGGCGGCGGTCTCACCGTGATTGCCAATGCGCCCAATCCAGCGGGTCTGTCGTTGCTCAAGCGCCAGTTTCCTGGCGAGGCTGTGTCCGCAGGCGGCCTGTTGGCAGGTGCCCTTGCACCCACAGCCGTGGCGGCTGTCTGTTTCTGGTACCTGTAAACAGTGCACTGGAATAAAAAAGCCCCTGCGCGTAAAGCACAGGGGCTTTTTATTCTTTTTATTCAGTGATCACCGGCTGAACGGGCTGATACCGATCAGGTGAACATGCAGCCAGGCTGCAAAAACCAGCCAGGCAAGAACACCCACCACCACCGTCATCAGTGTGCCCACTTTGGTGGGACCGTCGCCTGCAAAACCCATGGGAATGGCGCGTCTGCGTGCTGTTTTAAACAGCAATATGGCCCATACCAAAAATGACCCGAACAAAATAATATCGGCCAGGGTGCCGTTGGCAATCAAATGCGCCAATGCCCACACTTTCACAGACAGGGTCATGGGGTGCTGCAATTTGGCCTTGATGTGGTTGGTCGGCACATAGCACGCCGCCAACATGATGAATGAAACCAACATGAGAAGTGCCGCAATGTGGCGCATCGCTGCAGGTGGGCTCCACACGAAAATGGGGTCGAGCCTGGCCTGCCCGTATCCGTAGACGATCAATACCAGGCCCAGGATAGAGACCACCGTGTAAATGCCGCGGTACTTGCCTTTGCCAAGCCTCGCGATCATGCCCGACCGGCGTTGGTCGTCTGGGATTCGAGTCGCATGCATGCCCAGAAAAAGCGCCAACCCGGCGACCAATATCAACAAGCCCATTCAGTTCTCCTTTTTGTAGTGAACTGATTATGTCACAGGCTTACGCTGCGCGCCGTGCTGCCGGTTTTGGTGCGAAGGTACCCAGCGATTC
>DASUEF010000017.1:0-32260 GCA_036275215.1 Limnobacter sp. | reverse complement strand
CTTGACACCCAGTCGCTTGGCTTCTGAGTCACGTCCGTTGCGCGTAGAGCCGCCGCCTTTCTTACTTGCCATGGTTCAATTCTCCTATCAAGCGTTGATGGCTTGGATCTGGATTTGAGTGTAGTTCTGGCGATGGCCTTGGCGCTTTTGGTAGTGCTTGCGACGACGCATCTTAAAGATCTTCACTTTGTCGTGACGACCGTGTGCCAAAACAACTGCCTTGACCGAAGCCCCTTGAACCAGTGGTGTGCCCACTTTCACCGTGTCACCGCTACCAACGGCAAGCACTTCGTCCAGAGAGATTTCTTGGCCAATGTCAGCAGGTATCTGTTCTATTTTGAGTTTTTCGCCAGCAGCAACCTTGTATTGCTTGCCGCCGGTTTTTATGACCGCGTACATAGTTGACCTCGTGTTCAATATAAAAATCCGAAAAACATTTCGGATAGCCCGCCATTATGGCGCAAAAACCCTGTTGTGTCAAAGCGTTGTGAATTTCCCATTCAACAGGTGAGCCCTCAAACCCGACAAACTGGCCGCACACGCGCCAGCCAAAGGACTTTTGTCAAAATCCCTCAAGTACAATAGGCGCAGTCTATGAGCAACCCCATTGTGACCCCACTGAGATGTCTCAACCAACCCCAAGCGTGAAGACTGTATTGACCCCGATCGCTAGCGATATGCAGGCACTCGACCAGGTAATTCGTCTTAGCCTTCACTCGGAGGTCAGTCTGATCAACCAAATCAGCGAGTACATCATTGCGGCTGGGGGCAAACGCCTGCGGCCTGCCTTGGTGTTGCTCACGGCTCGAGCATTGGGAGCCACTCCACAACAAATGGAAAGGGCCACCGAGCTGGCAGCGATTGTGGAATTTATCCACACGGCAACTCTCCTTCACGACGACGTGGTGGACGAATCCAGCATGCGCAGGGGGCGCCTCACGGCGAACGCTCAGTATGGCAACTCGGCGGCGGTGCTGGTGGGGGACTTTTTGTACTCCCGCTCCTTCCAAATGATGGTAAAGATCGGCCTGATGGAGGTGATGGACGTGCTCTCTGAAGCCACCAACACCATTGCCGAAGGCGAAGTGCTGCAATTGCTGAATTGCAAAGACCCCGATGTGACCGAAGAGCGTTACATGCAGGTCATCGACTTCAAAACAGCGAAGTTGTTTGAAGCGTCTTGCAAGTTGGCGGGGATTGTCACAGGCCAATCACCCGAGGTCATCGCCAACCTGGGGCGTTTTGGTGCCGAAGTCGGAAGTGCCTTCCAGCTGGTTGACGATGTGTTGGACTACGCCGGAGACAGCCAAGCACTGGGCAAGAACGTTGGCGACGACCTCCGTGAAGGCAAGCCCACGCTGCCCTTGATCCACGCCATGCGCCATGCCTCGCCAGACGTACAAAACCTGATTCGCGACGCCATTGCCAAGGGCGGCACTCAAGAAGTTGCCCCCATCTTGCAAGCGATTGCAAGCACTGGGTCCCTAAACTACACCAATGAGCGCGCCAACGCGATGGCTCAATCGGCACAATCCAGGTTAACAGGGCTGCCGGAATCGATATTTAAAACAGCCCTGATCGAGCTTTGCATGGTTGCTGTGCATCGGTCTGTTTAAAGCCTACACACCCTAGGCAACATCCGCCTAGGTGATTGAGCAGTACATGGTTTATGTGCAAAGTGGCTGGATGACGTTGCACAAAATAACCAACTTGCAGGGGTAACGGTTTATGAGCATCAGCAGTGCCATTTTAAAAAGCTCTGGTTTGGTTCGGGCTCTCACCGCCAAAGGACTGCTTGATACAGGCCGACTGGAGAATCTCTCCGATGACGACATTCAAGCACGCTCAGTGGCCGATTGGCTGGTAAGCAACAATGTAATCGGGGCCGAAGCTTTGGCCAGCTGCGTGGCAAGCCACTTTGGCTACCCACTGTTCGACCTTTCTCAGTTTGACGCCCAAAGCACGCTGGACATGGAACCAGAACTCGCACAGGCTGGCAAAGGCCTGGAGGCTGTTGTGCTGGGCAGACGCCCCAATAGCATTGCAGTGGGCATGGCGGATCCAACCGACCTGAGCACAATCCAGCAACTCAAATTTCGCACCCAACTGCAGGTGGACCCGGTTGTTGTGGAATACGACAAGCTGACCCACCGGCTTGACCAACACGAATCCAAGCAAGAAATCGACGAAAGCTTGCTGACAGAGGTGACAGAAGACTCCAGCAGCAACAAGCCCGAGGACTCCTCGCCCGATGTGGATGACGCGCCAATTGTGCGTTTTGTACAACGACTCCTCAATGAGGCGCTCAAAAAAGGCGCGTCAGACATTCATTTTGAACCTTACGAGAAAACCTATCGTGTGCGCTTCCGGATTGACGGGGTACTTCAAGAGGCGTCTCAACCCCCACTGACAGCCAAAGCAAAAATTGCAGCCCGTATCAAGATCATGAGCCGCCTGAACACGACTGAAACCCGCGTGCCTCAGGATGGACGCATTCGGGTGACGCTTGGTGCTGACGAGCGCAAAGTGGACTTTCGTGTGAGCACATTGCCCACCTTGTTCGGTGAAAAAATCGTGATGCGGCTGCTGGACTCAAGCCGATCACTGCTGAAGCTGGAGCAACTGGGTTTTGATGCTGAACAAAAGCAAGCTGTTGAGGCAGCGCTGGCCAAACCTCACGGCATGATTCTGGTCACTGGGCCCACCGGCAGCGGAAAAACGGTGTCGCTCTACACGTTTTTGCAGATGCTCAACGACGAGTCCATCAACATCAGCACAGTAGAAGACCCTGCAGAGATTAACTTGCAGGGCATCAACCAAGTGAACATCAATGAGCGCATTGGTTTGACGTTTGCAAAAGCACTGCGGGCCTTGTTGCGTCAAGATCCGGATGTGATCATGGTGGGAGAAATTCGAGATCTTGAGACCGCCGATATTTCCATCAAGGCATCTCAGACGGGTCACAAGGTGTTGTCAACGCTCCACACCAACGACGCGGTGTCCACCATCATTCGCCTCAAAAACATGGGCGTGGAAACTTACAACATCGCATCTTCGCTGAACCTCATCATTGCACAGCGACTGGTGCGCAGGTTGTGCAACTGCAAAGCCCCCCACTCCTTGGGCGCCAAAGCCCTGGTTCAGGCGGGGATGATCAAAGACCTCCCCCGAGAGGATTGGACACCCTTCTGCGCGGTTGGCTGTGATGCCTGTAATGGCACAGGATATTCAGGACGCACAGGAATTTACGAGGTGCTGCCAGTTTCAGAGCGCATGCAGGAATTGATCATTGACGGCGCCTCTGCGCCTGAAATGGAAAGATTGGCACGCAGTGAAGGCGTGGGCAGCATGATGGACTCCGGGTTGAGCAAAATCAGACTGGGTATCACGAGCATCGAAGAAATTCTGGGCGCGACCAAAACCGATTGACTTTGTCAGCGAGTGTGCCATGGCCGCAAACCTAAGGGACAAACCTCCCCCTGGAAAAGACACATTGTTTTTTTGGATAGAACCAGCCCGAGATGGTCGCAAACAAGGCCGCCAGGGAGAAATCCGCGCCAAGTCGGTTGAGCATGCACGCCACCAACTGGGTCGGCAAGGCATCAAGCCTAAATCCATCAAAAAAGCCAAAGAGTCCACGGGGGGTCGTGTCGCCTTGGCGCAGGTCGCTGCGTTTGTGAGACAACTGTCGGTGATGATTCAGTCTGGTGTGCCGCTTGCGCAGAGTTTGGGTTTAATCGCGGGCGGAATGCAGGGCAGGTCAAAACAGGCGTTGATGAATGTTGTCCGCGCCATCCGCTCGGATGTGGAAAGCGGCCTGAAGTTGAGCGAGGCCATGCGCAAGCACCCAAGGTGCTTCGACACACTGTTCTGCAATACGCTGGCCGCTGGCGAGGACGCGGGTGAACTCGACCTTGCCTTGAATCGACTGGCCTCGCACATTGAAAAAACGCTGCGGATCCGCCAACGGATCCGAAAAGCCATGGTGTATCCAAGCATCGTGATTTTGGTGGCCATCGCAGTAACTCTGGGGATGCTTCTCTTTGTGTTACCGGCGTTCAAATCGGTGTATGGTCAGTTTCAAGCCGAACTGCCTGCTCTCACCGAACTCCTACTCGATGCATCGGATTTTTTGCAGATTCACGGCACCGTTTTGCTCGCTGCCATCGCCTTGACCTTGGTGGGCATTTTCCAGATTTACAAAAAAAACTCTCAAGCCCGTCAAACCATGGACGCCTTGTTTCTACGCCTTCCACTATTTGGCAATCTCATGAAAACGGCTGTGTTCGCTCGCTGGACCAGAACGTTTGCCACATTGAGCGCTTCGGGCGTGCCCATTGTGTCGGCGCTGGAATCTGTGGCCAGCGTAGCAAACATTGCACGGTATGAGGCAGCAACGCTGGACATTCGGCAAACAGTGGCGTCGGGGGGACGCGTTTCCGACAGCATGGAGCAGACCGCGCTTTTTCCACCAGAGGCTGTGCAGATGATACGGATTGGTGAAGAGTCTGGCCGAATGGATGACATGCTTCAAAAGCTGGCGGAGCAATTTGAGATTCGACTGGACGACATGGTGGACACACTTTCTACAGTGATGGAGCCAATGATCATGTGTATCATCGGTGGGCTGGTGGGCGTTTTGATCATCGGAATGTACATGCCCATTTTCAATATTGGGGGCGTTGTTTGAATTATTTTGCTTCGATGGACCAATCCGTTTGGCTCACTCTGAGCGCACTGACGGGCATTTGTATTGGATCATTTCTCAATGTTGTTGCACATCGACTGCCCATCATGATGGAGAGGGCTTGGGATGCCGAACTGGCCGCGATTCAAGAGAGAGAGCCCGAGGAGCACCCCCGATTCAATCTGCTTTGGCCACCATCCCATTGCCCGGCCTGCAAAAAAAATCTACGTTGGTGGCACAACATCCCAGTGCTCTCGTTTCTCTTGCTGCGGGGTCGCTGTGCGTTTTGCCACAGCAAGGTCTCTCTTCGATACCCTCTTGTGGAGCTGGGCAGCTGCGCTTTGTTTGTGGGCGTGGCGTGGCTCAACCCACCAGGATGGATAGCAATTGGCTTGATGGGGTTTGTGGCCACGCTGCTGGTGTTGGCCATCATCGATTTAGACACCTACCTGCTGCCCGACGACATCACATTGCCACTGCTGTGGGCAGGTCTTCTGTTTAATTTGACCACCGGGTACGTTTCACTGAACAGCGCCGTGTCCGGTGCGGCGCTCGGCTATTTGTTGCTTTGGGCGATCTACAAGGTCTTCAAAACCGTCACGGGAAAAGAAGGCATGGGGTACGGCGATTTCAAACTGCTCGCTGCCATGGGCGCTTGGTTGGGAGTTGCTTCGCTGTTTGACATCGTTCTACTGGCTTCGGTATCCGGGGTGTTTTTTGGCTTGATGATTCAAACCGTGCGCGGCAAAAAAAGGAGCGAGGCTTTTCCATTTGGTCCTTGCCTGGTTTTTGGAGGGTTGGCGCACATGGCAGGCCTGCAACTTGCCAACTGGGTTTGATGATCATGGTCCGTGCAAATTCGAGACCATTTGTTGTCGGGCTCACTGGAGGAATCGGATCGGGCAAGACAGCGGTGTCCAACCGGCTGGCAGAGCTTGGAGCAACCGTGATTGACACCGATCAGATCGCCCATGAACTCACCGGCCCGGCTGGCGCGGCCATGGCCGATATTCAAGCCTTGTTTGGCAGGCAGGTGGTTGCGCCAGACGGCAGTCTTGATCGCAAACGCATGCGTGATTTGGTATTTGAAGATCAAGCGCAGCGCAGCAAGCTTGAAAGTATTCTCCACCCAAAAATCAGATCGACCGTACACGAGAGACTTGCCACCGGAGCACCCTCGTACTTTGTGCTTGTTGTGCCTTTGCTGGTCGAGAAAAGTGGTTGGCTAGACATGCTTGATGAGGTGGTGGTCGTGGATTGCGAGCCACATATTCAGCTTCAAAGGGTGATGGTGCGCAACGGATGGCCAGCTGAACAAGTCCACGCCGTGATGCAGGCACAAGCCAGCCGCGACCAACGCCTGGCACATGCCACGCAGGTACTGGAAAACAATGGCTCTCTATCCGATCTAATTCCGAAAATCGACTTTTTGCACAAAAAGTTGATAAAAAATGCACAAAAGTGAACTGTGTATTTGCAAGAAAACCACAGCTGGTCCACAATCACGGCAAGACCACTCATTTCGATTGCGAATTCCCAGGTGACTCACGAAACACAAGGACCACAGGCCAGCGACACGCAAGAGGCGCTTACCACCTACGAGTTTCCGCTCAATGAGAGAATTCGCACTCTGCTTCGCCTAGAAGATTTGTTCGCGAAATTTGAGTTTTTTTTCAATCAGGATCATCGCCTCGATCACCACACAGCCCTGCTTACGCTCTTTGAAATCATTGAGGTTGGCTCAAGGGCTGATCTCAAAAGCGATTTGCTTCAAGAGCTTGATCGTCAACGTGCCTCCCTGGTGCAATTTAGGGGACACCCTGGCGTAGACCGCCAGATGCTCGAAGACACCCTGGCCAATATTGATTCAACAAGTACACAGCTGAACAATTGCAATGGACGGTTGGGCTACCATCTGCGAGACAATGAATTTTTGATGATCATTCGCAGCCGCTGCACCATTCCGGGTGGGGTCTGCGAGTTCGATTTGCCTGGCTACCACCGTTGGCAAAGCAGGCCTGCGGTGGCACGCAGGACCGACATCGATGCTTGGTTTGAGCCGATGAAACCTTTGGCGAGAGCAATCAAGCTGGTGTTAAAAATTTTGCGTCACAGTGGGGAGGTGTCTACCGCAGTTGCAGAACAAGGCAACTTCACACAGCAAATGAGCGGCAAAACCTATCAACTGCTGAGAATTGATCTGGCAAGGGACCTGGAGGTGGTGCCCGAGTTCAGCGCCAACAAATACATGCTCTGGATCCGTTTCAATGTGCCCAATGCCAACGGCGTGAGCAAAAACAACCCACACACCGACCCGGTGGAGTTCACGATTCGCTTGTGCAATCTATAAGCCGACCGCGAATCATTGCCAAACCATGCGCACCGTTGCGCATCGCAATTACACGATCTTCGGGCCGCATGCCTCCCACCGCAAACACAGGCAAACGGGCCTGTTCTGCCATGGCTTTAAAGGCCACCCAGCCCATGCCAGCTTGGCCGGGGTGAGAGGCTGTGGCCTGAACGGCGCCCAAAACAGCGTAACTCAAGCCGCAGGCGTGAGCCACGCGCAAACCATCCAAACCATGCACAGATGCCCCCACACATTGCTCACGCCATGCCAATTGCTCAAATGTCATCAAGTGGCGCTCGGTCAGATGAACGCCATGGCGCTCCAATAGCGCTGGGGCAGCCACGGCTTGCAAGGCCAGCAGGGCGTCTGAATTGATAAGCATGGTTTGTTGATGACGCTCACACAGCGCGGCGCAATGATGAAAAGCGTGGAGCAAGTCCTCACCCACCAAGCCCTTTTCCCGGAATTGAACGTACAACGAACCAGGTTGAGCTGCTTGAAGACGCTGAGCCAACTGCTGTGCAAAACCATTGAAAGATGCGCTGTAGTGGGTAATCCACATGGTTTGGGGCTGCGCCAGTTTGGGTAGCAAGGGCGCTGTAGCGGGCAAGATTGGGCTCAATTCCTTGGGTGCAAGGCTCGCCCATGTGAAACCCTGCCCCTCCAGCGCCTTGGGCTCACCGCTGTGGCGCCACACCCGGTAAAAATGCAGGCGAACGTCCGCATGCTCATAATCGTGCTCAATCACGAACCATGGCCCCCCCTCCAGGGCGGTGATATTTAGCTCCTCGTTGAGCTCTCGAACCAAGGCCTGCCACACCGACTCCCCAGGCTCCACTTTGCCCCCAGGGAACTCCCAATAACCCGCATAAGGCTTGCCCTCGGGCCGGCAACCCCATAGAACTTGTCCCATCTGATTAAAAACCACGGCCACGGCCACATCAACACGAGGCTTGTTTTGCATTATTGTGCCGATTTGAGTGCTTGAGAACCAGCCCAGTGTTTTGCAAACTGATATGCCAAACGGCCGCTGCGGCTACCTCGCTCGATGGTCCAGCGCAGGGCGAGGTGACGAGCCTCATCGCTGTATGTTTGGCCAAAATGATTCAGCCAAACTTCCACGGCAGCCAAATACTCGTCTTGCGAAAAGGCATGGAAAGACACCCACACACCAAAGCGATCGGAGAGCGACACCTTTTCCTCTATGCCTTCGGCTGGTCGAATCTCGCCGTTGTCCATGTGCTGGGTCTGTAGGTTGTCTTTCATCATTTGTGGAAGCAAATGGCGGCGATTGGATGTGGCGTAAATCAGCACGTTGTTGGAAGTGCCTGCGATTGAACCATCTAGCACGCTCTTCAATGCCTTGTAACCAGCTTCACCCTCTTCAAAAGACAGATCGTCGCAAAACACCATGAATCGCTCCGGACGGTTGCTGACCAAATCCACCACATCTTGCAAAAAAAGCAAATCGGTTTTATCAACCTCGATGAGACGCAAGCCCTGCGGGGCGTAACGGGTGAGCATGGCGCGCACCAGGCTGGATTTGCCGGTGCCTCGAGCCCCTGTCAACAACACGTTGTTGGCGGGCAAGCCTTGAACAAATTGGTGGGTGTTTTGGTCGACCTTGGCCAGTTGCGATTCGATGTTTTTCAACACAGAGGCATCCAAAGACTCCACCGTCTTGACTGGCTCCAGCCTCAATTGCCCAGCCCGGTGATGCAACCTGAATGCGGTGGACGCCCCCCAGTTGGTGGGCGGCTTCATCACCCCTTGCTCAAGGGCTTGGGCTATTCTGGACAGCTGTTCAAGAATGGCCCTGGTGTCGTTGTGCTGGGTGCTCATGCCTGCAATACCCAGCGATTAGCTTCGATAGTCGGCGTTGATCGACACATATTCGTGTGAGAAATCCGTGGTCCACACAGTGGCTGAGACTGCGCCCCGGCCCAATAACACGCGCACAGTGATCTCGCTCTGATTCATCACGGCTTGCCCTTGCTCCTCGCGATAATCTGGGTGGCGACCACCATTCTTGGCCACGTACACATCGCCCAAGTACAGTTGGATTTTTGTCTGGTCCAGGTCATCAATGCCGGCGTACCCCACCGCAGCCAAAATGCGACCCAGGTTGGGGTCAGATGCAAAAAATGCGGTTTTAACAAGGGGAGAATGACCAATCGCGTAAGCGACCTTGAGAGCCTCTTCCTCACTGCCAGCCTGCTCTACCTGGATGGTGATGAACTTGGTCGCACCCTCGCCGTCGCGAACAATGGCTTGTGCCAATGCAATGGACTCTTCCTTGAGGGCATTGAACACCAACTGAGCTTCAGGCTCCTGGCCAGTTTGAATGTTCACGGCGGAACTCTTGCCAGTGGCCATGATCACAAAACTGTCATTGGTGGAGGTATCCCCGTCAATGGTGATCCGGTTGAATGATGCGTCTGCGCAAGCTTTGGTCCAGCGATCAAGCACCGCAGGAGCGATGCGTGCATCGGTACACAAAAAACCCAGCATGGTGGCCATGTTGGGGCGAATCATGCCAGCCCCTTTGGACACGCCGCTCACCGTGATTTCGCCGTTACCCACTGCGAGCTTGCGACTGCTTGCTTTGGGCAAGGTGTCGGTGGTCATGATTGCGGTGGCAGCGTCCAGCCAATTGGCTTTGCCCAAGCCAGCAACGGCTTGATCAATGCCCAGCAGCAATCTGTCCATGGGCAGATTCTCGAGAATCACGCCAGTGGAAAACACCAACACCTGCTCAGGCTCCACATGCAGTAATTCAGCAACCTTTGCAGCGGTGGCGCGTGCGTCGGCCAGGCCACGCTCACCCGTGCCAGCGTTGGCACAACCGGTGTTCACCACGAGCGCACGAATACCTTTGCCAGCCTTCAAATGCGCCTGACACACCTGGACCGGCGCGGCGCAGAAGCGGTTTTTGGTGAACACACCCGCCACACTGGCCCCTTCGGCGACGCGCACCACAAGCACGTCCTTGCGATTGGGCTTGCGAATTTGGGCCATGGCATAACCCATTTCCACACCGGGCACGGCGTGGAGTGACTCAGCGGCAGGCACATTCAAATTGACAGGCATGGCTACACTCTCCGGTAATTCAAAGAAAGAATCAGGCAATTTTGCCGTGGCATTGTTTGTATTTCTTGCCAGAGCCACATGGGCAGGGATCGTTGCGCCCCACCTTGTCGCTCACCCTTCTCGGGGCATTGGTCGGCGCAGCTGCATGCGCCTGTTCAGGCTCAGCCTGCTCTCCGCGTGCATCCGGATGCTGGTACTGTAGATTCTCTAGATGCGCCGCTTTTTCTTCCAACTGATGCTCGGCTTGCTGCACTTGTTCCGCGGATTGTACGCGCACCGTGAGTAGCACCTTGGCCACTTCGTCGCGAACACGATTCAGCAAGGCACCAAACAATTCAAACGCCTCGCGCTTGTACTCTTGCTTGGGGTTTTTCTGCGCGTAACCACGCAAGTGGATACCCTGGCGCAGATAATCCAACGCGGCCAAGTGTTCGCGCCAGTGGGTGTCCACACTCTGTAACAGCAAGGTTTTCTCGAACTTGGCAAAGGATTCCGTGCCGACCAGGGTCACTTTGGCGTTGTACACTTCATCAGTCATGGCGAGTATGCGCCTGAGAAAATCTTCGTCGCTGCTGTTGGGCTCTTGCTCAAGCCATTGCCGGACAGGCGCTTCCAGATGGTAATCGCGCAGCAATGCGTTTTCTAAACCCTCAAGATCCCACTGCTCTTCAACTGACTCTTCAGGCACAAACTCCCGGAACAAGTTTTCCAGTGCACCATGGCGCAGGTTGTTCACAGTATCGCTAATCCGCTCGGATTCCAGAATCTCGTTGCGCTGAGAATAGATGATCTTGCGCTGCTCGTTGGCCACATCGTCGTATTCGAGCAATTGCTTGCGAATGTCGAAGTTGCGCCCCTCCACCTTGCGCTGGGCAGACTCAATGGAGCGGGACACGATGCCTGCTTCAATGGCCTCCCCTTCTGGCAACTTGAGCCGCTCCATGATTGCTCGAACACGATCACCAGCGAAAATTCTCAGCAGTTGGTCTTCCATGGACAAATAGAAGCGAGAAGAGCCCGCATCGCCTTGGCGACCCGCACGACCGCGCAACTGGTTGTCGATTCGCCGACTTTCATGACGTTCACAACCAATGATGTGCAAACCACCAGACGCCAACACCGCCTCATTTCGCACCTTCCATTCGGCGCGGGCTTTGTCTTTGGCGACTTGCCTGGCCTGCTCATCCAGACTTTCATCAGCCTCGATTGCAGCCAATTCACGCTCCAGATTGCCGCCCAGCACGATGTCGGTACCACGACCGGCCATGTTGGTGGCAATTGTGATGGCTTTGGGCCGCCCAGCCTGGGCAACAATCTCGGCCTCTCGCTCATGCTGCTTCGCATTCAACACGTTGTGCGGCAGGTTTTCTTTTTGCAAAAAGCTGGCGATCAGCTCAGAGTTTTCAATCGACGTGGTGCCCACCAGCACGGGCTGCCCGCGCTCAAAGCAGTCTTTGATGTCGCCAAGGATCGCATTGTATTTCTCGCGGGCGCTTTTGTAGATCTTGTCTTGGGCGTCTTTGCGTTGGATGGGGCGATGCGTTGGGATAATCACCGTCTCCAGCCCATAGATGGACTGAAACTCAAAGGCTTCGGTGTCGGCTGTGCCGGTCATGCCGGACAGCTTTTTGTACATCCTGAAGTAGTTCTGGAATGTGATGGAAGCGAGCGTTTGGTTTTCTGCTTGAATGCGAACACCCTCTTTGGCCTCTACGGCTTGATGCAAACCATCAGACCAGCGGCGGCCGGGCATTAAGCGCCCAGTGAACTCATCGACAATAATGACTTCGCCATTTTGAACCACATAGTGCTGATCTTTGTGGAATAGGTTGTGCGCACGCAAAGCGGCCATCACATGGTGCATCAAAGAGATGTTGGCGGCGTCGTAGAGGCTTGCCCCTTCAGCCAACAAGCCCATTTGCGAGAGGATCTGCTCCGCTTTTTCGTGGCCAGCTTCGCTAAGTTGTATTTGATGCCCTTTTTCGTCCACATAAAAGTCGCCTGGCACCTCGGGTTCCCCGGGGCGTTGCTCCTGCTCCATGCGAGTGAGCATCTTCGGCAGACCATCCAGCTTGCGATACAGCTCGGTGTGATCGTCTGCCTGGCCAGAGATGATGAGCGGCGTGCGTGCCTCATCAATCAGAATGGAGTCCACTTCGTCGACAATGGCGTAATTCAGGCCACGCTGCACCCGCTCGCCGATGCTGTAGACCATGTTGTCACGCAGGTAATCAAAGCCAAACTCGTTGTTGGTGCCGTATGTGATGTCTGCGGCATAAGCCGCCTGCTTTTGGTCATGGGGGATGCGTGACAGATTGCAACCAACGCTTAATCCCAGGAAGCTGTAAAGTTTGCCCATCCAGGCTGCATCGCGAGAGGCAAGGTAGTCGTTCACTGTGATCACGTGCACACCATGCCCTGCCAGGGCATTGAGATAGGCGGGCAACGTGGCAACCAAGGTTTTGCCCTCCCCGGTGCGCATTTCAGAGATTTTCCCCTCGTGCAGCGCCATGCCGCCGATCAGCTGCACATCAAAATGGCGCATGCCGAACACTCGAACGCTGGCCTCACGGACCACGGCAAAAGCCTCTGGCAAAAGGTCGTCTAACGACGCCCCGGAAGCCAGACGCTGCTTGAATTCTTCAGTTTTGGCTTTGAGGGCATCGTCGGACAAGCCCTTCATGCTGTCTTCAAGCGCGTTGATGCGTGCAACAGTCTTGCGATAGGTTTTCAGCAGCCGATCGTTGCGGCTGCCAAAAAGCTTCTTGAGTGTATCTGTGATCATAGTGTCGGCTGAATCGGCCCGAAGTGGGCCTGCTACTCGACCGCCCAGAACGCCCGGGCGGTTCCAAAATCAGCCTAGGAGTTTAGCATGCCGAGCTTAGTCAAGCGGTGCGGCGGTGTTTTCCGAGAGTAAGCCGTTCAGCGCAGCCACCGTGGAGGGTCCCGGTCTGGGCATGCCGTGCTTTTCGAGAAACTTCGTGGGGTCCTGGGGCACGCCATCCACGCGGACTTCAAAGTGCAGGTGTGGGCCAGTTGAACGACCTGTGTTTCCAACCAGGGCGATCTTCTGCCCCAACCGAACAATGTCGCCTGTTTTCACGAGAAGCTTGGACGCGTGCGCGTAGCGTGTGGTGGTTTTGTTGTTGTGCTCAATTTCGATCATGTTGCCGTAACCGGGATGCCATTTTGCATCCACCACGACACCCGCTGCTGCCGCAAGAATCGGAGTGCCAACAGGTGCGATGAAATCAATCCCTTCGTGCACAGAGCGACGCCCGGTGAAGGGATCGATGCGCGTTCCGAAGTTGCTTACTGCGATGGTGTCCAGAAGCGGGGACTCGTTTGGAATGCTTTGAAATCGAACCCGAGCGGTCTGCAAGTCGGCATCGATGATGCTAAACACATCGGATTGACGCTCAATTTGGGAGGAAATATCTTTGATGGCGGACTTTACTTCACGAAAATTCAGCGGCTTTTCGTCTTTTTGGTGTATGCCCCCTTGCCCGACCTGTTCCGTGGAGGTCAATTTGGTGTCCAGTCCGTTGGATTTCAGCAATCTCACACTAATTGCGTCGAGACGGGCCAACTGCGCTCGCATCTCGGCCAGCCGAATCGCCATGGCATCCAGGGGACTGCCCGTTTCCGTCTGGGCGTGGTGCTTTGCAAGCTGGCGACTGTATACAATGTCTTGAATGACGGGGATGTCTTCGCCAAAATGAGCAGCGAGCAACAGACCAATGCTTACACATGCGGCGGCGAGCGCCACGAGCAAGCCACCGAGCAATGCAAGGTGGCCAGTTTTGATGCTCAGTACATTGGTGCGAGAAAAAGGGCCCCGCATAAGAATCAACTGCATGTGTGTAACCTCCTCAATCCGCGTAGCGAACCGAATTCACCCGTTTTTAACGGGTTTTAGTGAGACCACTTGGTGAAACCCAAACGATCTGCGTTATCTCCGTTGGCCAGCCTGATGCAGGAACCGCAAACAAGCTCGCTAATTGCTCAAGCGCGTGAATCCAAGCGACTTGAGAACATCATCCAAGGCTGGCCGGCTTTGCGCGGCGTTACGTTCAGCATTGGACCGATCAAACAGGACAAACTAAAAATTTTCGTGTCGACCCCGGCCGCGCTCACGCGACTGAGACAATCTCTACCCAGTTTGGTTGAACACCTTCAGCGTTCGGGTGTGAATGTTAACCACATTCAGCTACAAATACAAACAAACCCTCTGGTGTCTGATCAACTGGCACTGCGACCCAAACGCGGCATTTTAACCGAAGCCGCGAAAAAGGCTTGGTTGGATTTGGAAACCCGACTGGGAGAATCCCCAGTGAAAGACGCGACTCGGGCCCTAAATCGCCATCACAAATTCAAGTAGTTTCTCAATTTATCTGAAAACCACCGGATTTTGTTGGGTTTAATGTTATTTCACAATTGTTGAATTAGGCAACTGCCCAATCTGCGCGAAATACCGTAGGGGTTTCCCTTACACTTTCAAAGCTAACCACCTCGAACGCCGACTCTTCCTGGATGAGCGCCCGGATCAACTGGTTGTTTAAACCATGTCCAGATCGAAAGGCTTGATACTCCCCAATAATAGGGTGACCGATTACATACAGGTCACCAATCGCATCGAGCACTTTGTGTTTCACAAACTCATCGTCATAGCGAAGGCCATCGGCATTCAGGATTCGATATTCGTCCATCACGATCGCATTGTCCAGATTCCCCCCAAGGGCCAAACCCAGATTGCGCAAGGTTTCCACGTCTTGTGTAAAACCAAAGGTGCGCGCCCTGGCGATGTCTTTGATAAACGATGTACTGGAAAAGTCGATCTCGATCATCTGTCCGGTCTTGTCGATGGCAGGGTGACCAAAATCGATTTCAAACTTTAGTCGAAAACCATTGTATGGTCGCAAACTCGCATACTTCAGGCCATTTCCTTCGCCCTCTCGCACTTCAATCGCTTTTTTAACCCGAATGAATTTTTTCAATGCCGATTGCTCAACCAAGCCGGCCTGCTGAATGAGAAATACGAAGGAAATTGCACTGCCATCCATGATGGGCACTTCGACAGCGTCCAAATCGATGTATGCGTTGTCAACGCCCAGACCACAGAGTGCAGACATCAGGTGTTCAATCGTGGATACCTTTGCACCTTCGCGCTCTAGCGTGGAGGCCATCCGCGTGTCGCCGATTGCAAGTGCGTTGACCGGAAAATCCACCGGGTTTGGCAAATCTACGCGGCGAAACACAATACCCGTGTCTGGCGGCGCTGGGCGCAATGTCATGGTCACCCGTTTGCCAGAATGCAAACCGATGCCAGTGGCACTTAGGACTTGTTTGAGGGTTCGTTGTTTCACGCCATGTATCCTTGAACTGTAGCGAAAGTGTAACCACCAGCGTCAGTCAACCCAAGACATTTTATGGAGCGCAGGCTCAAATTACCCACAATTGGAAGTAAATGTGGCGTATTTACACACAAATCAGCCCCATTTACCGCCATGTTTGATTAAACCAGTTGCTTTAACAACACTTCAGCCGAGCTGTGCTCGAAAGTTCCAGGAGGGTCCAGGTTGATGCTTTTGACCACTCCGTCTTCCACAAGCATGGAGTAACGGTTGGAGCGAATTCCGAGCCCCCTGGCCGACAAGTCAAGTTCCATGCCAATTTTCTTCGTGAATTCAGCCACGCCATCCGCCATCATGCGCACTTTGCCGTCGGCCCCGAGGGATTTGCCCCATGCCCCCATCACAAAGGCGTCATTCACAGACACACACCAGATTTGATCCACGCCCTTGGCTTTGAATGCATCCACTTGATCGATAAAGCCCGGCAGATGCTTGGCAGAGCAAGTTGGCGTGTAGGCACCAGGCAAGCCCAGAATGGCGATTTTCTTGCCAGCCGCCTCTGCGGCTGCGTCAAACTTGTTGGGCCCCAATGAGCAGCCTTCTGTTTCTTCGTGGAAAAACTCGTACAGGGCTGCACTGGGCAATTTGTCACCAACCTGGATGGTCATTTTTTTCTCCGATAACACTCAAGACATACAACAGCACAAGCGGCCCCCGTTGCGAACGGCGCCTGCGGTCTTCGGCAAAACCGCAAACCGACACCAAACCCACACACGGGGTGTTGATAGGACATGTGCTGACCGATTTTGTTCGGACAGCATACCGCTTGTGCTTTTTACTACACAAGCGGGGTTTAATCGGCTTGACGGCGCAAAAATGCTGGGATGTCAAACCGGTCCATGCCGCTGTCTTGCAATGCCTGAACACGCGATGCGGCGTTGTCACGTGGATTGCGGAACACCGCTGGAATTGCATAATCGGTATCACCTTGCTGCCCACCCACAGCATCATAGGTACCAGTGCGCGCCTGCTGGGCATACTGCTCATTTTGAACCAACGTGGGTTTGGCTGCCTTGCGTCCCAAGCCTGTGGCCACCACGGTCACGCGCAAGTCGTCGCCCATGGTTTCGTCGTAGGCGGTACCAAAAATCACGGTCGCATCCTCGGCGGCATAGGCTCGGATGATGTTCATCACCTCTTTGGTTTCTTTCAACTTGAGGTTTTTGCTAGCAGTGATGTTCACCAACACGCCACGAGCACCTGAAAGATCAACGCCTTCCAGCAATGGGGAAGCGATGGCTTGTTCAGCTGCCTCGCGTGCACGGTCGGGGCCGTTGGCGGTGGCTGTGCCCATCATGGCCTTGCCCACTTCCGACATGATGGTCTTCACGTCTTCGAAGTCGACGTTCACGTTGCCTTCTACATTGATGATTTCGGCAATGCCTGCGCAAGCGTTGTGCAACACGTCGTCGGCTGCAATGAAGCAGTCTTCCTGTGTGGCATCGTCGCCCACCACTTCGAGCAGTTTTTCGTTGAGCACGATGATGAGGGAGTTCACCTTGGCGGACAGCTTCTCCAGGCCTTCTTCAGCAGCCTTGGAACGCTTGGTGCCTTCAAACTCGAAGGGCTTTGTAACCACGGCGACGGTGAGGATGCCCAGCTCTTGAGCCACCTCTGCAACCACGGGCGCAGCACCTGTGCCTGTGCCACCACCCATGCCAGCGGTGATGAATACCATGTGCGCACCACGCAAGGCGTCACGAATGCGATCGCGGTCTTCTTCCGCAGCTTGGCGACCGGCCTCTGGCTTGGCACCTGCACCCAAACCAGTTTTACCGAGTTGAATCAGCACGTGGGCCTTGGTTTTGGCCAGTGCCTGTGCGTCGGTGTTGGCGCAAATGAACTCCACATTCTGTACGCCTTGAGAAATCATGTGAGCCACTGCGTTGCCGCCTGCGCCACCCACTCCAACTACTTTGATGACAGTCCCTTGGGTTTCTGTCTCGAGAATCTCAAATGACATGGTGTTTGCCTCCTATCTAGCAAAAGTTAACGTCGCCGAAAATTTAAAAACGTTGATTAAAAATTACCCAAAAACCACTCTTTCATTTTTTGCAAAGTTTGTTTGAGCCCGCCGCCTTGGGAGGCCACACGGCGCCCCCGGAGTTGCTGGGCGCGCGCCTCATGCAACAAACCCATGGCCGTTGCAAAGCGCGGTGTACGAACCATATCGGCCAGACCACCTGCGTAATCCGGTACGCCAATGCGCACGGGCTTCATGAAGATGTCTTCTCCAAGTTCTGCTATACCGGGCATTAAACTGGTACCCCCAGTGAGCACAACGCCGGAGGAGAGCAACTCTTCGTAACCGGATTCGCGTAAAACCTGCTGCACCATCAAGAACAGCTCTTCAACACGAGGCTCAATCACTGCCGCCAAAGCCTGCTTGGACAAGGTGCGTGGATCACGCTCACCAATGCCTGGAACATCAATTTTTGCATGGGGGTCAGCCAGCACCTGCTTGGCCACGCCATGACGTAACTTGATTTCTTCAGCATCGGGTGTGGGGGTGCGCAATGCCATGGCAATGTCGTTGGTGATTTGATCCCCTGCAATCGGAATCACTGCTGTGTGACGAATGGCCCCGCCGGTAAAAACAGCGATGTCGGTGGTGCCACCACCGATGTCGATCAAGACTACCCCCAGTTCTTTTTCGTCCTCGGTGAGTACAGCCATGCTGGAGGCCAAAGGCTGCAGCATCAAATCTTGCACTTCCAATCCACACCGTCGAACACACTTCACAATGTTTTGTGCAGCAGACACAGCACCGGTCACAATGTGGACACGTGTCTCCAGACGCACGCCGCTCATGCCCAGCGGTTCACGCACATCCTCCTGCCCATCCACAATAAACTCCTGTGGCAACACATGGAGAATTTGCTGATCCGTGGGGATATTCACCGCCTTGGCGGTCTCAATCACCCGAGCCACATCCGCCTGGGTTACCTCACGCTCTTTGATGGCGACCATGCCAGAGGAGTTGAAGCTGCGAATGTGACTACCAGCAATGCCCGTGAGCACTGTCTTGATTTTGCAATCGGCCATGAGCTCCGCTTCTTCCAGCGCAGCTTGGATGGATTGCACAGTGGCTTCGATGTTCACCACCACGCCTTTTTTTAATCCACGGGATTCGTGCTGCGCCACGCCGATGACTTCAAAACGTCCGTCGGAAAGAAGTTCTGCGACCATCGCCACCACCTTGGCTGTGCCGATGTCCAGACCGACGATTAAATCTTTTGGCTCTTTGTTCATGTTGCCCAATTCTGTTTCGCTCTTCAGTTCAATCTCACGCTGTTGCTACCATTCGGTTTGGCAGCAGCCAATCGTTCGCCCTTTACTGCAACACCCCTTGGATATCTCAAATCGATTCCATCGATTGACGACATCACCTGGCTTTGTATTTTTGGATAGACCGCCAGCAATCTGTCCAATTTTTGTTCAATGCTGAAGTTCTCTTGCTCACGCCCCAATTCGATGTTCAAACCGGTGTCGGTTTGAATCGTCCAGGCGTAGCGGTCAGACAACTCCACCTTCACAGGCCACATTGCAAGACCCTTTAATCGCTCAATCAGGCTGATGTACATCTTTGAGACCAGCAACTCACTACCAGGTGGGCCACTCAACACCGCAAGCTCTTTTTCATCAGCCACTTCGGCAAGGTTGGCTGAGAACACTTCGCCATAGGTGTTGACCAGGCGGGTTTCACCCCACAAAGCCAGTGGCGTGTGCCCCTGAATATTCACCTTCAAACCATTGGGCCATGTGCGTTGCACCACCGCTTTGCGAACCCAGGGCTGCGCCTCCACCAATTGCCTCACTTTTTGCAAATCTGCCGAGAAAAAACTTCCCTCAATTTTGGGTATGACGTTGGCTTTTAATCCAACCAAATTGACACGCTCCACATCGCCGGTTAGCTCAAGGCGTTTCAGCTCGAACATGGGACGATTAATCAGCCACTGGACACACGCATAGCCAAGCAACACCACCGAGAGGGCCAGAAAAAACCCCGCCAGAATGCCCATCAACTTGTCATCGTTCCAGATGGCAGACCACATCAGTTGCTCACCCCCAACCCAGCTCCGGTCGCCTTCAGCGACGCGGATGCGGCAATTTTTAATACCAAATCGTCATAAGACACACCATCGGCCCGTGCGCTCATGGGCACCAAGGAATGGTCGGTCATCCCAGGAGACGTGTTCATTTCGAGTAACCAGGGCGTGCCCTGAGCGTCTACCAACACATCGGCCCGCCCCCAACCAGCGCAACCCAAGGCCTGATAAGCACTCACGCAAAGGGCTTGAACTTGGACCTCAAAACTGGGCTCCAGACCACTGGGGCAGAAATACTGGGTCTGATTTCCGATGTATTTGTTGTGATAGTCGTAATTGCCATCAGGCGCTTGAATACGAATCACAGGCAACGCCTTGGCTTGGGCCCCTTCACCCAAGACCGGCACAGTGAGCTCTTGCCCAGCAATGAATTTTTCGGCGAGCACATTGGGGTCGTACTTATAAGCCAGTGCAAACGCATCGAGCAGCTGCTCGACCGATTTCACTTTGGTCAACCCAAGGGTGGAGCCTTCTTGTGCGGGTTTTACAATCAAAGGAAGACCAAGCCGCTGCACCACAGCGTGCGGATCAAATCCTGGCTCCAGCCGCATGTAGTCGGGTGTGTTCAAACCATGGCTAATCCACACCGCCTTGGTATGAATTTTGTCCATGGCCAGTGCGGAGGCAGCCACACCACTTCCGGTGTATGGAATACCCAACCACTCCAGTGCGCCTTGAATGGTGCCATCTTCGCCAAAGCGGCCATGCAAGGAAATCACCGCACGATCAAAACCTCCTTGGGCAAGCTCGACCAGTCCGTGTTTGGCAGGATCGAATCCGTGCGCGTCCACACCCTGGCGCTGTAACGCAGCCAACACCATGCTGCCAGATTTCAGCGACACCTCACGCTCAGCGGATTTGCCACCGAATAACACCACCACCTTGCCCAAAGCTTTGGGGTCTAAAGTTGGGATGCTCATGGCTGCCCCCCTTGCGCGTGGGCAGCCAAGCGCCCTGGCAATGCGCCAATGGATCCGGCCCCCATCGTGATCACCAGATCACCGTCGCGCGCCACATTCAAAATCGTGCTTTCCATCTCGTCCATGTTTTCTACAAAAATTGGTTCGGTACGCCCCGCCACCCGCACGGCGCGTGCCAGTGTTCGCCCATCGGCAGCCACAATCGGGGATTCGCCTGCGGAATACACCTCCGACAAAATCACCAAATCTGGCGTGCCAAGCACTTTGACAAAATCCTCGAAGCAATCCCGTGTTCGTGTGTAGCGATGGGGCTGAAACGCAAGCACCAGGCGCTTGTCGGGGTATGCGCCGCGAGCGGCCGCGAGTGTAGCAGCCATTTCAACTGGGTGATGACCATAGTCATCGACCACCAGGAAATGACCTCCCTCTTTGGCTGGAACTTCGCCGTAATGCTGAAAACGCCGACCCACACCGTTGAATTTTTCAAGCGCAGAGACGATGGCGTCGTCGGGTACGCCAATCTCAGTGGCAACAGCAATTGCAGCCAACGAATTTCGAACGTTGTGGTCGCCTGGCAGATTAAGGGTGATATGCAACTCGGGTTCGTCTTCCCGAATCACTTTGAACTTCATCTGGCCGGCGCAGGCCTGCACATCCACGGCTCGGATTTGCGCCTGCTCTGACAATCCGTAAGTGACCACGGTTTTGGACACAAAGGGCATGATCTCCCGCACGCAGGGATCGTCCACACACACCGCTGCCACGCCGTAAAAGGGCAAACGCTGAGTAAACTCCACAAAGGCCTGTTTCAGTCGCGCGAAATCGTGCCCATAGGTTTCCATGTGATCAGCGTCAATGTTGGTGATCACTGCAATGACCGGCATCAGGTTCAAGAAAGAGGCATCCGATTCATCGGCCTCGACCACCATAAACTCACCCGTGCCCAGCTTGGCATTGGCCCCGGCAGAATTCAGGCGACCACCAATCACAAAGGTGGGGTCCAATTTTCCCTCGGCCAAAATGCTGGCGACCAAGCTGGTGGTCGTGGTTTTGCCGTGTGTTCCGGCCACGGCAATGCCCTGCTTCAAGCGCATCAGTTCGGCAAGCATCACCGCACGCGGCACCACGGGCACGCGCGCTGCACGGGCAGCCAGCACCTCCGGATTGTTGCCACTCACCGCCGTAGAAGTGACCACGGCATCTGCGCCAGCGATATTCCCACCCTGATGGCCGACGTGGACAGCGGCACCGAGTTTTGCCAAACGTTGTGTGACGGCAGAATCGGCGAGATCAGAGCCACTCACCTTGTAACCGAGGTTGATCAATACTTCTGCAATGCCGCTCATGCCAGAGCCACCAATGCCCACGAAGTGAACGTGCTTAACTTTGTGTTTCATGCTTTTGCAACCTGTTCAATATGCATCACCACCTCTGCGGTGGCCTGCGGCTTGGCCATGGCCTTGGCTCGCTTGGCCATCTCCAGGCAAGCGGACCGATTCAGCCCCTGCAGCCAGCTCACCAGCCAATCCACTGTCAGCTCTCTTTGTTGGCAAACCCATGCCGCCTGCTCGTTCGCCAAAAAAGCGGCATTGTGGGTTTGGTGATCGTCCACAGCGTACGGAAAAGGAACAAACAAAGCTGCAACGCCAACAGCAGCCACTTCGGCAACTGTCATGGCACCTGCACGGCAAATCAGCACATCGGCATTGGCCATGGCTTGGGCCACGTCCTCAATGAAGGGTAGGGCTTGCACTGTCACGTCGGCCACGGCGTAGTTTTCAATCAACTGCGTTAGGTTTTTTTCACCGGCTTGATGAATCACCACTGGCCGTTCCTGTTCAGGTAGCTTGGCCAATGCCAGAGGAATGATCTCATTGAGCGCCTGGGCGCCCAGGCTACCCCCAAGCACCAACATTCTCAGTGGTCCGTCCCGATCTGCAATACGAGTCTCTGGTGCGTCTTGCACAACCATGGAATCGCGAACCGGATTTCCTACCCAATACGCACTCGGTAACGCACCAGGGAATGCCACCAAATTGCGGTTGGCCAGTTTTGCCAACACCTTATTGGTTAATCCAGCAATTGAATTCTGCTCATGCACCACCAAAGGAATGTTCAACAGACTGGCCATCATGCCCATGGGGAAAGCCACATACCCCCCCATTCCCAACACCACATTCGGTTTAATTCGACGCAAAATTTGTACTGAGGTCCAAAAGGCTCTGAGTAGCAGCAGAGGCATCAACAATTGCGCCAGCAATCCCTTGCCACGGAAGCCTGCAAACACCAACGTGTTGAGCGGTATGCCTTGAGCGGGCACCAACTTCCCCTCCATGGCTAGAGGATTGCCAGCCCACTCCACATGCCAACCTTTTGCAATCAGGGCGTGCGCAATGCTCAAACCCGGGAAGATGTGCCCACCCGTACCACCTGCAACAATCAGCGCTGTTTTTGGAGTTGCGATCATGTCGTTCCCCCGCGCATCATGGTTCGATTCTCAAAATCAATCCGCAACACCAGGGCCAAGGCGATGCAGTTGGCCAAAATGGCCGACCCACCATAGCTCATGAGCGGCAGCGTGAGCCCTTTGGTGGGCAGTACACCAAGATTCACCCCCATGTTGATGAAACATTGAACGGCAAGCCAAACGCCCACCCCTTTGGCCAACAAGCCAGAGAATGTTCGCTCAAGTGCGATGGCCTGTGCGCCAATCGCAAAGCACCGCTTGATGATGTAAACAAACAGGAGGATGACCACTGTCACTCCCATGAAACCAAGCTCTTCGCCAATCACCGCCAACAGAAAGTCAGTGTGGGCTTCTGGCAGGTAGTGGAGTTTTTCAACGCTGCCACCCAAGCCAACACCAAACACCTCGCCGCGCCCGAAGGCAATGAGGGAGTGCGACAGTTGATAAGCCTTGTTCAGTGCATTGTCACCTTCCCAGGGATCAAGGTAGGCCAACAGGCGAGCACGACGGTAATCACTGAAAGCAATCAGGGCAGCGAATGCTGTGCTCAACAGGAGCAACACGCCGAAAAATACCCGTGCATTGATCCCGCCCAAGAACAAAATAGCAAACACCACTGTGACAATCACGATGAAGGCCCCCATGTCGGGCTCCAGCAGCAATAGCATCCCCACCAAGAACATCGCCATCACCATCGGCAAGAGCACTTTGCCGATGCGCTGCATATACGCCTGCTTACGCACTGTGTAGTCAGCGGCATAAATAATTGCGCACACCTTCATTAACTCAGAGGGCTGTATGTTCAACACATACAGAGACAACCAGCGACGTGCACCATTGACCTCTTTGCCCACACCAGGAATCAGAACCAACACGAGCAGTGCGATACAACACAGAAAAACCAGCGGCGCCAATTCCTGCCAAGTTTTCATGGGAATCTGGAAAGCGCAGAACGCCACCGCAAATGCAACCACAATCGAGAATGCATGCCGTACCAGGAAATGTGTGGGCTGATAACTCGCATACTTCGAGGAATCCGGCAAAGCAACGGTTGCGGAATACACCATCACCAAGCCCAAGAAAAGCAATGCAATGGTGCACCACACCAAACCTTGGTCGAGGTTGTCACCCACAGACTGGCTGCGTTTTACGCCGTACATGCTGGCGGACATGCCCCCGCCCACCGCTGTGGCAGGAATCAAACTTTTTGCAGGCATGGCGGGCGGACGCTTTTTCAGCCATTGACTCAACATGGTTGCCCCCTGTCTGCAGCCAACTCGCGCACCGCACCCACAAACACGTCGGCGCGGTGAACGTAATTCTTGAACATGTCAAGGCTTGCACACGCTGGGCTAAGCAGCACCACATCACCGGCTTCGCTCAGGGCGTGAGCAGCAACCACCGCCTCCTCCAACGAAGCACAGTGCTCCAGGCGCACGCCGCTGGGTGCGAGCGCAGCCGCGATCTGTTCAGCATCTTTACCTATCAGTAAAACAGCCTTGCAATAGCCAGCGACAGGTGTCTGCAAGGGTGTAAAGTCCTGGCCTTTTCCATCGCCACCGGCAATCAATATGGTGGGGCGAGCCAAGCCATTGAGCGCAGCAACCGTGGCCCCCACATTGGTGCCTTTGCTGTCATCGAAGTAGTCCACACCCTCCACTTGAAGCACATGCTGAACACGATGTGGCTCCCCTTGATAATTGCGCAAACCGTGCAGCAGCTTGGCCATTGGCAAGCCAATTCCAACACAAAGGGCCAAAGCAGCCAGTGCGTTGGCTGCATTGTGCAAACCAACCACCTGCAAGGCATCGGTGGGCATCAGGAGTTTTTGATGCACCTCCACAGCTTCGGTTTTCTTGCGTCTTCCACTGGGCAACGATTCCTCGTCCACCTGGGTTTGAGCCAGCCACAGCATGCCGCCCTCGCGCACCAAGCCAAACTCGTCCAACCCCGAGGGTGCACTCAATCCGAAACTGACCCGACGACCCAGGTTGGGAATGGGTGCAGCATTCACCATGGGGTCGTCGCGATTCAGAACGCACACTGCACCCTCGGTGAAAATACGGAACTTGTCCTGTGCATACTCTTCCATGTCGGCGTGCCAGTCGAGATGGTCTTGCGACAAGTTCAACACGGTGGATGCATCCAGTTTCAGGCGTTTGGTCCAGTGCAACTGGAAGCTGGACAACTCAAGGGCCCACACATCGGGTAAATCACCGGCATGCAAGGCAAGCCTCAATGCCTCAAGCGCCGCAGGGCTGATGTTGCCCGCCGCCAGGGTGCGTTTGCCCGCAAACTCAGCCAGACACGCCACCATTCGCGTGGTGGTGGTTTTTCCATTGGTCCCAGTGACACCCACCACCTTGGGGTGGTAAGACTGGTGATCCACCAGCCATACCAATGCATCTGCAAACAGATCCAACTCCGAATCCACTGGCGTGGCGTTTGCCTGCGCCGCTTGCACAACAGCTAGCATCAACGGATGACTGGGTGGCAAACCTGGCGACACCACAACCCGCGTGAAAGTCCAAGGCAGATTATCCAAGGTGCACACACAACGCACCTCAGGCCAATCGGTGCGCAAATCGTTCAGGCCCGGAGGCTGCTCGCGGGTATCAATCACAGTCACGCTGGCACCTTGTGAAAGCGCCCAGCGTGCGCAAGCCAGCCCGGACTCACCCAGCCCCACCTGCAACACCGATTGTCCCTTCATGCTTTCAAACACAGCTTCAGCCTTTCTATGTGCGCTTAGCGCAATTTCAATGTGCTCAAACCGATCAACACAAGAATCATGGTGATGATCCAGAAACGAACCACCACCTGCGTTTCTTTCCAGCCGCTTAATTCG
The DNA here is from genome assembly GCA_036275215.1 of Limnobacter sp. Taxonomy (GTDB): domain Bacteria; phylum Pseudomonadota; class Gammaproteobacteria; order Burkholderiales; family Burkholderiaceae_B; genus Limnobacter. The sequence goes on along the minus strand of DASUEF010000017.1, from coordinate 6,375 downwards.
TAGTGGTGATGCAAGGGGGCCATGCGAAATACCCGTTTGCCTCCGCTGTATTTGAAGTACAGCACCTGGATCATCACCGAGAGGGTTTCAGCCACGAACACTCCCCCCATGATGAACAGCACCACTTCCTGACGCACAATCACAGCCACGGTCCCGAGCGCCCCACCCAAAGCCAGCGCACCCACGTCTCCCATGAAGACCTGTGCTGGGTAGGCGTTAAACCACAGGAAAGCCAAGCCAGCGCCTGCAATTGCAGCCAGGAATACCGCCAACTCGCCAGCCCCTGGAATGTAAGGCAACAGAAGATATTTGGAGTACACAGCATTGCCAGCCACATAGGCAAAAATGGCCAGTGCAGAGGCAACCATTACGGTGGGCATGATGGCCAGACCATCCAATCCGTCGGTGAGGTTGACCGCGTTGCTGGTGCCCACGATCACAAAATAAGTGAGGGCAATGAAGCCCCAAACACCCAATGGATAGCTGATCGACTTGAAGAACGGAACAATCAAGTCAGCATTGTTGGGCAAGTGCATAGAGAAACCACTTTCAACCCAATCGGTGAAAATCTGGAAAACCTCTTGACCACTTTGCGCAGAGACAGCAAAAGCCAAGTAGAACGCGGCCAGCAAGCCCACGACGCTTTGCCAGAAATACTTCCATTTGGCGGGCAACCCCTTGGGATTGCGGTACACCACCTTGCGATAATCATCGACCCAACCAATCCAGCCAAATCCGAAAGTGACAATCATCACCACCCACACAAAACGGTTGGTGAGATCTGCCCACAACAAGGTGGAAATTCCTATTCCGATTAACACCAAAGCCCCGCCCATGGTGGGTGTGCCTGCCTTGGCCAGGTGGGTTTGCGGTCCGTCATCCCGCACGGATTGGCCGATTTTGTATTGGGTGAGCTTGCGGATCACCATGGGGCCAGCCACCAATCCCACCAGCAGGGCCGTGCCACAGGCCAGCACTGCACGCAAAGTGAGGTAATTAAATACGCCAAATGCGCGTATGTCCTGGGCAAGCCAATTGGCCAGTTCAAGAAGCATGCCGCCCCTCCATCTTTGTGGATTGCGCCATCATCAGGGCATCAACCACCCGCTCCATTTTCATGAATCGGGAGCCTTTAACCAGCACAGACCAACTGCCTCGCTGCAATGTTTTCATGGTGAATTCGATCAGGTCTTCAAGATTTTTAAAATGTTGTGCGCCATCCCCAAAGCCGCTCACACTGTGAACAGTGGCGTCTCCCAGGGCGTGCATATGCTTCACGCCGGCTTGCTTGGCATATAAACCAACTTCTAGGTGATACTCATCGGATTGATCGCCGACTTCACCCATGTCGCCAAGAATCAACAAGGTGTTTCCTGGTAAATCCGCTAACACATCGCTGGCTGCATTCACGGAATCTGGATTGGCGTTGTATGCGTCATTGACCAGCATTAAATTTGGGGTGTTGCACACCACTTGCAAACGGCCATTGACGGCACGGAAATCTTCTAACCCCTTGCAAATTGCCATTGCCGTGCAACCTGCACTAAAGGCAGCTGCCGCGGCGGCTGCGGCATTGCTCGCGTTGTGCTGACCCAAAAAACTCGTTTGCAACTGGTGCTCAGCCCCGGGCATCCGAAGTGTCGACAAACCCTGGTTACTGCCCCGTTTGGGCGTGATCAGATCAAAGTCGGCCCCAGCACCAAAACGCAGCAGGTTGTCTGCGGTGCACTGGGCCACCCACAAATCATCAAACTCGGTGTGTGCTGGAATCACCGCAGATCCCGCAGCAGGCAGGTGACAAAACACACTGCCGTTTTCTTGTGCAACCGCGCGAACCGATTTCATAAACTCCTGGTGCTCCCGCTGAGCGTTTGTGAGCAAGGCCACACGCGGTTTCACCAGTCCTGCCAAATAGTCAATCTCACCGGGGTGATTCATCCCCATTTCGATCACGGCCATTCGATGTTCCGCACGCAACTTCAGTAGGGTTTGCGGCACACCAATGTCGTTGTTTAAATTGCCTGCAGTCACCAACACCTGCTCCGCACCACATTGGGCCTTGCAAATGGCGCCCAACATTTCTTTGGTGGTGGTTTTGCCGTTGCTGCCCACAACTGCCAGCACTGGAATATCAAATTGCACACGCCACGCATGAGCCAATGCTCCCAAGGCCAGTCGAGTATCCTGCACCACCCACTGAGGGAGGTCGACGTCAAGCGGCCGATTCACAACCAAGCCAAACGCACCACTGGCCCTCACCTGTGAAGCGAAGTCATGTGCATCGAAACGCTCGCCCACGAGACACACAAACAGATCACCTCTGGTCACTTGTCGGCTATCCGTTTGCACCAAGTGAATGGCCTGTTCGCCCTGTGGCGCAGGCTGTACCAGTAGTTTTGCAAGTGCAGCCGATATGGAAGCAAATGACCAATTCAACTCAGACATGAGCCCCCCTCATTCTCAAAGCGGCTTGGGCAACCACCACATCCGAATGGGGCTTCACCTCCTGACCAATGGTCTGTGTGGTTTCATGGCCTTTGCCAGCAAGCAACACCACATCACGCTCGTCAGCTTCAAGAAGTGCACGCTCAATGGCCAGCTTTCGGTCCTCTTCCAGTTGTACTTTTTGACGATCAGTTGCAGACACACCTGCCACAATTTCTCGCAATATGGCTGCGGGAGTCTCACTGCGAGGATTGTCTGAGGTGATGACCACAACATCAGCCAGTTGCGCAGCCAGTGCGCCCATGAGAGGACGTTTGGTGCGGTCACGATCTCCACCACATCCAAACACAACCCATAATCGTCCTGCCCTTGTTTTGGCAACTGGGCTTAGAGCGCTCAAAACCTTTTCCAAGGCATCCGGTGTATGGGCATAATCCACCACAACACAGGGCGCATCGCTGACCGACTCCATCCGCCCTGGGGCGGCTGATACCAGCCCGCAAACACGCTGAATCTCTGAAATCTCATGTCCAAGGCTTTGCAACATCCCCACCATGAGCGCTAAGTTCTCAGCGTTGAACTCCCCCACCACAGGTGCCTTGACCTGCCATGTTGCGTGAGCATCCCGGAGCGTGACTTCCAAACCACCGTGAGCATGCTGACTACCAAGCAATTGCAGGTGGCTATCGACTCCACTGCCCACGTTTAAGCACTGAATTTTGCGCTCAAGAAGCGCAGCCGCAAACTTCTTGCCCAGTGCGTCATCGGTGTTAACAACCGCACCACGCAAAGTGGGCCATGAGGCAAGAATCAGCTTGGATTGACCATATGCCTCCATGGTGCCGTGGTAGTCGAGATGATCTTGCGAAAAATTGGTAAACACCGCCCAATCAATACTCACGCCGGCCAGACGACGTTGCTCAAGCCCGATCGAAGACGCCTCGATGCACACAGTGTCAAAGCCATCGCGCCTTAGCTCATACAAGGTGTGATGCACGCCGACAACATCCGGTGTGGTCAACCCACTGTGCGGCTTCAATTCATCAGGCTTGCCATACCCCAGCGTACCGAGCACGGCAGCCCGACGACCCAACGCGTTGAGTCCTTGTGCAAGCCAACGGGTCACCGTGGTTTTGCCATTGGTGCCTGTGACGGCAACCACTGTCAAAGCATCCGAAGGTGACTCATAGTAGGTTTGGGCAAGCTCGGCCAATGAGGTTTTGAGGTTGAGAACAGGCAACACACTGGCGCTTTGGTACACGCGGCTGTCGTCGTATTCTACCAAGACCAAGCCGCACCGCTGCTCACGGATCAGATCGTCGGCCAAAGTACGGGGATCAAAACGTTCGCCAGGCACAGCGAGAAAAACGTCACGCGGACCAGACAAGCGCCGATGGTCAGTCACCAAACCGGAGCAGTCTGCGTAAAAGCCCCTTTCATGCAATTCGGCAATTACTTCAGCCACAGAGTGCAGGTAGGCGCTGATCATAGGCGACTCCCCGATGGGGCCTCGACGTACTTGCGCAACTGCTCCGCAGGTTGTACTGCATCAGGCTGAACATTCAAGCGTGTAAGCACGCTTTTGGTAATCACAGAGAACACCGGCGCAGCCACCAAGCCGCCATAATGCGCCCCTCTTTTTGGCTCATCCACCATGATGGCCACTATCACGCGAGGATTCGACACTGGTGCCAAGCCGACATAAGACGATACATACTTGTTCACGTAACGCCCACCCTCTTGCTTATGCGCAGTGCCTGTCTTGCCGGCCACGCGATACCCTTGCACTTGTGCTTTGGGTGCGGTGCCCTCTGGGCCTGAGGCCAATTCAAGCATGTGCAACATGTCTTGCGCCACGCGTTCACTGATCACGCGGTGGGAAGGAGGAGGATTGTTCGGGTCAAACTTCAGCAACGAAGCAGGTACAAACACACCCTGGTTGGCAAAGATGGTGTAAGCCTGCGCCAGCTGGATCAATGAGACAGAAATCCCGTGCCCGTAGGACATGGTGGCCTGCTCAATCGGACGCCATTTATTCCAAGGGCGAACACGCCCAGCCACCGCCCCCGGAAAAGAAATCGAAGGCGTTTGACCAAAACCCACCTGATTGAAAAAACTCCACAAATCTTTGGGGGCAAGATCCAACACAATCTTGGTCGTCCCCACGTTGCTGGATTTCTGAATAATTTCGGTCACGGTGGCAACACCCAACTCTTTGGTGTCGGTGATGGTTGCCGGCCCAATCGTCATGCGTCCCTTGCCGGTGTCGATCCGCGTGTTTGGCTTGACCTTGCCCTGCTCCATCGCGAGTGCCACGCCAAACGGTTTGAGCGTAGAGCCGGGCTCAAACATGTCTGTAAACACCCGGTTGCGCAACTTCTCCCCATGCAGGTTGCCACGGTTGTTGGGATCGTAAGTGGGAATATTGGCCATCGCCAACAGCTCGCCTGTTTTTGCATCCAACACCACGGCAGCAGCCGCTTTGGCATTGTGAAACTCCACTGCTTTTTTTAGTTCAGACAACACAATGTACTGAACATCCGCATCCACCGAGAGCACCAGGTCTTGCCCATTGACTGGAGGGCGAAGCTCCCGCACATCTTCGATCACGTTACCCAGTCGATCACGGATTACATTGCGCTCACCGTCTTCACCGGTGAGACGCTGGTTAAACGCCAGCTCAACACCCTCCTGCCCCTTGTCCTCAATGCTGGTGAAACCCACCAGATGGGCCATGGTCTCACCTTGCGGGTAATAACGCTTGCTCTCTGTTACAAAACCCAGGCCAGGAATTTTCAGGGCTTTGGCCTTGGCGGCCACATCCGAATCAACCTGACGATCGAGATACACAAAAGCCCGTTTGCTATCACCACGAACCTGTTTGATCACCCGTTCTGGTTTCAGACCAAGGATGGCAGCCAGTTTGCGCAAGTCCTCATCTTTTGCATCCACCATACGGCGACCGTCGTACCAAACCGCCTGCGCTGGCACACTTTGAGCGAGCACCACACGATTGCGATCCATCAAAGTACCTCGCACAGCTTGCAGCGGCAGGGTTCTTTCAATTCGTTTGGCGCCCTGCTCTTGCAGAAAATCGTTGGAGATGATTTGCAAATACGCAGCGCGTGCAATCAGTCCACCAAAGGCTAAAAAAATGCACACCAAAACAAAACGCGATCGCCAAGCAGGCAATCGCATTTCCAGCAATTCTGAACCTCCAAAGCGGACTGCCTTACTCACGCTGAAAGCCTCCGTCCAACGGCATAAAAACCACGGTGCCTGGCGCCGGTGGGTTCATGCCGAGTTTTTCACGCGCCACTTGATCGACACGCTCCCCTTTGGCCAGCGCCACCTGCTGCAACTGCAAACGCTGAAAATCCACCTCAATTTGCCGCTCAGCTTGTTGCTCCTGCCCCAGGGCGACGAACAAAGACCGAGACTCATGCTGCAGCTCAACCACCTCGGTTGCACACAGCAGCACCAGAGCCAACAACAGGATATTCAATCTACCCACGCTCAACCTCCGCAAGCTTCTCTGCCACACGCAGCACAGAAGAGCGCGCACGCGGGTTGCGTTCGCACTCTGCGGCATCGGGTTTAACTCGGGCGATTTTTCGCATCAACGGCGTGGGGTCTGGCACAGGCAATTTACGTAAACGAATGTCTTGCGTGGCCTTGGGATTGGCCAAACGCTCAATAAATTGCTTGGTAATGCGATCCTCAAGGGAATGAAAACTGATGACCGCCAACCGCCCACCAATCTTTAGTCGCTCAAAGGCTGATTTCAGGCCCTGTTCGAGCTGCGCAAGCTCCTGGTTGACGTGAATCCGTAAAGCTTGAAAGGTGCGCGTTGCAGGGTCTTGGCCCGGCTCCCGCGTGCGTACTGCCCCTGCCACGATCTGGGCAAGGTCGAGGGTTGTAGTGATCGGC
>DASUEF010000016.1:0-37378 GCA_036275215.1 Limnobacter sp. | reverse complement strand
CTGGTTGGCATTGCTGGCCTCGTTCACGCCTTGGTAACGGTTGCCAAAATAGGAATTGAGCAAGTTGTAATCGGCAAACTGGGTGGCGGTGGTCCACACATCGGGGTAAGAGCACTGCACGATGATGCCCTGGTAAATGCCAGGGTAGGCATTGGCAATGTGCTGCTGTGCAATCGCCCCACCCGAGCAGCCGGTGCCGATGGTGTAACGCAATTCGCCGTACTGCTCCACAATTCGCTCTTTGGCCATCATGAGGGATTCGGCGGCGGTCACCAGGTTCACGTTGTGCCCCAGGTTGGCCAATGCAGTGGACATGGTAATAAACCCACGCCCCAGGGCCACGGTGATGCTGTCGCCCAGCAAAAATTCAGCCCCATCCGGCGCCGTGCCCGAAATGTCCCCATTGGGCGGATTGCCCGGTCCATACGTCACGCCCACGTTGCCACCGTGGTGCACCAGCAGTTTGCCGTTCCACTGGGGCTGGGGTTTCCAGGGCTTCCAGTCTTCGGCCGGGTTGTACAGGCTGCGAATTTGGTAACGGTCGCGGTTTTGAACACCACGCTCGGTGCGGATGATGAACGGCACCGTGACCCCCTGGTCGGTGGTGGTCATGGCAATTTCTTCAGCCGGTGGTGGGTTTTGTGGGTCGTAAGGCAGGAAGGTGGGGGCAAATTCCTGATCCGGAAGGCTGGAATTGGTCAGGAAATGCTGCAACTTGTCTGCTGGCAGGTATTGAAAACTGTACTCGGGTGGCTGGTTGCATTGCGCATCCACCGCCTGCTCGTTGTTGCAGGTCCAGGGTTTGACTTGGGGGCCAGAAAACACGGGCCCACCATGGGGATGATTCACCACCGTGGTCACCAGGCGACCCGAGCCCCTCAAAACCACTGAAATTCGGTTTTCACCCAGGGCCATGCCTTGCAACAGGCCCATGTAACGCCCATTTTCACGCATGGCAAACTGATTGCTCACATCCACCGTGCCGAGCATTACTTTCACGTTCTGCAAATTGGCGGGGTCTTCGGCGGTAATCTCCACCAGCACATCACCACCACTCACCAAATCCGCGCGGTTGGACAAAATGCGAATGCCGTCCCCCGGATTCTTCCCTACCTGGGGTGTTGTGTCGTTGGGGCTGGTAACCGTGGGGCTTGCGCTGGCACTTTCTTCTAGCAAACCACCATTGCCACCCAAGCAGGCGGAAAGCAGCAGCGCGCTGCCGGTTAAGGCAAAACGAAGGCGTAAATTTGTCATGGTGTAATTTATTTGTGAATTGTCTCCTTGAATTGATACCCGGAGCCATCCGTGCCAGATTCACTTGCCATTCGGTTCAACTGGCAAGTTGTGCCATTGTGTCAAGTACTTGACATTGCGATCCACAAAGTTCAACTCAGGGGCCCCGCCCCCTGCCGGTGCTTTTTGGGCATGATGTGAATCAGCGCCAGATCCATTTGAAGGGTCATGGGTAAACCAGCGCGCAATCCCAGGCGCTGTGCGCCAGACACCGCCAGCTTGAAGATTTCAAAGGGCGCTTGCAAGAGCCGCAGGTCCACCAAACTGAGTTCGCCCAAATCGCGGTGACCCGCCACCTCCACAGGCAACAACACATGGTTGGGCAAGACCTCGCTGTGACCATGCGCGTGCAGGCTCAAACCATCGGCATGCACCACCCAATTCACGGCAAAGCCCGCCGGGATTTTTCCTTTGTCCCTCACGAGCAAATCCAGCCCTTGCGCCTGGGCTGCCAGCCCTTGGTCCACTGCACGGGTCCAGCGCAAGGTACCCAGTTCACCATCGCTCTGGCCACCCAGCCATACACCGCTGAAGCGATTTTGTATGCCCACCAGGTCTGCCACGCGCGCATTGCGCGGACGGCGGTGCACATCAAAAGATCGGCCTGTTTGTAACACCTCCCCTTGGTCCATCACCACCAGCGAGTCGCACAACATGCGCGCCTCATTTAAGTCGTGGGTCACCAGCACCATGGGTATGTTCAGGTCTTTGCGCAGGTCTGCGAGCAAACGGTACAGAGATTCCCGGTTCATCTGATCCACGGCGGAGAAAGGCTCGTCCAACAGCAGCAATTGCGGATCTCTCGCCAGCGCACGGGCCAGCGCAACACGCTGTTGCTGCCCACCAGACAATGCCGCTGGTTTGCGAAAAGCCTCCGCTTGCGTGAGCCGCATTCTTCGCAACCATTCCACGGCAGCCATCAAGCGCTCGGCCTTGGGCACGTGTTGCAAGGCCAGTGCCACGTTGTCCGCAGCATGCAGGTGGGGCATCAAGGCGTAGTTCTGAAACACCAGCCCCACACGCCGTTGTTGAGGGCTTAAACACACACCGGTGGCAGTGTTCAGCCACTCCCGGCCCGCCACTGCAATTCGTCCCTCCGGGGGCCGCATCAGCCCTGCCAACACCCGAAGCATGGAAGACTTGCCCGCCCCGGACGGCCCCACAAGCGCAGTGAGTTCGCCAGGTTCGCAAGCAAACTTGCCTTGCAGGCGCATGGGGCGGGTTTGAACAAGCTCACACTCCAAGGCCATGGTGCTTGCGCTCATGCACGCCTCCGTCTGCGACTGGACAACCACAAAGAGGTGGCCACGGCGAACAGGGAAAATCCGAGCAGGGCCAGAGACATTTGATGGGCCGCCTGAAGGTCGAAGCTTTGCACGCTGTCATAAATGGCAATGGCCAAGGTACGGGTTTCACCTGGGATACTGCCGCCGATCATGAGCACTACACCAAACTCGCCCAGGGTGTGTACAAAAGTCAGCACCATGGCAGCCAACACACCAGGCCAAGCCAAGGGCAACTCCACCTTTAGAAAGGTTTGCCAGGCGGACAAACCGCTCACCTGGGCCGCCTCGTTCAAATTGGCGGGGATGGATTCAAATGCCCGTTGAATGGGCTGAATCATGAAGGGAATGTTGAACACCACCGAAGCCAGCAGCAGGCCAGCAAAATTGAATGTGAGAGAAACCCCCCACTGCGATTGCAACCAATGCCCCACTGGCGATGCACCACCCACGGCCACCAGCAGGTAATAACCCATCACTGTGGGTGGCAACACCAGGGGCAAGAGGATGGCGGCTTCCAGCCAGACGCGCCCTGCAAACTGGGTGCGTGCAAGCCAACGGCCAATGCACAGCCCGCTGGGCAATAGCACCGCCAGGGTGGCCAGCGCCAGTTGTACCGACAAAGAAAAGGCTTCCCAATCCATGGGGCTTATTGGGGGGCAGAGCCCCCAGCGTTTGGAACTTCATAACCATAGCGCTTCAGGATGGACTGTGACGAGGCAGACAACAAAAAACGCTGCAATTGCTGGGCTGCAGGTTTGTTACTCTTGAGCATCACCACGCCCTGTGCCAGAGGTTGGTGCCAGGCCTCTGGCACCAATCCGTGTCGTGTACTGGTGCGCAACTGCGGTGCCAGAGCCAAGGAAAGGGCCACCAAACCACCCTGCGCAGCCCCCGTGCTGGCAAACTGCGCGGCCTGGGAGATGTTTTCCCCCAACACCAACTTTGGCGCAATCGCAGCCCATAAACCTGCGTGCTCAAGGGCCTCTTGAGCGCGCGCACCGTAGGGGGCCAGCCTGGGGTTGGCAATCGCCAATTTTTTAAGACGGCCATCCCGCAGGGCATCTTTCAGGTCGATCAGTGTGCCATCGGGTTTCAACGGCGAATCGGCCGGCACCATGAGCACCAGCCGCCCACGTGCATACTCCTGCACGCGCCCCTGGGCCAGGCCCTGGGTCCGCAACATTTCGGGGTACTCCATGTCTGCAGCAACAAACAGATCAAATGGCGCACCTTGGCGAATTTGACTTACAAAGTTGCCAGAAGAGCCGTACACCGCTTTCACCGAGTGCCCGGTTTGCTTTTCAAAGGCTTGGAGGATTTCTTCAAAGGCATAGCGCATTGTGGCTGCTGTGGCCACAGTGACTGTCTCTGCTTGGGCTGAAACCGGCCAACCCAGCGAGTGCACACAAGCCATCACACCCAACAGGAACCGCGCTAAAAATGTTGCCAACATGGTTTCCGAAATAATTGAGGTTTACAAACTGCGCTGATTCACCCGCTGTGATAACGCCTCTTCCGACTCCACGCGCTCGGAGTATCGATCCACGAGGTGCTGCGCAATGCCTCGCGTCATGTGGGTAAAACGCATGAGTTCTTCCATCACGTCCACCACGCGATTGTAATAGGCCGACGGCTTCATCCGGTTGTTCTCATCAAACTCAAGAAAGGCCTTGGCCACCGAGGACTGGTTTGGGATTGTTATCATGCGCATCCATCGACCCAACACGCGCAATTGATTCACCGCATTGAACGATTGCGAACCCCCACACACCTGCATCACCGCAAGGGTTTTTCCCTGTGTGGGGCGCTTTGCACCGCCACTGAGAGGAAGCCAGTCGATTTGGGTCTTCATCACACCTGTCATGGCGCCGTGCCGCTCCGGAGAGCTCCACACCTGCCCTTCAGACCAGTCTGCGAGTTCACGCAACTCCAGCACTTTTGGATGCTGCTCATTGGCGTCATCGACCAAAGGCAAACCCGCTGGGTTAAAAAACTTCACCTCAGCGCCCATGAAGGTCAGCAGGCGACCTGCCTCCTCAGCCAACAATCGGCTGAACGAGCGTTCACGCAACGACCCGTAAAGAATGAGGATTCGAGGTGGATGCGTCAGGCGATCCCCCAGCAAAGCAGGGTCTGGCGCCTTGTAGCAATTCAAATTCAAATTGGGCAAATCGTTGTTCATATTCAAAACCAGTTCAAAGTCATTTCAGAAAAATAAATCACTGCCACGTAGCGCGCTAACTTGCCGATCGCCACCAACACCAAAAACTGCCAAAGCCGCACCCGCATTATTCCGGCCACCAGGGTGAGCGGATCGCCCACCACAGGGGCCCAGGCCAGCAGTAGGCTCCATACCCCATAACGCTGAAACCACACTTGCATGCGTTCAATTTGCTGGGGGGTGAAGTAAAACCATTTTTTGTGCTGAAAGTGGAGCAGGTACATACCCAGCATCCAATTCACCAACGCACCCAAGGTATTGCCCAGGGTTGCGGTGATAAGCAGCCAATGTGCTGGCTCGCCCGCGCGGATCATGGCAAACAGCACCACCTCAGAATAAAACGGCAGAATGGTGGCAGCCAGAAAGGCTGAAAAAAATAGGATGAGGTATGACATGCACAAAAAACAAAAAGGCGGCAAGGGCAATTATGCCCTGCCGCCTAACACAGATGAGGACGATGCCCCGTGCCTTACAGCACGGTCAGTTGCACATCCACGTTGCCACGTGTTGCGTTTGAATAGGGGCAAACCTGATGTGCTTTTTCGACCAGTGCCTGCGCAGCGGCACGCTCCAAGCCTTCCAGTTTGATGCTCAGGTCTACGGTGATTGCAAAACCAACCCCCTTGGGATTGGCGCCAATACCAACTTGGGCAGTAATTTCAGGCTCAGATGGCAAGTTGATCTTGTCCTGTCCCGCAACAAATTTGATCGCGCCAATAAAGCAAGCTGAATAACCAGCAGCAAACAATTGTTCTGGGTTGGTGCCCGGCCCACCCGCGCCTCCCAATTCCTTCGGTGTGCTCAGTTGAACACTCAGACGTCCATCTGCGGTGGCGGAACGACCTTCGCGACCGCCTGTGGATGTGGCTTGGGTGGAATAGACAACATTCATGGGTTTGCTCCTTTTGGGGTGTTGATTGCTGAAACAATGTTATCGCAATAAGTAATTGCGTGCAAATCAGTCACGCACCCTGCACTCGGTGGCGCAACTCATCCAATTCTGTCTTCAGCCTAATCAACGCTTCACCGCTCATGCCGCATTGCTCGAAAATACAGCGGTGAATGTGCAAGGCTTGGTCATGCATGCGCTTGCCTGCATCGGTGAGATAAATTTGCAACTGTCGTTCATCCTCAACACTGCGATTGCGCGTGAGCAAGCCCTGCTCGGCCATCCTTTTGATCACCGGCGTAAGCGCACCTGGCTGTTGACCCAGCTGGCGGGCAATCCCAATCAGACTCAAGCCATCCTCCCGCCACAAAATCAACATCACAAGATATTGGGGGTAGGTCAGCCCCAAAGGAGCCAGCAACGGTTTGTACAACTGCGTGATGGCCAGCGAGGTCGAATACAGGGAGAAACACAGCTGATTCTCGAGGGCGAGTGGGTCTTGATTGTTCATTTTTTTATAAGACTGGGGAGTCATTGAGGGCGTCGCACCAGTGTAACGTTAGCGCGGGGCCACGTCACTCACAACATATCGACGGCTTTGGCAATCGAAAACGCACGTTCCCGAGGATCTTCAACCGTCAATGCTTGCAGAAGTTTTGCCTCCCCTGTGACTCACGAATTCGTTGCGGGAATTTCATTTGTTTTTCATGCGCTCAATCGACTGCTTGAAAACCACACAAGGGTCCTCCCGATCAGCGGGTTCTACCAGCACTGTCTCATCATAACGCTCAACTCCCTCGGAGGGTTGCTCCAAAAATCCATGAACTGTTAAACGGTTTTTAAGATCAATCGGTAACCACTGTGGCACCCCAGCGGTTTTGTCCACATGCCCATTGCCCGCGATTAGTACCACAGGCCCCTTGGAGGCCTGTGTTTGCACAACATGCGCCATCCAGACATCTCTAGCCACCTGCGCACTCACCATGGCGCGAGCCACGTTGAGGGGCAATATATTGCAATGGCCGTGCACAATATTGTTTGTGTGAATTTGCAAAAGCGAATCAGGCAAAGGCTCATGCAGCTTGTACCGAGCAATGAGTGCGGGTTCAAACACGGCTTCATACCCCTGTTTGATCGACCGATTTGCGTCGCTGCGGGATACGTTGCCAGCAAGCACAGGCAGATCATGGTCCAACGCCAGTTGTAGCAGTGGTTTGTAATACTCCCAGCGCCATGACTCCATTCCCGCTTTGCTCACCAAGCAATCCGCGTTTTGGCATTGCTTTAAAGCCTCATCAAGCAACGCTTGGTGCTCACGGTCAAACTGCTCCATGACCAGGGCTGGGCGCCAGCCCTCCTTCACGCGTGCATGAATACGCGCATAACGCGCTTGGTGTGCCTGAGGATTGTCGTGCACCTCGCCCATCAGCCAAATGGCATCGGTTTGTGCATGCGCAAAGTGTTGTGCACTGGCCAACAGCAGGGCCAGTGCGTATTTCAAGCAGACTTTTACGCGGCCAGCCATTGGGCTGTTTTGGCCCAAATGGTGGCCGGGGACTCTTTACCACTCATGATGCCGATGTGACCACCCGGGCCAATAAAAAACTCCGACTTCTCGGATCCCACCAGCTTGGTGATGGGCTTGCAGCAGGCCACATTGGCCAAGTTGTCAGATTTGCCAGCAATGGCCAGCACTGGGCAGGCAATATTTTTGAAATTCACCACGGTTTTGCCCACTTTGAAGTGGCCGTGCGCGGTCTCGTTCTCCAGCCAAATGCTGCAAAACCAGTCCCGAATTGCACCACCCGGGTACGCTTCCAGACTGTCGATGAATGCGGCTTGGTTGGCATGTTGAGCAACGTACTCGCGGTCATCCAGTTGGGTCAAGAGGTTCCAGTAGCCTTTTAGGCTGCCCACAGGGTCCAACAATTTGAAGCCAATCACGTTGATCCAACCTGGGGTATACAGCAGTTTGGCTGGCACTTTGCGGAAGTTGATTCGCGCAGCCTTCAACATGTGTGCCAAACGCTTGTATTGCTTGCCTACAGCGCCATTGGCATGGCCGTCAATGGGCGTGCCGTAGGTCACGATTTTGTTCACATTTGGATCTTGTGTGAGTGCGGTGTAAGCCAGGCACATGCCACCACCCATGCTCCAGCCTTGCAAGTTGAGTTTTTTGCTACCACTGTGCTCACGCACAGCCTGCAGGCAGTCAGGTAAAAAGTCTTTGATGTAGTGCTCCAGCGTGAGGCCTGCTTGCTTGCGTGTGGGCTTGCCCCAATCGACCAAGTAAACATCGTAGCCTTGCGCCATCAAATAACGCACAAAACTGCGCTCGGGCAAGAGGTCGTACACAAACATGTTCACCGCCAAAGGGGCAACCAGCACCAAGGGGATGGCATGGCGCTTTTTGCTCACGGGCAAGGTCTCATCGCCCACAGTGATGCTGTCTTCTTGCAAAGGCAGGTAATGGCGTACGCTGTGGATGCCCGCCTGGTGAATAATCTCGTAGGGTTGCAAACCAGCCCGCACCATGGACTGCGCCTTGAACAGGCGATCCCAGCCATTGGTGGACATGTGGCCGATTCGGCGAAGACTCAAAGCATTGGAAGCCATGGCGATGTATCCGTTGTTGTGGTTGGTGTAGATATGCGACAAATTCTAGCAGGGCAAATTGCTTACCCGCTGGTGAAGGCCCTCTAAAGTTACCGCAAAGTCACATATTCGCCTCTTCCCTCACTTCCAGGCCATGCCCAGGGTGACCCCGGCCAACAATTGGCGCTCGCTGGCAGGCTCAAAAAACTGCCCCCCCGCTTGGTTCACAATCACCGACCCCACATATTGCTTGTCAAACAGGTTGTCCACTCGGGCGTATGTGCGCACATTCCACCCACCCTGAAGTGGCCAGGTTTTGCTGGCGCGCAGATTGATCACGCTGTAACTGGGTGCAAATGCATCATTGGCATCGTTGGCAAAAAGACGGTCCACGTACCGCAACTCCACCGCAGATTCATACAATGCATTGGGCTTGTAAAGCAATTCGGCAAACAGTGTCTTTTGGGGAATACTGGGCAAACTGTTGCCCGCCACAATGCTGTTCACCGAGGTGTCGTAAGTGGCGCGAATGTAGTTGACCGCTGCACTGGCCTGCCATGCGGCATTAAATCCGTGCTGAACGGCCAGCTCGGCACCTTCCCGGCTGGTTCCCCCGGCATTCTGGAATGAGGTTGCACCGCCCGCGTTGGCCAACACCACAATTTCATTGTCTGTTTCCACGGTGTAAATGGCTGCATTCACCTTGGTCCGTTCGCCCAACTTCGCTTTCACACCAAGCTCCAATTGCTCACTTTTTGCGGCCTCCAATTGGGCATTGAAATTGGGGCTGGGGGGTGCAACCGAGAGGTAGGCCGTTTCGAGCAAGGTGGGCGTTTCAAAGCCTTCACCGTACGCAATGTACGTGTTGACCGTGGGGCTTACACGGTAAGTCAACCCGATGTTGGAAGTAATTTCCTCGTATTTTTTGCTGCCGCTGCCATCGCCATTGGACAAAAACTGGTCGCGCGATTCAATCTCGATGGACGAGTTGCGCAGACCCGCCAACACGCTCCACCGCTCTGCAAAAAACCACTCGCCTTGCAGGTACTGATCAAACTGGCTGGCTGTGTTGGCCTCGTCGCGGTTGGGCGTTGTACTGGGCCCAAAAAAACCAAGCCTGGCCTGTTCAAGCTCGCCCACAGTAAGGCCCACCTGGGCAAATAAGGGTTTGCCCGCCAACGCCAGTTGATGGGCCACACGCAAATCCGCCCCGCTGTATTCGTTTTTCAGGTCGATCACAGCCGTACTGGCCAACACTTGGCGTATTTTGCGGTCACCGTAGTAAGGGCTGAAAGTCAAGCTCGTGGCCGGGGAAAACCTGTGTTCCAGCGTAATGCCCGTCTGGCTTTGCTCCACGGTTTTGTTGGTGTTGTTGGCCACGGCGTTGTTGCCCGCCTGCCTGCGGTTTTGTGCAAGCTGGTTACCTGTAAGACCCACTGGATCTTGCGCAAGCGGAATGTCCACGTAATTGACCACCCAACTTAATCGCGTGTCTTCACTGAGGTTCCACACCATCTTGCTGTTGAAGTTGTCTCGCCGGGCCCGGCTGTGGTCCCGATAGCCATCGGTTCGAAAAGTCGAAGCATCCAACAGAATGCCCACCTCATCGTTGCCCTTGGACAGCTTGATACCGCTTCTTCGCGTATTGTCGCTTCCAAAACTCTGGTCAAATTCCGCCGCCACGCCGCGCGCAGGGTCTTCCGTCTCAATGAGGATCACACCGCCCGAGGAATTGCCATACAGGGATGAAAACGGCCCGCGCAACACCTCGATAGACTTGGCTGAGCTCAGGCTGAAATGCGAGATCTGCCCAGACCCATCGGGCATGGTGGCTGGAATGTTGTCAGAAAACAAACGCACACCGCGGACGCCCGAAGTAGCTCTGGCACCAAACCCACGAATTGAGATTTGAAGGTCCTGGGCAAAGTTGTTGCGATTGTTGATCACCAAACCTGGCACACGCGTCAGGGTTTCAGACAGGTTGACCTTAAAACTGCCAGCATTTTCCAGGGTGTCCGCATTGATTTTGTCGACCGAAGCAGGCACGTCAAACGGATCGCGGGCCTCGCGCGTGGCCGAAACCACAGTCTCGTCTAGCGATGTGACCGCCTCTTGCGCGTGAAGGGAAAAAACAGGCAGAACAAACAGAAAACCGGCGCTGGTTAGCGCACATGGCAGGGGACTGCTTTTGAACATCATGGTACTTCTCGTTGTTGTTGGTCAGTAATGTACAAATTTTGAATAGCATGCCGCAAGGGGGCCGTGAAATTTTCCCGTCGCTTGCATCTTGTTGAGACTCTGGAAGAAATCCTCTGCTACAAACATCCACAGGTTTGTAGAATCACAGTAACATCTTCATCAATAAGCCGGCTTCGCCGGGCAACCACAACCACAGGAGACACCCCCATGTTGCACGCCCTCGAGGTGCTGTTTTTGCGCATCTATATGATGATTTTCAAGGCAGTCACGGCCATCATGCCGTTCAAGTGGCCCAAGGTGTTTGAGGGCAACCAGTCTTCCCTGGAATTGGTGCGGTACATGGCACAACAAGGCCACGGCAGCATTTTGATTGTGACCGATGCCGTGCTCATGAAGCTCGGCGTGCTCAACAACATCCTGGCAGAACTGGACAAACTCAAACTGCAATACGCCGTGTACGACGGTGTAGAACCCAACCCCACGGTGCAACAAATTGAAGCGGGTTACCAAATCCTGAAATTGAACAATGCTCAGGCCATCCTGGCCGTGGGTGGCGGCAGCCCGATTGACGCCGCCAAAATGATGGGTGCGCGAGCTAAAAACGAAAAACCGATTGTGAAAATGACTGGCCTATTCCGCGTGTGGCGTGGCATGTTGCCCTTGTATGCTGTGCCCACCACCGCAGGCACCGGCTCTGAATGCACCATTGCTGCCGTGGTGACTGATACTGCCAACAAGCGCAAGCTGGCCGCCATGGATTTGAAACTCATGCCCACGGCAGCCGCTCTGGACCCCGCGCTCATGGTGGGTTTGCCTGCGCACATCACAGCTGCCACCGGGATGGACGCACTCACGCATGCCGTGGAGGCTTTTGTGTCCCGCAACGCCATGAAGAAAACCGACGAGAAGGCCATTGAGGCCACCAAGCTCATCATGCAGCACCTTGAAACAGCGGTGGCTGACGGCAGTAACCTGGAGGCACGCCAGAAGATGGCTCGCGCATCGCACCTGGCTGGCATTGCATTCACACAGGCTGGCGTGGGCTATGTGCATGCCATTGCTCACAAGTTTGGTGCCTTGTACCACACCCCCCATGGCTTGGCCAACGCCATCGTGATGCCCCATGTGCTGGATTACTCCCTGCCCAACTGCGCCGACCGGCTGGCCACATTGGCCCGGCACTGCGGCATTGGGCAAGCAGGGGCAGACGATGTGCATGTGGCGCAAGCTTTTGTGCAGCGCATTCGGGACATGAACGCGAAGTTTGGCATCCCCAGCCAATTGAAAGACCTCAAAGCAGCCGACATCCCTGACATCGCCAAATCAGCCATCGGCGAAGCTCGCTTTACCTATGCCGTCCCCCGCTACATGAACCGCCCAGTGGCTGAGCAGGTGATTCGTCACATGCTGCCAGCCAAGGCCTGAAAAACTTCATCAACTCTCTTGTAACTTTTTGCACACCACAGCGATCTAAGGCTGAGCCTGTCCAGTGTGGAACAGGCCCATGTGCAAAAAGCACCATTTCGCAAGAGGATGTACAAGATGAAGACAGCATTGGGAATCACTTTGGCCGCTGCGTTGGCTGGCCTGGCCGTGAGCAACGTGGCCACAGCACAAAACACCACCCCGACCGCCGACCCGGTGAGCCTGGTGGATGCCCTAGAAGGCGTTTTTGGCACCCACGCAGGCTTTCGCCGCTCTGGCGCACGCGGTGTGTGCGCGGAGGGCACGTTTACCGGCAACCGAGCCGGTGCAGCATTGTCCAAGGCTGTCGTGTTCAACGGCAAACCCGTGCCGGTCACCCTTCGATTCTCTGTAGGCGGTGGCAATCCAAACGCCCCTGAAAACGCGAAGGGTGTGCGAGGTTTGTCAGCACAGTTTGATCTTCCCAATGGTGAACAGTGGTTGATGGCCAACATTTCCGCGCCCTTCTTTACAGCCGCCACACCCGAAGGCTTCCTTGCCTTTGCAGAGGCGCGCCGCCCTGACCCGGCCACCGGCAAACCCAATCCCGACAAAATCGCTGCCGCAGCAGCAAAATATCCAGACTACAAACCTCAAATGGACTGGATCGCAAAAACCGGCGTACCCGCCAGCTATGCTGCTGTGAATTACTGGGGCGTTAATGCATTCATGTTCACCAACAGCAAGGGTCAAACGCAAGCTGTGCGTTGGATGTTCGAGCCTGTCACAGGCCAGGAATTCGTTGACAGCGAGAAACTGGCCTCCTACCCGAAGGTGTTCCTGGAAGACGAGCTAAAAGGCCGAGTCTCTCAGATCCCGGTTGTATTTAACATGGTGCTGCAACTGGCCGAGCCAGGGGACCCCACCAACAACGCCACCGTGGCCTGGCCAGACAGCCGCAAAAAAGTGGTGGTGGGTCAACTCAAGGTGAATGCAGTCACCCCAAAATCCAGCTGTGACAACATCAACTTCAACCCACTGGTGCTGCCAACAGGGATGGAGGGATCGGATGATCCCCTGCTGGCTGCACGCGCCGGTAGCTACGCAGTGTCACAGGGGCGCAGGCTAGCCAAATAAATTGTGATTGTTTAACCACGCCCTTTCCCCTTGGGCGTGGGGCACGATTGACCGGAATTGCCCTCCAGCATTCCGGTTTTTTTTATTGAGGCAACAACCAGCGAACAGCCGCAGAAAAGGTAACAAAAGCGACAGCTGTCGAGACCAACACGATCTGTGCAATGCGGCGCGAATCTGCCCCGAACCGCTCGGCCAGCACGGTAATACTGCTTGCGCTAGGCAATGCAGCCACCAAAACGAGCACGATCAGAGACTGTGAGTTAAGGGCAAACCCCATGCGGATGTAAACCCACCCGACGGCAAAGACCAACACGGGGTGAAATAACAATTTGTAAACCACAATCACCGGTACATCGCCATAACGCCTCAAGGTGTTGGGCTTGGACAAACCACCATCCAAGGGTGGGCGGGCAAGCATGGCTCCAATCGTAAACAGGGCGATTGGCGAACACGATTGTGCAAACATGGCCACAATTTGATCCAATGGCTGGTAAAGCTGGAACTGGGTGGCTGAGCACACCGCGCCCAACATCACAGCCCAAGGCAAGGGATTCACCAAAACACCTTGCATGGCTTTGCGTGCAGCCAAAAGTGCACTTCCGCCATCCCCCTTCCCCAAACGAGAGAGTGCGATACACACTGAAGATGTGATGATCATGTCAATCGAAATGGACACCACCGCCGCACCTACCCCGTCAGCCCCCATCAACGACACCAAAATGGGCATTCCCATGAATCCCGAATTTGGGAACGCCGTGACCAATGCACCAAATGCTGCGTTGTTCCAGTCGTGCCCCATCCGCAGCGATGTAAACACAGCCAAGCAAACCATAACCATGGCGCAAAGCGAATAAACCAGAATGGTATGGGGATTAAATAATTCCGTAATTGCCATACCAGACGCAAAACGGAACAGCATTGCAGGCAATGCAAAATAGAGTACAAATGCATTGAGCCCAGGAATGGCATCCAACGGAAGTAACTTGCCACGTGTGGCCAGATAGCCACATAAAATCAAGGCAAAAAACGGCAATGTGACTAGGAATATCTGTTGCATAAAAATCAGTTCTTACCCATTCTCTTTGGATTGCTCACCTGCAGCCGCTGGTGTGTCAACCCTCGAAGATGTTGCAGAATATATTCCCGTTTGTAATGCCCCAAATCTGCAGCTCCGCATCGAATATCAAGTGCCAGATCCGCAAGACTTTCGTAGCCCAACAGTTCCTTCCTTTGTGTAGACAGCGCATCGAACGCCATCGCACCATGGTGGAGTTCTCGCTGAGCAATCCCGATGGCATTGATCACCATCAGCAACTCCCGCTTTAAATCACCATGTACAGTGGGCAGGATTTTGCTTTTCAACACATCGCGAGCACAGCCCAACAGGTCTTCTGCAGTAGGTTCTTCAAGCATCAGTCATGCTCCGTCATGTTGAGGATTTGCCATTCCAACTCCGGCACAATATGACCCGTGAGTGCCAACAACAAGGAACGCTCCTGCCCGCTGCAATGGCGCTGGGCTTGTTGAAGTGCAATCACAGCCCAAGTCACGTGAGCCATCACCTCCCAGTACCTCACCTGGTCACGCACAATCGGCATAGAACTCACCTGTTCATACCCCGCATAAAAGTGCTCACGCATACCAACACCCCCCGCCTCCAGATGATTTTGTCCAAAACGCCAGCATTGCGCACAAAACCAAGCAATGTCCTCAAGAGGCTCGCTCCAACTGGCGAATTCCCAGTCCAAAATCCCAGTGAGACCTTGTTCATCTACCATGTAGTTGCCAGTTCTAAAATCACCATGGCAAAGCGCAATCTGATATTTTTCGGGTGCATGACGCTCGAGCCAACGCAAGCCCCATTCCAATACTGGGTGGGGCTGTGCAATGCTATCCAGGTATTGACGGTGCTTTCGCACGCGAAGCAAGGCCGGATTGCCCTGTTGTAAGGGCAAAAACTCAAGTGCGGGCGCAGGGGGCTTGATGCTGTGAATCGTGGCCATTTCGCGCCCCAGTCGATGAGCCAGTTCTACCCGGTCTGGTGCATAACGCATGTCTTTCACCAGCACGTGGCCAGCCGCAGTGCCAGCGATTTTACGCATCAAAAAAAACGGTCGCCCCAACACCTTTACATCGGTGCACAGCAACAATGGTTCGGGCACTGTGACACCGGCATCGAACACTGTTTTGAGCAAGGCATATTCTTGCGCTCGACCATGACTAATGGCCACGCCAGCCGTGGGCGAATCACAGCGCAACACACACGCATGCTGCCCAGCCATGGGCCCACCATGGATGTGCAATTCCAGGGACCAATTTTCTTGAATTGCGCCCCCAGACAACAACATCACTTCAGCGATGTCCACGCGCTGCGCACCCCAATACATCGCAAGGTGGCGTGAAAGATTTTCCTGTTTCTCACGGTCCATGATTTTACAAACCGCTCACCAGGTGACCACGGTCCACTGGAATACAAGATCCTGTCATGCCTGCACTGGCCTCGCTGGCCAACAAGAGCAAAGGTCCTTCCAGGTCCTGCAGCGTGCAAAACTGACGACTGGGTATGCGCATGCGCAGCTTTTCACCCAACTCACTCTGCAAAAATTCCTTGTTGATGTTGGTGGACACATAACCAGGCATGAGCGCATTGACACGAATATTGTTGCGGGCCAACTCCAGCGCCAAGGCCTTGGTGGCTTGCACCACCCCAGCTTTGGATATGGCATAGGGTGCGATACCGCCACCCACGCGCTCACCCAAAATAGACGCAATGTTGACAATGCTGCCTGCTTTGCCCGCTGCAACCATGCGGCGGGCGGCCTCAGTGGCCACCAACCAAACACCTTTCAAGTTGGTGTTTAAAATCTGGTCGTAATCTTCCTCGCTTTGTTGTAATGCAGGTTTGACGATGCTCTGCCCGGCGTTGTTGATCACCACATCGGGTATACCCGTGAGCGACTGCAAAGCCTCAAACGCCGCGTGCACAGAATCCGATTGGCTCACGTCCAAGGACACCGCGCAGGCCTGCCCACCAGCGGCTCGAATGGCTTGCACCTGGTTGGCCAGTTTGTCTGCACTGCGCGCTGCCAAGGCAACCGTGGCCCCATGGGCGGCGAGCATTTGCGCAAAATGTTCACCCAATCCGCTGGAGGCACCAGTGACCAGTATCACCTTGCCTTCGACGCTGAACCGGTTGGATATTGTTTGCATGGATAAGAGGTCCTGTATCAGTGTTTGCCGGCGATCATCTTTTTACCCATGCTGAAGCGGTGTACTTCGCTGGGGCCGTCGTAAATTCGGAATGCACGCATGTCGGTAAATATACGAGCAACCACTGTCTCCCCTGTCACTCCCTGGCCACCCAGTATTTGCACACTGCGGTCGACCACGCGCCATTCGGCCTCAGAGCACACCACTTTGGCACGGCTGCTCTCAAAATTACAGCGCTCCCCTTGGTCCAATAACCATGCGGTGTGCCAAATATGGAGCCTGGCGGTCTGCAAATCCATTTCATTGTCTGCGAGCATGAAGCTCACGCCCTCATGACTGCCCAGCACCTGGCCGAACGCCTCACGTCTGCGGGCATAGTCCAGCGCTATATCGTGTGCACGGCGCGCCTGCCCCAGCCAGCGCATGCAATGCGTGAGCCTTGCTGGAGCCAAACGCACCTGGGCGTATCGAAAGCCTTTCCCAGGCTCACCCAGCACATGGTTGGCAGGCACTCGCAAATTGTTAAACTTCAACACGCCGTGCCCACCGGTGAAACAAGCATCCATTGCATCCATGGTTCGCACAAGCTCGATGCCATTGGCATCCATGTCGCTTAAAAACATGGTCGCACTACCATCGTCCATTTTGGCCATGATAATGGCAAAGCCAGCGCCCTCGGCGCCGGTGATAAACCACTTGGTGCCATTGATGATGTAATCGTCTCCGTCGCGACATGCGGTGGTTTGCAGCATGGAGGGATCAGCACCAGCACCGGGTGCGGGTTCGGTCATTGCAAAACAAGACCGATACTTGCCCTGCACCAAAGGCCTGAGCCAACGCTCTTTTTGCGCCTCCGTAGCCACCGCCTCCATGAGATGAATATTGCCCTCATCGGGCGCGTGGATATTCATCGCGGTGGGGCCAAGGTGAGAATAACCAGCCTCTTCAAAGGCGATTGCCTTTTCGACATGTGACCAACCCCGTCCGCCCAGTTCACGTGAAGCGTGTGGCGTCAACAACCCTGCTTTGCGAGCCAAATCGATTAGCTCCATGCGAAGTTCTTCACTGGGGCCATGGGCGCTCTGGCGTGCATCCTGTTCAAACGGAATAATTTGCTCGGCGATGAATCCACGCACTTCAGATTTCAAAGCACGCAGTTCTGGGGTCAAGGAAAAATCCATGTGTGCGCCCTCAAATTCAAATGTTGAAAAACAACTCAACAATAATTTAGATGGGCCCGACCCGCAAAAAACAGCTCGAGATTTCTGTTCACATTCGGTCAAAACAGGGGTATTCCCTAGCTCCTATTCCTCACGGGTGGAACATTCGCCCGCTTTGGGATTGTGGTGGCATCGCACCCGTTTAAGAATGCCCATCATGCGCGGGTCGTACACACCTTCCGCTGTAAGCTGCAGCCTAGCCTGCTGCATCATGACGTTGTACTTCTCTTGGTCTGGCTCACTCACGTCCATCCAGTATTTTTGGGGCACTTGCTTTTCAATCTGTCGGATGGCGGCAATCGCCTGGTCTACGTACTGCAAGCCAAATTTGCGCATCTTCATGAGCCGATCATCCAAGTCTGGCACCTCTTTTTGTATGCGCTCGCGGTTAATCACGGCAGAGCCAGTCACATTGATGAGCGGCATTTTGTAAACACCACCCTTCGTACCCAAGCCGCGGTACAACTCCAAGGGTGCAAAGGCCAGGGCAGGCGCCGCAATAATATCGACCACACCATTGTTGAACTTTTGCGCAAAGTTGGTGATGTCACTGGGCACGGGCTGCGCACCCAATTGCTGAATCATCTTGGCCTGGCTTTTGTCCCAATCCATCACAGCCACTTTTTTGCCTGCCGCTTTTTCAATGGAATTGATGCTGCGGTCGTTCACCATCACATAGGCAGCGCCCAATGGCGCCAGGCCCACCACCTGGTATTTGCCACTGATCGACAAGGGATAGGTTTTGTCGCTGCCCATCAACACTTGCAAGGCTGTTTTAACGTGCTCATAGGAAGGCAAGGCCCCCACAGCATCCAAGCTGCCCATGAAAGGATTGAACATGCGCGCCCTCAAGGTGGTAATGGCCACACCTTCGCACTGCCCGGTGCGAAACGACTCGGCTGCAACACCCTCGTTGGTAAAAGGCAGCAACTCCACAAACAAATTCCACTTGCGCGCTTCCACGGCAATGTCTTGCGCAATGCCGTACACAGGGCCTGCGCGGCCCATGATGTCGAAAATGCAAACCTTCACATGCAGCGGCTTGTCCAGCGGCTTCATCTCTTTCATCAATTGATCCGAGAGGCTGCTCACCATGCCGGGTGGCAATTTGGGCAGGTCTTGGGACCAAACCATGGGTGCAAACACTGTGCAGAGCAAAGCGAGGCCGGCCTGCGTCAGGGCGCGGGTGCTGCGAGCGAGGAATTTCATGGGGTCTCCGGTGGGGCTTGTCTGGCGCAAGCTCTTTGGGCGTGCAATGTTACCCAGCGTATACAAACAAGGCCCCCGCTGTCAATTCCATTGGGCAAGCCCCAAGGGCTGGTGGAATTTCAGGTCTGCTGCTTTTATACTCAGCGGGTTGTATTGCGACACCTCAGATTGCACAGCATGTCCAAGCCCAGCAGTAATGAAGAATGCCTCACCGTGTTTTATGACGGCTCGTGCCCCTTGTGCCGGCGCGAAATCGCGCTCTACCAAGGCCTAAAAACAGACCAGGCGATTGCTTGGAAAGATGTGTCTGCCGAGCAAACCGAACTGCCCGCAAATTGCCAGCGCGACACGCTGATGCGACGTTTCCACATTCAGAGCCCACAGGGTGAATTGCAGAGTGGTGCCTTGGCATTTGCAACACTGTGGCAAGCGTTGCCGGGCTGGCGCTGGTTGGGTCGTCTGGCCAAACTGCCTGGTGTGCTTGGGTGGATGGAATGGCTTTACCTCGGTTTTTTGACGATTCGCCCCCGCATGCAACACGCCATGCACTGGTGGGCAGCCGATGCTGTGCCCGCCAACATGGTGGCCGATTTGCGTTCCGACCAAGCGGGCGAAACAGGTGCTGTGTGGATTTACAAAGGCGTGTTGGCTGTGGCGCGCAACCCCGAATTGCGCGCCTTTGCGCAACAGCACCTCCAAACCGAGCAAACGCACCTGCAGGGCATCAACGGTGTGCTGCCGGTGCTACGGCGCAGCAAACTGTTGCCCGTGTGGCGTCTCGCGGGTTTTTTAACTGGGGCTTTGCCGGCCCTGTTTGGCGCACGCAACGTGTACCTCACGATTGCAGCCGTAGAAACCTTTGTGGACCGACACTACGCCGAGCAAATTGACAAGCTGCAAACCTTGGGCACGCACCCAACTCTGCTGGCACAACTGCAACGTTACCAAGCCGACGAGTGCCACCATCGGGAGGAGGCGGCCAACAGGGTTGAGGAGCAATCTTTCAACGCTGTGCAGCGGCTGTGGTGCAAAGCGATTGCGGTTGGCTCAGCGGTGGGAGTGGGCTTGGCACGGCGTATTTAGCGCGTTTGGCCAAACCTGACAGGCCAGAGGATCTTGAGCAGCCCAGGGAATTTAGACAACTGCATGGCCACCGCCGTGGCCGAACCCACCATCAACATGATCCACACCAACACGGCGATGGAGGGTCGATCAGCCAAAAGGCACATCACGAGAGACACCAGTAAACTGGTGTAGCCCAAGGTTTTCAAGCGCACAGCGGGTGGGCGGCTTTGGGCCAGCGCAATCTGCTTGACCTGTGCCCAATGCACATCCATGGACAGCGCCAACCAAGCCATGCCCAGCCAACTGAGCACCGCAGCAGCCAACAGCAACAGCACTTCAGGCATACGCCACCCCGCTCTTGATTGCCCCACGCTGCGCACGCCGGGCCAGTTTTAACGCGGCCCACGCGCTGATGCCCGCACATGCCAACAAACTCAAATCCACACCAGCCACAGGCCAATAGGGTTGGGTGAGCATGGTTTTAATCAGGTGGTCGCCCGTGGTCACCCAGTTCAACACAACCGCCAACACGCACAGCACCGCCAAAGCCCAACATTGTTCACGCCAGGCGGGGTTGATACGGGCCTGCATCACGGGGGCGCTGCGCCAAGCGGCGTGCAGCAATGCCACACTCCACACCGCCCAAAAAGCATACTTTTCAAAGTCAGCCTTGCCCGCCAAATCGGCAGGCAAAATTCGGTTGATCACCAACATGCCCACAGCCGCCAGCACCATCCCAGTGACGGTGGTCACAGCCATGGCATCCACCACACGCGCACCAGGGCTGCCAGTTTTGGCATGCTGGGTTTTGCGCTTCTCTACAAAAAACACAAACCCGGTGGCGATGCACACAGCACCCAGCAGCCCACCGATCACGTACAACCAACGCAAAAACCAGTGCTCAAAATGTTGCAGGTGCAGGCCCGTCAAAAACTCATTGGTCTCTGACACCATGCTGCGAGGTGGGTCCTCGCTGAGCACTTCCCCCGTGCTGGTTTTGAAGTGGATGCCCTCGCCAACCAGCGCAACTCGGTCACTGCCTGCGCGGTAAATGCTCACATAGCTGTTGGCGTCGCCCACGTGGTGCATCACCAAAAAGCCGACCTCTCCTGCCATGTCGCGTGCAGCCCAACGGCGTTTTGCTTCTTCCACCATGGCATCCACACTGGCCACGGCGCCCGGCACGCCAGCCCGCTGGTGAGGCAGGCCCGTGGCCTGTGCTTCCTCGGCCTCATGTTGTTTGTGCAGGGGGTCCAGCAACGTGCTGCTCACAGGCAGGTAAAAGAAACTCGCAAAAATCACCAGGCCCGTGAACGCAAAAAAGAAGTGGAACGGCAAGCCCACCACGCCGGTGAGATTATGCAAATCCAAGCTGGCGCGCTGGGCCCGCTTCCAGGGGCGGAATGTAAAAAACTCGCGAAACACTTTGCGATGCATGATGACCCCGGTCACCAATGCAGCCAACATCACCAAAGCCGCCAAACCCACAATCCAAATACCAAGGTTTTTCCACTTGAGTTGCAGGCTGTAATGCATGGGGTAAAACCAGTGGCTGCCAATCTTTAGCTTGTCATCGGGCAACACTGCGCCAGTGCGTGGGTCGATGGTCACATTCTTGTGAATGTGATTGTGATCCTCTGGGTTTTTGGCCAAAGGCACGCCATAGCCCACACCAGCCGCCAACACAGGGTCGCGGTGTGTTACGTAGGCCCAATACTCATCCACTGGCAATTCGGTGCGCGGCGTCATTGGCCCCTTGGCGGGGTCGTGCAAACGCGGCATGTTGGTGGCGTAATCCACCTCATCCGCTTGCAATTGCTGAAGGGTGGGCAACAACACGTTGTCAAACGATGGCATGGGCTGGGGCTCAAACCGGGTCTCTGGAATGGCCCAGCGGTCAATCTCCCGATCAAACACCGCCAGCGAACCAAAAAAGAAGCAAACCATGAGCACGAAACCCAACACCAATCCAAACCAGGTGTGCACCCAGGTCATCGACAACCTAAAATTATTGAGCACGCCAATACTCCCCTACACCAACATCGTGTGCTGTAATGCCCATGCGCAGAGCGTCATCAGCGCCCCACCCCCAGCCAGCACCAAGCACACACGGGCCACACTGCCTTGGGCGAACGCCCAAAGAAAAACAACCAGAAACACAAGGAATGACAACATCAACACACCCGTTTCGGCCTCGTGAAAATCCACCCCCAGTGCAACAAGGCCTGCAATGCCAAAAGCGGTGAATCCCCAAGTGAAGGCATACCCGCCAAAAACCGCTGCGCAAATGCGCAAAGCCACGGCAAACGCCGTGTCGGCATGTGCTGTTCGCATAATCAACCATCGAGAAAAGTGACAAAGCACCAAGAACGGTGCAATCATTACGTAATGATAACTATTATTAAATTAAGAATCAATCATTACGAATGGCCGCCGAGCACCAGCGACACAAAGTCACGCTCTTTGAAGGGATCAAAGTACGCCTTGTCGTTGAACATGCGGTAGTTCACTTTGCCAAAATACTTGGCAGACTGGATCTCCGCACTCAGGCCCAAGGTCAAATTCATGCGATCTCCCAGAAAGAGTCCATCGACTGAATACCCCTTCATGTCGTGCGGGAAAAAGACAAGCGGCAATAAAGTTACGCCAAACAGGGCGTCGGGCTAGGTGAATGCAGCCAACACACGGTGGCCAAAAGCAGCTTCGGTGGCATACCCATCCACCTCAGCATTGCAATCGCCACTGTTGTAACTTGCCTGTGCGCCGCCCCACCATCAGCACAAGCGTTTTTAATTGAATAATTGCGGAAACAATTCTGTCATCAAAAAAAGTTACCGATCGGTCATAACAAAGATCACACATTCAATGACATTCAAGTCAATTTAAAACCAATCGATTGAACAAAACAAGAATTGCACACACTGTAGTCCTTGCAAAGTGGCTTGTTGATTAGCAGATGTAAAAAAATCAAATAAAAATATTAACAGCGTGTAAATTATTTTTGATTTTTTTAATACTACATATTTACACACAATACATAATTGTTTTGTAGCAACACTTTTCATTACACAAATACAATATTTTCTATATTTTTATGTAACTTCTTCGCCCATCGTGACTAAATGTTTCACACCGATAACAAAAAACGCTAAAAAAGTGGGATTCTGATTTTTTTTCGTCGACCCTGGCACTTTTTCCTGTGATTTCGGCTCAACAAAGCACAGTATCTCGTTCACACCCAGCTGCGACTTTTACCAGCAAAGCCACGCCTACTTTTAGAAACTCTGCTGATTTTCAACATCCTCTAGAAGACCTAATCTACAGCCCATATTCAAGCGCGACAGCCGTATACAAATAGGAACATGTGCCTGATGTCAGCCAGCGCAACTTATTGCAAAGAATCTAAACGAATCATTGAACTCAACTGGAACTACGTTCAGGTGGTCAGGCATTTGCAATGGCAAGGCCGTGGCAACGAGTTGGGAGATGTGTTGAACCTGGCCGCCGAAGAGGCATTGACCCTCAGTGGCATGGACCAACAAAGCCTCAATGAACTACTAGAAACCAGGGCAACGGCTTTGTTCAGCATTGATTTGTCAGCCAGCGAATTGACCCAGGCCGTGGAAGAGCGCATAGCGCGGCAACGAACCCCTTTGGCTGGCATGGTTACTCACCATGCGGCACTGCTGGCTCTTGCGGATAGCCCTGCCCGATCGTTCATCAAAGCAGTGCTCACAGAAGTACAGCAATGGAGCGCGTTTTCTACCAACACCGCGTATCGATTTGTAATAAGCCAAGCGCTTGTTAATCAGATTGGCGAATTGGACACAGCGGGCATCATCAAGCTTGCACAATCAAGCAGCACCGTGTTGAAACCCCGATTCAATCTTGCACAACTGTCTGCACTGGGCAGAACAGGGTTGGTGCCAGCGGGTCTGTTGTTCGACTAATGAGTAAAGCCAAGAAGAAAGGATTCAACCATGCGTGAATTTGCCAATGTCGCAAATCATTTTTTTTGCCAGCGGGTTACCGATCAGTGGATTGTCGATCGCCTCTTTGCTTACGATTTGCGTCAAGTGGAAGTTCGCCAAGCAGTGCATGTGTTTCTGGACATGCGCGACAGCAAAGAAATCCAGCAGTACATCAATAAGTTCAAGAACCCAAACCGCAAGGGCTCGGGCGGAACCTATTGCCAAAATCCGATGCGCAACAATCGCGACCTGGCCATGATTTATACCGTGTTGTGTAGACAAGTTGTGAACTTGGAGCGTTGTTACCGCGAGCAGATCGCCGCAGACAGCCCCCTGGCACAACACCATCGCCTCATGCTCATCGCCACCCTGAGCATATGGGAAACTTACAAACACTTGGAATGTGTAGCGAAGAAAAAAATCCGCTTGATCGACCTGATCGCAGTGATGTCGTACTACCTGCAAAACGACTGGCAACTCACTGTTTGCCATTTTTGCAACAGCGTGAGCAGCAAAATTGACGGCATTCAAACCCCTTGCCAAGTGTGTACAGCGCGCCAAGAACGCAAAGCCATGCAACGCATGGCCCAGGTCAAAGAATTCGCAAGAATTTGATTACGCGATGAAGTTGAACAGCGATAGCTTGGCAATGTTGGAGTACGTGAGCTGAAAGGCCTGCAGTTGGCTCTGCCCTTGCACCAATTGGGAAATAGCCTGCGCTGCGTCCACGTCGAGCGCATCTCCTTTGATCTTCTCAAAATCTGCAAGTTCTGCTTCATTGATCGACTCGTTGGCATCCAATGCAGCCATACGAATGCCCACCGCTGCGCGCGTGTTTTGTACGCGAGAGAACACCTCATCCAGCTGGCCAGCCAATGCACGCACGTTGTCCACAGGCGCGTTGCTATTGAGTAGAGTCACCGCTTCATCCAGCAAAGAGAAAGCGTTCACCTCTGGCGTACCTGCCACCGGGTCGGCAGGCTCCAGCACCAGGGCATTTGAACCAACCACCCCCAAACGCACAAAAACGCCACTGCCGATTTCAACCGACAAACCACCACTGTTGCCAGCCGCCACGGCCTCGCCTTGGTACACAGGGTAAGTCACGCCAGCGGCAGGGTCCACAGCAAAGGTTGCTTTTTCTTCCTCTGTGCCCGAAAACAAGTAACGACCGGACACGTCTTTTTGATTGAAAAGTTGGAGCAATTCATCACGCATGCTTTGCAATGTCACGGCGATCGAGGAGCGATCACTGGCGCTCAAGGTGCCATTGACCGCCTCCACCATCCGGGCTTTTACCTCGACAAGAATATTGGAGGCAGAGCCCATGGCGCCCTCGGCCTGCTCCAGTTGCGCCCTCGCAAAACTGATATTGCGGTTGAGCTGCTCAGCACGATTAATGCCGCGCTGGGCCTGTATGCCCTGAAAAAGACGAGACGGATCATCCGAAGGCTTTTGCACTCCAACCCCCGAGGACACCTGGTTTTGCAGTGTGCTTAAGCGGGCCTGCATGTCGGTTAGTTTGCCAATGTTGCCTTGGAAATATTGCAAGGTAGAAACGCGCATCACATATGCTCCATCCGCCCATGCCCCGCTTTAGCGGATGGCATTAAGCAGTTCATCAAACAAGTCTTTGGAAAGGCTGATCACCTTGGAATTGGCCGCATACGCCTGCTGAAACTGAATTAGCTTGGCCGCCTCTTCATCTAGGTTCACGCCGGAGATCGACGACTGCTCTGCCGACAGGCTCTCCAGTACGCCATTGCTGGCCAGGGCGTTGTTGTTGGCAGCCACCACATCGTTGCCCACCACCGAGACCAAACGCGAAAACATGTCCTGCACCGAAATGCCTGCAAAGCTGCCCCGTTGCAGAAGCGCGGGCTTGTCCAGCACCTGTGTGAGTTTCAGCACCTGCGTGTTGTCTCCAGGTGCACCACCAGCCGCCCTGTTGGCAATTTGATCAATCCCCAAGGGCTCCATGCGCAAATTAAGCCCTCCCCGCGCGGTGAGCCGCACATTGAAGCTGTCCCCGGCTAGTAGGCTACCGTTGTTGATAGAGAAGGCAAACGCGCCAGGAACTTCGTATTGCCCGGCCCCCAGGTCGGTGGCCGCTACACCAGCCGTTTTGCTGCCCACTGGGCGGTATCGCACTTCCACACCCGCACCACCGTCCACAGCAAAAACCTCATATTCATTGCCTGGCAGGGTGTTTGTGGAAATGGTGCCAACGGCCAAACGCACCGTGGGATCGGCATTGAATGCGCTGGCCACCACGCGGCTCACCCCGTTGTCCAGCGGGTCGCTGGGCACACTGGCAAAACTCAACAAGGGCGAACCTGCAATGGGGGTGGGGGGTGGTCCTGGGTCGTCCACCAGTTCAAAGCCTTCGGTTTGAATGGTGTTGACTTGGTCAGCAAAACTTTTGGCCATCAGGCCCAAAGTATTTTGGTATTGGTTAAGCGCCGTATCCCTAAACTCCAGCAAGGCAGCCAATTCGCCCCGCCCCAGGTTTTTATTGGCAAAGCGCATCAACTCGCCAGACCCATTGCCAGCCTCGCGAGCAATAATCACGGTTTGAGGATCGGTGGCATCTGTGGTGGCCAAAAGCTTGAAACTTTGCCCACCCAACACCAGAGGTTGCCCCTGGCGCATCAGGATGTTGGTTTCCCCCTGTGAGCCTTCCACCACCTGGATGTCGATTTTTTCTGCCAACTGCAGCACCAGTTCGTCCCGCTCGTCCAACAAGTTCAGCGGCACGCCCTTGCCTTCGGTGTTTAAAAATTCACGGGTGATGGCATTGTTCAAGCGCCCAAGACTCGCAGTGAGATCATTGATCTCGTTGACCTTGAATTCAATTTGTGCA
This sequence comes from Limnobacter sp., assembly GCA_036275215.1. Classification (GTDB taxonomy): domain Bacteria; phylum Pseudomonadota; class Gammaproteobacteria; order Burkholderiales; family Burkholderiaceae_B; genus Limnobacter. The sequence goes on along the minus strand of DASUEF010000016.1, from coordinate 10,816 downwards.
TTTTGATCTGCACGTATTGATTCAAACCTCCCACCAATCGAGTTGAACTGCTCCACCAAGAACCCAGTGGCCGCCAAAAACTGTTGACGCGCAGGATTGTCTGCCGGGCGCAGACTGAGGTCTTGTGCAGCGCTGTTGAAATTTGCAAAGGCCTGCGCCAAGGCATTGTTGCCCTCGGCAAAAATATTGTCCACGCGGGACAACTGCGTTTTAAGAGCGCCCGAGTATGATGCTTCCGAACTGGTCTTTAAAATTTGGTTGTACAGGTACTGGTTGGTCACCCTGCTCACATCCAGGGTTTTTACACCCTGCCCCACATACCCCCCTTGAGAAAACTGGCTCATACCAGCGGCTTGCTTCAAAAGCTGGCGCTTGTAGGTGGGGTTGCTGGCATTGGCCACATTGCTGGAGCTAACCGACAACGCATCGCGTGCGGTGAGCAGCCCCGACAGGCCAACCGATAACATGGTCATGGAGTCTCCATCTTTGCGCTGTTTTTCACTTCAGTGCTTTACGTCCAAGCCAGCACTGAACTGCAGTTATTCATCCACCTTGGGCGCCGCATTGTTGGACCACTGCAGGCTATTTAGAATGGATTGTTCAATGTATTGCGCCAACCCCATGCCGCGCCCAGCCATGGAGTGGGCCACCTGCTGATCAAACATGCCTTGCATGCTCTGCATGGCGCTGGAGTTCATGGGATTGTCTTCGGCAAACGGGTTGTTGCGTGCCGCTTTCAGCATTTCTGCAATCAGAATGGATTCAAACTGCTGGGCGGCCGCTTTGGCAGCCTCGGCTTGTTGTGCCTCAGTGCCCGTGCTCAACATTTTGAGTTGCGACAAACCGGATGTGTCCCAATAGGCTTGCATATCAAATTACCTCCAACTCGGCGCGCATGCTGCCCGAGCGCTCAATGGCCTGCAAGATGGAGATGAGATCGTCCACGGTGGCATTGAGCTTGTTCAAATTCGACACCAAGTCGTTCAGGTTGTCTGCACCCTCTAAGCGAATGGCCTCGCCACCGGTTCTGGAGATGTTGATGTCGGTGCGGTTGGCCACAATGGTTTGCCCGTTGGAGAATGGCCCTGGCTGGCTGATCAGTGGTGTTTGCGTGATTTGCACGGTGAGGCTTCCATGGGCAACCACCACGGGCGAGAGCTTGACTTGTTGATTCATGGCGACGGCGCCCGTCTTGCTGTCGATCACCACTTTGGCGGTTGGGCCAATCGGTTCAATCGGCATGCTTTGGATGGAGGCAATGAATGCCACACGCTCATTGGCGCGCACGGGGGATTTGATCACAATGGTACGGGCATCCAATGGTTGTGCAGTGTATTCGCCAAAGCGCGCATTGATGGACTCCGACACGCTGTATGCATCACCAAAATCACTGCGCAACAGCTCCAGGCGAATCTCGTTGCTGTCGCCCACGCCTGCGTCCACCGACTCTTCCACAATCGCACCATTGGGAATGCGGCCATTGCCCAATTGATTGATTTTGGTGAGCGTGCCACCAGACTGTGCGCCAGCGCCACCCACCACCACCTGCCCTTGGGCAAGCGCATACACTTGCCCATCCACGCCTTTGAGCGGGGTGATCAACAAGGTTCCACCGCGAATAGAGCGCGCATTGCCAATGCTGGACACAGTCACATCGATGGTTTGCCCCGGCGCAATGAAGGGCGGCAAAATGGCAGTGACCATCACCGAGGCGACGTTGCGGGTTTCCAACCGAACGCCTTCAGGCAGCACAATGCCTTGGCGGGCCAACATGGTGGCGGTGCTCTGGGAGGTGAATGGAGTTTGTGTGGTGCGATCGCCCGTGCCATCCAAACCAACCACCAAGCCATAACCAAAAATCTGATTGGGGCGAGCCCCAGCAATCGAGGTGAGGTCTTTGATGCGCACCTTTTGTTGCTGAGCATGTACGGTCGGTGCCACTGTGGCACACAACGCAAGCAACACCCAAAGGGTTTTCCACACAGACACTCGCATCACTTCACCCACCTTGCATTAAAAGGGCAACACACTCAGAAACACACGCGACAGCACGCCCATCATTTGCACTTCGTCGATGGTGCCCTGGCCAATCACCTCCACCCGCGCATCAGCCACGTTGGTAGATGCCACGCGGCTGCCCGGTCGAATCAGGAATGGATCCACCACGCCATAAAAGCGAATAGTCTCCACCTGCCGATTCACGCCGATTTGTTTTTCACCTGCCACACGCAAATAACCGTTGGGCAACACCTCAATCACACGGGTGGTGATGGTGCTGGACAACACATTGGTGGCGCTGGTGCGACCATCGCCAGAGAACTCTTTGGAACTAGATGCATTGCCGTTCAATCCGTTCAGACCGTTTACACCACCAATACCAGGCACATTGATACTCACAGCATCGTCACGGCTGGCTGCGGTGGATTTCGCTTGCAGTGCGCTGGTGCTCTCCAGCACATCAATCACCACCACATCGCCCACATATTTGGCTTTGTTGTCCTCATAGATGGAGCGAAATCCGCTTTGGCTGTAAATGGACCCTGTTTTGGGCTGAACCCGTGCGCTGGCCATGTCGCGGAACAAGGCTTGTTGCCTGGCTTTTTCTTGTGCCCAATCTTTGCTGCCCATGCGCCCCAGTTCGTTGATTTCTGTCACGCCCGCCTCGTTGGGAAAGTCCACTTTGGGATCGAGCATGGATGCACAACCTGCCAGGGTGAGCAACGCAAACAGAGCGAGGGGCGTGTGCATGCTCACTCCTTAAATTTGGCTTAGGCGCTGCAACATCTGATCCGATGCAGTCACGGCTTTGGAATTGATTTCATAGGCACGTTGTGTGGAGATCAAACCCACCAACTCCTCCACCACATTCACATTGGAGGTTTCTAGATAAAACTGCACCAACTTGCCTGCACCGCTCAAACCAGGCTCCAGCTCCTGGGGCTGGCCCGAGGCCTCCGTTTCCAAGTACAGGTTGCCGCCAATCGAATTGAGACCAGCCGGGTTGATGAAAGTGGCCAAATTGATGCGACCCAACTCCTGCTGCTGCACTTGCCCAGCCAGGCGTGCACTCACTTGCCCATCGGCTGAAATGGTGATCTGCTCGGTGTCGTCGGGCACGTTGATGGGCCCCACCACAGGAAACCCCGCCGTGGTCACCAACACGCCTTCTGCATTCACCTGAAAACTGCCATCGCGGGTGTAAGCCAGCGTGCCATCAGGCTGCTCCACCTGAAAAAATCCACCCCCAGAAATGGCCACATCCAAGGGGTTGCCACTTTGCTGCATATTGCCCTGCGCAAAGTTGCGCACTGCGGCCACGGTGCGCACGCCTGTGCCCACCTGCAAACCAGTGGGAGCACGGGTTTGGTCGGTGGTGGGGGCACCAGGCTCGCGCAGATTTTGGTACAACAAATCCTCAAAGGCCGCACGCGAACGTTTAAAGCCGGTGGTGGCGGTGTTGGCCAAATTGTTGGAAATCACGTCCAGTTGGGTTTGCTGGGCTTCCAATCCTGTTTTGGCAATGTGCAGAGAACGTAGCATTCTTGAATTCCTCGCTCGATGGTTTAACCGGCTTGCAACACGGTGTCGGCTTTTTGGTCACTTTCTTTGGTCATCATCACAGCCTTCATGCTCATGTCGAACATGCGCTGGGCAGCGATCATTTCCACCATGCTTTCTGCAGGGCTCACGTTGCTGCCTTCCAAGTAGCCGCTCATCACACGCACCTCCGGCGCTTGCGGGGCATCGCCCTGTTTTAATTGGAACAGCCCATCGGTGCCGCGCTCCATGTTATTTGGGTTGGGGTTGACCAGCCGCAACTGGCCCACCTCTTGCACAGCGCGGTTGGCCGGGTCAGTAGAAATGGCCGACACCAGCCCGGTTTCGCTCACCAGCATGCGTGAACCTTGGGGTATTTCAATCACACCGCCCTCGCCCAGCACAGGCAGTCCTTCGGCAGTGGTCAACACGCCCTCATTGTTCAATACAAAACCACCAGCGCGGGTATACCCCTCGCTGCCGTCGGCACGCTGCACGGCAAACCAGCCAGGGGTTTTTACGGCCAAATCCAGCTCACGGCCAGTTTGCTGGATCACGCCAGGGCGGGCATCAAAACCAGTCACAGTCTCAGTGCTGAACGTGCGCGTGTCCAAACGGGCCTGGCCACGCTCATTCAAGGCCACCAGCGGTGTAGACCTCAAAGCCACCACCTGCGCGCGAAATCCGCTGGTGTTGATGTTGGCCAAATTGTTGGCAATGTTCTCTTGCCGTTGCATGGCCGCCTGCGCTGCATTGGCCGCCAAAAATCCAACCTTGTCCATTTAGTACACCTTCACAATGTCGTTGATGGAAATGGAATCTCCCTGCGAGGTGGTCAGGGTAAACTGGCCAGTGGCGCTGTTGTCCAGGCTTTGAATGATGTCGTAGCGGTAGGTCTCCAGCTTGGTGGATTCACCAGCGCGCGTGCCCTGCACTTCCAAGCGGTATTGCCCTGGGGGCATGGCCGTGCCATCGTTGCTGCGCCCGTCCCACACCAACTCGTTCATGCCCTTGCTCACGCGGCCCAGGTTGATCTCCCGCACCACCACGCCACCGGCGTTTTTGATGGTGGCCACGGCGGTGTCGTAAGGTTGGTCTGCTTTGTACTGCGCACCGGCTTGGCCATCGGCCAGCACCATGCCATCGCCTTTCACCAGCACCAACTTGTCCACCAGTGCCACCGCCTGAGAAAACTGCCCAGCGGCAATCACCTGACCCAGCCCTTCCATGGTTTTGTTGAGGTTTTGAATGCCGGAGACGGTATTGAGCTGCGCCATTTGACTGGTCACCTGGGCATTGTCCATGGGTGCCAGCGGGTCTTGGTTGCGCAATTGGGCCACCAGCAATTCTAAAAACCGGCTTTGAATGTCGCCAATGTCTTCGGCTTTGGCAAACGGGTTGCGCGCTGCGGTGTTTGCTGCGCCATTGCTTTGAACGGTGTCTAACATGGGCCTTCTTCCTCAGGGTGTTTGATTCATCATGACAAATGCAAACCCATGCATGCCCATCAAAATCACCCCGATTGAGGCGATTTCAGTTGTTGCCTATGTTCAAGGTCTTCAACATCAGGTTTTTGGTGGTGTTCATCACCTCGGCATTGGTTTGGTAACTGCGCGAGGCCTCCAGCATGTCCACCATTTCCTGGGCAGGGTTGATGTCGGGCATGTACACATAGCCTTCTTCATCGGCCAATTGGTGCTGGGGGTTGTAAATTTTCTTGGCATCCAACTTGTCGTTGATCACCTCTTTGGCACGCACCAAGGTGGCGGCATTGGCTTTGCCATTGCGGTTGGTTTTTTCCAGCATGGCTTCAAACACCACGCGTTTGGCTTTGTAGCTTTCTTCATCGCTGGCGGCCACAGTGCCTGCGTTGGCCATGTTACTGGCCGTGGCATTTAAACGGTGGCTTTGCGCGCGCATGGCTGATGCAGCCACTTTGAATGTGTCAAACAAGCTCATGGTATTCAGTTCCCGGTGATTGCGCTGCGCATGGTTCTAATCAAACCCGACAGCGACTGGTTAGCGGCTTCGTACTTCACGGTGTTCTCTGAAAAACTGGCACGCTCTATGTCAATATCTACTGTGTTGTTGTCGATGGAGCGTTTTTCCACCTCCCGGTACTTGAGTTGCAGATCACCCCCATGCACACCCCTGCCCTTCAACACCAAATGGCGAGGGTGAGTCGCAGCGGTTTGCATCGCTTGCCCGCTGCCATTGCCTGCCTGGGCATTGCTCAAGGCCTTGGCAAAATCAAAGTCCACCGCCTTGTAATTGGGGGTATCGGCATTGGCTAGGTTGCCAGCAATCACATCTTGCCGTGTGGCACGCAATTTCAGGGCATTGGCGTAGGTGCCCATGGCTTCCCGAATTTTATCAACCATGTGGTTTTCTCCTCATGCGGTGGCCAGCGCAAGCTGGCTAAGTTGTAGCAGGCGCGCAATGTCGTTGCGCCAAATGCCTGCCACTTGCATTTGTTTACACAAACCATGGAAAGCCTCCACCAGTTGGCTCTCTTGGTGGCTGGGTAGGTGGGCATCATCCACCGGTGTTTGCTGGGTGTGACGGTCCCAGGCAAAGCGGTAAGAGCCTAGGCTGTGCTGCTGCTCGCCACTTTTGGTGGCGTCGTCTTCTGTCAACACTTTCTCATAGGCCTTCAACACACCCAGGGATTTGTCGATGGCACGCTGGTCATCCTGGTTGGGCGAATGCATGGGCACATCAAAGTAATCGCCACAGCGAATCAACAAATCCAACAAGCCCATCAGTTTCACCAAGCCCGCGTTTTGCACCGGGCTCAAGGCGTAAATGGCCAGCACATGCATCAACACCAGGTCCATGGGGTGCTCTTCAATGCCAATCTGTTGCCATTGCACTTGCCCGCCAGTGCCCAGCACTTGCCACAATGGTCGGTTGCCACCGTGTTGTGCATCGGCCACTGGGCACTGCAAAAATTCATAAAACGACTGCGCTGGCAAAAAACCATGCTCCTGGTAAAACTGCATGTTGAACACGGTGTTCCCGCCCAAGCTGGCCTCCCCTTGGCCGTATTCGGCGTACAGGGCCTTGGAGACCACCGCCGCTTGCTTCAGCAGTTTTTTCTGGATGCTGGCATGGCGTTGCACGGCGTCGCCCACAAAACTTTCAATCAGCGTGGTGTGGGAGAGGCTGGTGGTGAACACCTTGTCAAACCATTGGGTGAATGCCTGCTGCGCAAAATGGCGCTTCAGCAATGGGTGCACGCGGGTTAAAAATCCTTCCGCATCTTCGTGCGGTGCCACCAGTTGCCGGGGCCTGAACAGGTGAATGGCCGAACCGCTCAAATACCCTTCATGGTCTGAAGACTTGAACAATGTGTGGTTGCGTTGGGGGGGCAAACCAGACTGACCCAAAAACAGTTCTTGCTCCAGGGTTTCCTGATTGTCCAGCCGCACAAAATCGGGCTGCACCACCAGGGCGCGCTTGCGGCCCATGTGGCCCATCATCACCCAACTGTTGAGCAGCGACCCCAAGGTCACATTGCGCCCCAGCAAAGGCAACAGCTTGAGGGCTTCGCGGGTGCGGGCTGACACAGGCACGCGTTCCACCCGCTGCTCCTGTTTGTACAGTGGCGGGAATTGCTGCTCCAGGCTGGCCACCCAGGCGTCAAACTCCTGGTCGTTGAACAAGGCCGAGTGGGCGTGCACGGTTTCTGCCGCGCGTGGGTTTTGGGTGAAGTCCACACGGTGTTGTGCCGGCTTGTACACGGTGATGTGCAACGGCGCTTGCTGTGCACGCTCGCTGGCAATGCGGTCGCGAAAATTGCGCACCTGCAGCTCGTCCATAAAAAAGCTGGCCATGTCCAATTGGGCGCGGCTTTGCCACTCCAGGTGCACAGGCGTGGCCATGAATGTATCCAACGCGCTGGCTGGTGCAGGTGTTGGCGCGGTGGCTGGCACTATGGGCGCAGCAGCTTTGCGCTTGGGTTTGGCGGGCTTGCCCACCGCATCTAGCACAGCGGCCTGTTGCTGGCTTAAACGGCGTATGCGCTCCAAGGTATCCAAATCGGCTTGCAATCCACGGGGCGTTGAACGCGCTGAGGTGGGCTCGCTCACGGGCATTTGCGCACCCAGCTTTAATTCGGCGATGGGCTTAAGCTTGCGGCGCACTTCCACTTCTTGATCCAGGTCTTCCCAAGTGTTGGGCAGCTCGCCAGGTTTGCGATCCAGCCCATAGGGGCGCAACGCCAACGGCTTGGTGGCATGGCCTGCCAGTTTGGCTTCTATTTGGCGAATAAACGCTGTGCGGTCCAACAGGTGGCGCGCCTGGGCACCAATCTGCACCGTGGCAGCCTCGTCGGCCTGGGGTTCGCCCAACATGGGCAAGGGGGGCAGCAGCTCACCAGTGGGCACAGGCACCTTGCTGGTGGCCTTGTTTTGTCGTGCAGCCAACATTTTGCCCAAGCGCTTTTGCAACAGTTCTCGACTTGCCATGCCCTTGCCCCGTGTGTTCCATGTGCGGTTGTGAAATGCACCCTTCCGGCCAGATTTCGTTTTCAACCCGGCTTAACACACAGGGTAAAGTGAGTTTCATAAAGCGGGAAAATCAAAATCCACCCAAAAACGGGCATTTGAAATGTTGAAACAACCCCAGGTGAATGAGGACTCACTCCCCAATGAGGAATTGCGCGTGTCGGGCTTGCGCTCCCGATACCGCATGTTTGACGAATTCAACGAGCGCGACCAAACCAAAATGTTCCAGGTGATGGGGCTGCTGGGGTTTTTCCGCCGCAAAAGCCTGCCACGCATGGGCTTTGAATCCGCCAGCGTGATGCTGCTGGTGGCGCAACGGCAATCCGAAGGCAAAACAACCACCCACAGCCAATGGCAAAAAATGCTGGGCCTGAAGGGCGAAGACATTCAAACTGTGTTCAAAGAGCTGGGGTTCCCAACCGTGGGCTACGCCAAAAGCAGCAAAGGCAGTGCGGGCGAAAGCCTTCACATGGTGGACACAGAAAATGGCCTGTTTCGCCTGCAAGGCAAGGTGCTGGACGATGTGGTGGTGAGCCTCACCCTGGAAGGCAAACAAGCCATTGAAGAGCTGACGCGGCTACTGATATTCAAAGACTAAAACAACAAACCCGAGACACAAGATGCTGCACTACAAAATACGCCTGCGTTACAAAGGCACCCCCAGCCGGGCACTGAACGACGAGGCCTACGCCATCGAGGCACCCAGCGGCAAAAGCAACAAAAAAGCTGGGGAGGATTACACCGTGGTGAACTGCATGGTGGTAGAGCGTACCTTGCTCTCGGCTCTGCAAAAAGCACGCGGGGACTTGCACCGCAAGCTGCCAGGCTTGCAGTTTGAACGGGTGGAAACCTGTGAAAGGATTTATCCGCCGTTGAAGTGACACCCCAAAAGATGACTCACCCGAGTGATGATTGGACGCTCAACACGGGTGTGGCCTACATTGTGGGCTTGCTCAACTTGCAACTCCCGCCATGCCCTCCCTGTGCAAAGCCAATTTTCCAGAATGTGTTACACAACACTTCTCGCTCACTGAATTAACCGTCACCAAAACCGGCCTACCCAACAAGCCTCATTCCCCGGTGGTGATTGCCAACCTTCGCGAACTGGCCACCACCATCCTTCACCCCGTGTTTGAAACCTTTGGCCCCAGACTGACCATCAACAGCGCTTACCGCAGCCCCGCTGTGAACAAAGCCGTGGGTGGCTCGGCCACCTCGCAACATTGCTTTGGGCAAGCCGCTGACTTTGTGGTGATGGGCATGAGCACCTACGACCTGGCCTGCTGGGTGCGGGACAACTTGAAATACGGGCAATTGATTTTGGAAGAGTACGTGCCGGGCACCCAAGCCACGGGGTGGGTGCATTGCTCAATTCGGACCAGCAGGTTTGAAGATGTTGTAAACACAAAATTTAAAGGTTCCAGAACCTTGCATAGCGGCATTTTGCTGTATCCCAAAAGTGAACATAAGAGAGGCAACTGATGAACCATCACCAATTCGTTTGTCCACTAGCCTTCTTATTCGTTTTTTTGATGGGATGCGGCAAACCTGATGAGCAGAATACTTTTCAAAACAAAGGTCTAGAAGAAAGTCAAAATGAAAACTGGCTGTTCGGACAATGGACCACCGATTTCGGCGAAGGCTTTGAGCTAGCCGAAGAATGCAAGCGACCATTGGGTCAGTTTGGTAAAGACTACGTGTACTGGCGTTTCGATATCGACGGTGATCCGTATGAAGAACTCAACAAAGTAGAGGAATATTTGATAGAAGGCGCTTTGATCAGGGCGCGTGTGTTGCCCCCGACCAGTTTTGAATCCAGACTCGTCAAAGATGGCACCATGCACTTTAAGCGAGAGCCCGATGGTTCTGCAACAATGATCAATCATCGACGGCCTGGCACGAACATGAAGCTGGTTAAGTGCCAATCCTCGCCACTGCCCTACTCTGCTGATGTGGCCCCAACGCCCCCAAAATATGAAGGCATTGAGCCAGGCATTGTGGATAGGCCGAGGGATGGAACATAAAGTGCAAAATTGGAGCCGCTGATGTACAAGCAATTTTCTTTTTGCTTGCTGGGATTTGCACTGTTTGTTGCGGCATGCGACAAACACCACAGTCAGTCCATTTCACCGGAAAAGGGTCAGGTAACCACTCCATCCGATCGGACCGACAATTGGCTATTTGGCCAGTGGACCATCGACTACGGCGAGGGTTTTGCGCCTGCTCAAGGTTGTCAACGCCCCGACGGCGAATTTGGCCGACACCATGTGTATTGGCGACACTACGCAGATGGAGATCCCTTTGAGGAATTGAACAAAGTGGACGGGTATTTGATTGAAGGCAATTTGATCAAGGTACGTGTTGTGTCACCCACCAGTTTTGAGCCCATGATATTCGAAGATGGCACCATGCACTTTGAACTTCAGCCAGAGGGGTGGATGAAGTTCTTTTTCCCAAAGAGCGAGGATGAATTCCTAAAAATGGTCAAGTGCGAGTCCTCCCCATTCCCCTACTCTGCTGATGTGGCCCCAACGCCCCCAAAATATGAAGGCATTGAGCCAGGCATTGTGGATAGGCCGAGGGATGGAACATAAAGTGCAAAATTGGAGCCGCTGATGTACAAGCAATTTTCTATTTGCTTGCTGGGATTTGCACTGTTTGTTGCGGCATGCGACAAGTATTCCACTGTCGATAGAACTCAAATATTTGCTCGACTGGCCAAGCCGATCAGCAGGTTGACAAGCTCACCGACTTAAGTAAATGGCATCGGA
>DASUEF010000015.1:0-10340 GCA_036275215.1 Limnobacter sp. | reverse complement strand
GTAATCAACAGCGATCTGGAGAACGGTTATGCAACTTAGTTTCGATATGGTGACGCTGTTGTACCTTGTGGCGTCTGTTTGTTTTATTCAGGCCTTGAAGGGCCTGTCCCACCCCACCACCTCACGCCTGGGCAACACCTTCGGCATGGTGGGCATGGCCATTGCCATTCTCACCACCATTGCCCTCATCTTCAAGTTGGCTGGTGAGTCGGCCGCTGCGGGCATGGGTTATGTGTTGGCGGGGTTGGTGATTGGTGGCGGCGCAGGTGCCATCATGGCCAAGCGCGTAGAAATGACCAAAATGCCCGAGCTTGTGGCATTCATGCACAGCATGATTGGTTTGGCGGCGGTGGCCATTGCGGTGGCTGCGGTGGCTGAACCCGCAGCATTTGGCATTGTGGCCGCTGGCGAAACCGCCATCCCCATGGGCAACAAGATTGAGCTGTTCATTGGTACTTTTGTGGGTGCAATCACCTTCTCGGGTTCCGTGATTGCTTTTGGCAAGCTCAGCGGCAAGTACAAGTTCCGCCTGTTCCAAGGCGCGCCTGTGCGCTTTTCTGGTCAGCACGCGCTCAATGCTATTTTGGGCATCGTGATGATCGGCAGTGGCATTTGGTTTGCCGTCACCCAGGATTGGACACCTTTCATCATCATGACTGTGGTGGCCTTCGTGCTGGGCGTGACGCTGATCATCCCGATTGGAGGTGCAGACATGCCGGTGGTGGTGTCCATGCTCAACAGCTACTCGGGTTGGGCGGCAGCGGGCATTGGGTTTTCGCTCAACAACAGCATGTTGATTGTGGCGGGTTCGCTGGTGGGCTCCTCGGGTGCCATTCTGAGTTACATCATGTGCAAGGCCATGAACCGCAGCTTCTTCAATGTGATTCTGGGGGGCTTTGGTGGAGACGCAGAAGCGGCCGCCGCAGGCGGTGGTCAGCAGCGCACGGTCAAGAGCGGTTCTGCCGACGATGTGGCGTTTTTGCTGACCAACGCTGAAACAGTGACCATCGTGCCTGGTTACGGCTTGGCCGTGGCCCGTGCACAGCACGCACTCAAAGAATTGTCTGAAAAGTTGACACACATGGGTGTGACCGTGAAGTACGCCATCCACCCAGTGGCGGGCCGCATGCCAGGCCACATGAACGTGCTGTTGGCTGAAGCCGAGGTGCCTTACGACCAGGTGTTCGAGATGGAAGACATCAACAGCGAGTTTGGCCAAACGGATGTGGTGCTGGTGTTGGGTGCGAACGACGTGGTCAACCCCGCTGCAAAAACAGACCCCAAGAGCCCAATTGCAGGCATGCCAATTTTGGAGGCCTACAAGGCCAAAACCATCATTGTGAACAAGCGCTCCATGAACGCTGGTTATGCCGGTTTGGACAATGAGCTGTTCTACATGGACAAAACCATGATGGTGTTTGGCGACGCCAAAAAGGTGATTGAAGACATGGTGAAGGCGGTGGATTAAACCTTCCCGCTTTGGGCGGCGATTGCCTGCCCAACCATAAAAAAAGCCCCGGCGCTCTGCACGGGGCTTTTTTTATGGTTCAGGCCTGCTTGCAGAGCTTCATGATTTCTTGCACAACACGCTGGGTGTGCTCCATGGGCAGGAAGTGTGTGCTGTTGCGCACCACATCAATGCGCGCCTGGGGCAGTGCTTTTTGAATGCGCGGGTGGGCTTGAGTGGGAAAGGTGGAGCCCTGTTCCCCCGCCAAAATAACCACCGGGCACGCCGGGTTTTTCAGCCATCGCAAGGCGTTGGGTTCGGTGTGTTCAAAGGTGAGGGCTTCCCAATCAGGATGGCAGGCCAACTCCACGTCGCCCTGCGGAGTGTCTACAAAGCCATGGTTGGTGTAGGCCTGTAGCCATTCATCGCTCCAGGTGGCGAAGGCTTTTTTACTGCGGTAATTGGCAAAGGCCTGTTGGCGGCTTTGAAATCGGGCCTTGCGCCGGGCGGCTGCGGCTGCCATGGGGATTTTTTTAGAAAAGCCTAGCCAATGCGACATTTGCAGCACCACCCCTTGCTTGCGGCTAAGCAGCACAGGCTCGGTCAGCAGCAAACCTTTCACCTTGTTGGGGCGTGCACTGGCCGCAGCCAGGCTGGTGGTGGCGCCAATGGAGTGCCCAGCCAACCAAACCGGCTCGGTTTGATGATCCAGCCAAGTCACCAGGTCTTGGTAATAGGTGCTCCATCCGCGGAATGTTTGGACCTGCCCCGCTGCTCGGCTGTGTCCTTGGCCACGCATGTCCCAGGCCCACAGTTTGAAGTGGGGTGTGAGTTGTTTGAGCAGGGGCCAATAGGTGTGAGCGTTAAAGCCGTTGGCGTGTGCCCAGTGCAGTGTGGGAGCGCCTTGAGGGCCTAGCCAGTGATGGATGTGCAGGGCGTGTTGGTCGTGGGTAGTGAATGTGTGCGCCTGGTGGTTCATGTCGTTGTGCGTTCTAGCCACATGGCATCGCCATAACTGAAGAACCTGTATTGTTGCGCAATAGCATGCGCGTATGCATGCATGATGCGATTTTTGCCTGCAAAGGCGGACACCAGCATCAACAACGTGCTTTTGGGCAAATGAAAATTGGTGATGAGGCAGTCCACCACTTTGAACGCATAGCCCGGCTTGATGAAGATTTGAGTGTCGCCACCATGGCCCGTGTTGACAAAGGATTGTGCCGTGCCCAGGCCAAGTGGTGTGCTCATGTCGCAGTGGGTTTCTGTGCCCCAGGCTTCTAGCGCCCGCAGGCTAGTGGTGCCCACCGCCACGATGCGCCCACCGGCTTGTTTGCATGCAAGCAGTTTGCCAATCACTTCACCAGAAATGTTGTAACGCTCAGCATGCATCACATGCTCGTCCACATTGTCGGTTTTTACCGGTAAAAAGGTGCCAGCCCCCACATGCAGCGTGAGGCTGAGCACTTGCACCCCTTTGGCTTGCAAGGCTTGCAGCAATGGCTCGGTGAAATGCAGGCCGGCTGTGGGGGCCGCCACCGCGCCAGGCGCACGTGCAAACACGGTTTGGTAACGCTCATCGTCTTGCGCATCTGCTTCGTGGGTGATGTAAGGGGGTAGTGGCAAAGCACCATGTTGATCCAGCAGATCAGGCAGGCTCAGGTCGCCCTCCAGCATTTCCAGGGTGTACATCATGTCGTGCTTGTGCAGCACGCGAACCCGGGCTACACCGGCCAGAATAATCTCGCCGCCCGGCTTGGGGGATTTGCTGGCCCGGATCATGGCTGTGAATTGCCTGTCGTTGAGGATGCGCTCCAGCATCACCTCCACCTTTCCACCGCTGACCTTGTGGCCTTGCAGCCGAGCCTTCAGCACTTTGGTGTCGTTGATCACCAGCACATCGTTGGGCTTGAAAAGATCCAAAACTTGGGCAAAGCGCCTGTCGAGCAACTCGCCATGTTGTGGGCAGACCAGCAAACGCGATTCACCCCGTTGGGTGGGTGGGTGCTGAGCAATCAAGGGTTCTGGGAGCTGAAAATCAAAGTCGGACAGTTTCATGGGGACTCACATGTGTCCTGCGGGGCTGGTGCCGAGGGCGGGAATCGAACCCGCACGATATCACTACCACTGGATTTTGAGTCCAGCGCGTCTACCAATTCCGCCACCTCGGCAAGGCTGTGAATTATGACAAAAAGACCAATCGAAAACAACCGACTGTGCGATTTTGATGTTTTTTTTTAAAAAATTTGCTCGTGTCTGCCCCTGACGTGGGATTCAGTGAGTCTTGGGCAAGGCCGATACTTCAGTCACGACAACCCGAATTTGCGGCAAAGCATGTCTTTCAAATGGAAATGGTTGATTACCACGTTTATTGCTCAGGTCTTGCTGGGTGGCATATTCACGGCCATTCAATACGTGCACATGACCCGCTTGGCCCAAGATGGTGTTGACAGCATGGCGCAATCGATCGAGCCTGAGTTGGTGCGGCTATTCCCCCGAGGCGCGGTTGAAGACATTCCGGCACTTTCGGCACTGATTCGTGATTTGTACACAAGATATTCAGCCCATGCCGTTTGGGTTCATGGCCAAGAGGGCGTGCTTGTGAGTCTTGGTGGCCGTAGCTCAGAGCAGGATTTGGCCTACCCCAACCTCAACATGTCGTTGCCCATGCCGGGCGGGCGCATGAGCTTGGGGATGCAGCTCGATGCTGCCACGGTCTACAGCAACCGCGATGACATGGTTTTTTATCTGGGGGGGGTGTTTTTGCTCAGTGCATTTGCTTGTGCCCTTATCTTGATGGGTTTGAGTAATACCTTGTTGGCACGCTTGGAGGATCTTCGGTCGAAGGCCGCTGAGTTGCAGGCTGGTCACATTCAGTCAAGAATTGAAGTGCGCGGGCGAGACGAAATATCTTGCCTGGGGGCTGCATTCAACAACATGGCGCAGGCCATTGAATCTCAAATGAAAGCCATGGAGTTGAACCACGCCCGTTCCTTGTCAGAGAAAAATCGGCTCGACTTGTTGTTGTCTGCCTTGTCCAGCGGGGTGGCTTATCTGGATCAAAACTTCAACGTGTTGTATGCCAATCGAGCCTTGGCTTCCATGCTCAGATTCAAGTTGCCCGTTCAGGAGCCTGTCAAACTCGAGAACCTTTTGATTGCCGCAGGCGTGGTGCCGGAGCACCGTTTGTTGCTTCGAGACATGGTGACTGATTATTTTGGCAAGCATGAGGTGCCTGTTGAGCTGGCATTCAAGGACGGCAAAGTGCTTCAATTTCGATTTGCGATATACAGCGATGAGGTGCAAGGTGCGCATGCAGTGCTGATTGCCGATGATGTGAGTATTCGCAAAAACGTTGAGGATTTACGCAACGAGGTGGAACGGGATCCTTTGACTGGTGTGCTAAATCGACGTGGTTTTGAGATCACGCTCAATGCGCGTATTTCTCGCCTGTTGCCTGGAGAGTCGCTGGGTTTGATGTTTCTGGATCTGGATGGGTTCAAGGCGGTGAACGACACCTTGGGGCATAAGGCAGGTGACCAAATTCTAAAGACATCGGCCACACTGCTCAAAGGCGCTACCCGAAACGTGGACCAAGTTGCTCGCTTGGGGGGGGACGAATTCGCCATCATCGTTGCCCGTTGCAATTTGCAATTGCTCACCAATATTTCAGAGCGAATTATTGAATCGTTTGCATGTGACAAACTGTTGTTGAGAATCAAGCAAAACCATGGTCTGAAGGTCTCTTGCAGCATCGGCGCTGCCGTTTATCCATTGCATGGAGAGTCTGTGGCCGAGTTGCTCGAGAGCAGTGATGCACAGATGTATGCCGCCAAGAAAGCG
The DNA here is from genome assembly GCA_036275215.1 of Limnobacter sp. Taxonomy (GTDB): domain Bacteria; phylum Pseudomonadota; class Gammaproteobacteria; order Burkholderiales; family Burkholderiaceae_B; genus Limnobacter. Next base: position 5,053 of record DASUEF010000015.1, on the reverse strand, counting down.
GGCAAAAACTGCTACAGAATTGCGGCCACTTTTTCTGACACGCGTCAACCTGTCAAAATTTGATTTTGTTCTTCATTTGATCCAGTTTTGCCTGGGTGCTGGCATTGACTGTTTTGCGCATATGATTGACCGCTTGTTTGGCCGTTTGCGCAGCATCTTGTGTGGCCCCTTTGAGCTTTTGAAACTGACCCTCTCGGGCCAGCGCCTTGTTGCCTGTCAACTCCCCAATCTTTTGTTTGGTCATGCCCATGGCCATGTTGTATTTGCCTTCATATTTGTGGGGCATGGCCGCACTCCTGCGCGTTGTAGAAAGGTGTGGGAAGAGTGTAACGCGTGAATTGGATACAAAACAAATGTTTGGTGGGTTGCTTCTCATGGTTAGCCCCACTTACCTCTTGATCTTGTCAACGGTTAGCCTTGTGCAGATTTTGCACGGAGACCACGAATGAACATTGTTTGGCTTGAAAGCGAAACCCTGGCGGTGCCCCTGCCGCGCCCGGCGTGCGCGCACCACTGGACCGAATACCCATATACTTCTCGGGAGGATTTGCACGCCCGCATTGCAGAGGCGGATGTCCTGATCATCAACAAGGTGAAAATTGGCCAGGCCGAACTGGACGCTGCCCCAAGGCTGAAGATGATCCAGTTGGTGGCCACTGGCATGGACAATGTAGACCAGGCGGCCTGCAAGGCCCGGGGTGTGAAAGTATCGAATGTGGTGAACTACGGCCCAGGTTCAGTGGCCGAGCATGCCATGGCCTGCATTCTGCAACTCACCCGCCGAGTGCCCGAGTGGCAGGCGCTGGTGCACGATGGCAGTTGGAGTGCCTCCCGGTTTTTTTGCCTGCATACCTTGCCCATGAATAGCCTGGACCAAATGACCCTTGGCATTTTGGGCAGCGGTGCGATTGGCGGCAAGTTGGGTGACTTTGCCCGTGCGTTTGGCATGACCGTCGTGCACATCGAGCGCCAGGGTGCGCCCAACGTGCGGGAAGGTTATGTGAGTTTCGAGCATGGCTTGGCGCATTGCGATGTCATCAGCCTGCATTGCCCACTCAATGACCAAACTCGAGGCTTGTTTGGTGAGGCAGTGATTTCCAGCATGAAGCCCGGCGCCATTTTGGTGAACACGGCCCGCGGCGCGCTGGTGCAGTTTGCTGCGGTGAAGGCCGCGCTGGAAAGTGGTCACCTGGGTGGCGCGGCGCTGGATGTGCTGGATGTGGAGCCCCCACCCAAAGACCATTTGATGGTGACCTGGCAGCATCCACGCTGCATCATCACGCCGCACATTGCTTGGGGCACTGAAAGCGCCCAGAGCAATGTGGGACGCCTGGCGATTAAGCATGTGGACGAGTTTTTGGCAGAAAATCAATAAACCTGCCTGTTGTATGGAAGGCACAATTGCTGCATGGCGCTTGTGCCTTCAATCTTTTTGTGGCCTTTGCCTAATTCTTAAGCGCCAAAAGGGCTTAGAATGCGTGCATGAATCAAACCGTTCCCCAAGCCCCGGCACTTATTGCCGACGAAGAAGCCCTTGCCAATGTCACTTTTGCAGACTTTGGCTTGCACCCCAGCATCCAGAAAGCCATTGACGAGCAAGGCTACACCAAGCCCACACCCATTCAGGCCAAAGCCATTCCTGTGGTGCTGACAGGGGTGGATGTGATGGGGGCGGCACAAACTGGCACGGGCAAAACTGCAGGTTTTTCACTGCCCATCCTGAACCGGTTGATGCCTCAGGCCACCGACAGCACATCCCCGGCCCGCCACCCTGTGCGTGCGCTCATCTTGGCGCCCACCCGTGAACTGGCTGACCAGGTGGCAAGCAACGTTCAAACATACGCCAAACACACGCCACTGCGGTCCACCATGATTTATGGCGGGGTGGATATTCATCCCCAAATTCAGGAGTTGCGCCGCGGCGTGGAGTTGGTCATTGCCACCCCTGGTCGCTTGTTGGACCATGTGCAACAAAAGAGCATTAACCTGGGGCAAGTGCAGGTGTTGGTGCTGGATGAGGCCGATCGCATGCTGGACATGGGCTTTTTGCCCGACCTTCAGCGCATCATCAATCTGTTGCCCAAACAACGGCAAAACCTGTTGTTCTCGGCCACGTTTTCGCCCGAGATTCAAAAGCTCGCCAAGAGCTTCATGAACAGCCCAACCTTGATCGAAGTGGCGCGTCGCAATGCCACCTCCGAGAACATCAAGCAAGTGATTTTTGCACTGGACAGCGAAGAAGACAAACGCGCAGCGGTTTGCCACCTCATCCGCACCCAGGCTTTGAGTCAGGTGATTGTTTTTTCAAACACCAAGCTGGGCACGGCGCGCCTTGCTCGGCACCTCGAAAAAGAAGGTGTGTCGGCCACGGCCATCCATGGTGACAAATCTCAACTGGAGCGCATGAAGGCGCTGGATGCCTTCAAAGCCGGCGAAGTGACCGTGCTGGTGGCCACCGATGTGGCGGCGCGTGGATTGGACATTGCAGATCTGCCCTGCGTGATCAACTACGATTTGCCCACCACGCCTGAAGACTACGTGCACCGGATTGGCCGCACAGGCCGAGCAGGGGCCAAAGGCACGGCATATTCGTTTGTGGTGAAAGGCAACGAGCGCGCCTTAAAAGACATTGAAAAGCTGACCAACAAAAGTTTTGAGCGCGAAGAGCTCGAGGGCTTTGTGCCAGGCGGTCATTTGCGTCGTGAGCGCAGCGAATCTGCATCCGCCGAGCGCGGTGACCGTGGTGAACGCCGCAGCCGTGCCCCGCGCGAGCGCGAGGCCGAAGATGCACCAGCCAGGGAACGCCGCCCGTCCAGGGATGGCGGCTACCAAGGTGCAAGATTCAATGACAATGCGCCCATCCACCGCGACGCGGAATATGAGCGCTTACGCGCCAAGCTGGCGCAGACTCGCATCAAAGACTCGCTGTTTAATCAACCTTACCAAGAAAAGCCGGATGAATCAGAGGCTGACCCGCGGGCGGGCGGTGGCAACGCCGCCACACCCGGCATGAGCAAGCCCAAGAGCAAAAATGCCGCGCCGGTGGCCTTTCTATTGGGTGGGGCCCGTCGCAACTGACGGGCTTTAGCCCACCTTACGCTGGCTTGCCCGATACTGGGGCCACTGTCCCAACGCTTGAGTCAGCCAGTCGCTCACCGTGCTGGTCTGCGGGGCTTTCATTCCAAAGTGTTGCCACACCGCATTCAGATTTTCAATGGGCGTGCCGTGGTCTAGTGCGCGTGCCCCTGTTTGTTTGGACAGTTTTTGACCATCTTCGGCCAAAATCACAGGCAAGTGCCAGTAGCTTGGTGCGACATTCCCGCCCAGTGCCTGCCACACCGCAACCTGACGTGCGGTGGTCTCTGCCAGGTCTTCCCCACGCACAATGTGCGTCACCCCGCTTTGTAAGTCGTCCACCACCACCGCCAGGTGGTAGGCCCATTGCCCGTCCCCGCGCATCAATACAAAATCTCCGCTGGTGGTGGGCAGGTGGTCTGTGTTCAAACCCAAACGGTGGTCTGCCCATTGCACAGGCTGTTGTGGGCAAGCAAAACGCACGGCACGCGCCGTGCGCCCAGGTGGCAAGCCTTGTCGGCAGGTGCCGGGGTAAATTCGGTGTTGTCCCGGTGCGCGATTCAAATTGGCTTGGTCCAGGTCCTTGCGCGTGCAGGCGCAGGGGTAAGTGAGCCCTTTTTCTGTCAGCGAGCTTAAAGCCTGCGAGTAGGCGCTGCCGCGCTGGCTTTGCACCCAGGGGGTGTCGTCCCAACGCAGGCCATGGGCATGCAGGCATTGCAGTATTTCCTCGCTCCACTGCCTTTTGCAACGCTCCGTGTCAATGTCTTCAATGCGCACCAACCAACGGCCACTGTGCATGCGGGCATCCAGCCAGCTGCCCAAGGCAGTGGCCAAAGAACCCAGGTGCAAGGGGCCAGTGGGGGAGGGTGCGAAGCGCCCTGTGTAGGCTGCGATTGCCCTCATGGTGCCCAATTCAAGCTTTGTTGGGCCAGGTGCTGGCTCCACCAGTCCATCGCCTTGCCAGTGCTGGCCCTTGGGCGTGCAAAACACAGCGGCGTGCGCCGCAGCGGCTCCTCGGTGGTTTTCATCATCAGTAACCCCTGCCGCAACTCCTCTTGAACCATGTGCCAAGGCAGCCAGCCGCAACCCAAGCCAGCCACTTGGGCTTTTACCTTGGCGGTTAGATTCGGCACTGTGAGCACGGCTTGCCCGCTTTGCAGGCCCAAGGTGAGTGGTTTGAAGTTGCGGGACGTGTCGCCCACAGCCACCGCCCGGTGCTGGCGAATGGTGTCGACAGCCAGGGGCTCAGGCAGTGCAGCCAGTGGATGGCTGGGTGCCACGGCAAACACAAACACTGACTCACCCATGGTTTGTATTTGTAAGCCAGTGCCGCTGGCAAACTGGTTTTGGTCCAATTTGCTGCCAACCAATATATCGGCCCTGCCCGAGAATAAAGCCTCCCAAGAGCCAGACAACACCTCTGTGGAAAACCTCAGTCGCGTGGGGCTGCCCAATTGGTCAAACGCCTCCACCCAAGGCATGGCCACGTCAAACGGCACCACCGAGTCCATCACGATGCGCAACTCGGCCTCCCAGCCATTCGCCACGGCTTTCACACGTTTTTTTAAGCCTTCCGCGTTTTCCAGCAGTTTGCGGCCCTCGTCCAGCAAGGCTTTGCCAGCGGGGGTCAGTTTGGCTTTGTGGCCCGATCGGTCGTAAATCAGCACATCTAGGGATTCCTCCAGTTGGCGTAACTGGTAGGTGATGGCCGATGGAGCCTTGTTCAGGGCAGTGGCGGCGGCGGCAAAGCTTCCACGGGCCTCAATCAGCTCAAGCAGGGCCAGTGTTTCCAGGTGGATGGTCATGGGCAACCCAATTCTATTTTTTTGAACAAGTCCGTCAAATTGTAGTGATTGTTGATGCACTTTGCACGTTCTAGACTTGCTCTAAAGCTTTTGAAGGAGTGCAAACCATGATGCAAGTTCGACGGTCCAATGAGCGTGGGCATGCCCAGCACGGTTGGTTGACGAGCTACCAC
>DASUEF010000014.1:0-7518 GCA_036275215.1 Limnobacter sp. | reverse complement strand
GGCGAGGGCCTGAAGGACGGGGAAGAAATCATCACTTCCAACCTGGGGGCCGCCATCCAAGGCATGGCCATTCGCACTGGCGAACAAACACCCGCAAAACCTTGAAGGGACGAGCACCATGAATGCAGCAAGCCGTCGCGGAATTGATCGCTCTGGCCCTTTGGCGTGGATGACCAAAAACACGGTCGCCGCCAACATCCTGATGTGGACATGTTTAATTGGCGGGGTCATTGGATTTTCCAGCATGACCAAGGAGGTTTTTCCAGAGTTTGAGTTGGATTTGGTGACCATCAGTGTGGCTTACCCGGGTGCCAGCCCAGAGGATGTTGAGCAAGGCATTGTACTGGCCGTGGAAGAAGCCATATCGGCTGTGGAAGGCATTGTGGAGGTGAACTCCACCGCCAACGAAGGTGTGGCCAACATCATCGCGGAAATCGATGAATCCAAAGATGCGCAACTGGTTTATCAAGACATCAAAAAAGAAATCGACCGCATCACCACCCTGCCCAACGACGCCGAGGTGCCCAATGTGTCGATCACAGCCAGAAAGCGGGGAGTGTTGAGCCTGGTGCTGTACGGCGACACCGATGAAATCACTCTGCGCAACCTGGCCGAAGAGGTTAGAGACGGTTTGCTGCAAAACCCCGGCATCACCCAGGTGGATCTCACCGAAACCCGGGAGATGGAAATTCATGTGGAGGTGCCAGAGGCCAGGCTCAACGCCTATGGGCTCACTTTGCAGAGCATTGCCGACAACATCCGCACCAACGTGGTTGAGGTGTCTGGCGGCAGTGTGTCCACGCAGGGTGGCGAAATCTTGCTGCGTGTGTCGGAGCGTCGCGACTTTGCAACGCAATTTGCACAACTGCCCATTGTGTCGCCCTTGAGTGGCACACCATTGACGCTGGGCGACATCGCCACAGTCAACGAGGGATTTCAGGACATCGACCGTTACGCGACCTTCAATGGCAAGCCGTCGATTGAGATTTCTGTGTCACGGATTGGCGAGCAAACCCCGATCGGCATTTCGGAGGCCACCTACGCGTCGCTAGAAAAGATACGCCCCATCATGCCGCAGGGCATTGAGATTGCCGTGGTGAGTGATCGATCTGAAATTTACAAACAGCGGCAGGAGTTGCTCGCCAGCAATGCACTCATGGGCTTGGTGCTGGTGATGCTGCTGCTGACCCTATTTTTGGATTGGAAGCTGGCGTTTTGGGTCACCATGGGCATACCCACTGCGTTTTTGGGTGCCATGATGGTGCTGCCGCTGTTTGGGGTCACCTTCAACATGATCTCCATGTTCGCCTTCATCATTGCGCTGGGCATTGTGGTGGACGATGCCATTGTTGCGGGCGAGAACATTTACGAATACCGCCAGCAAGGCATGAGTTTGCTGGACGCATCCATCCAGGGCGCACGCGATGTGGCGATGCCAGTCACTTTCAGTATTTTGACCAACATCGCAGCCTTTGCGCCGCTGATTTTTGTGCCGGGTTTTTTGGGGAAAATCTGGGGCGTGATCCCTTTGGTGGTGTGTACAGTGTTCATCATTTCGCTGATGGAGGCCATCTTCATACTGCCCGCTCACCTTCAAGCGTCAAAAGAACCGAAGGAAAAGAGAGGTTTTACTCTCTGGCAACATCAGTTCGCCAGTAGATTCAATGCATTCATACACCGTCACTATTCGCCAATCGTGGCCAAGGCGGTGGAGTACCGCTACCTGTCCATGGCGGCGGGCATTGCGCTCATGATCGTGGTGCTGGCCTGGCCCATCAGTGGGCGCATGGGTTTCGAGCTGTTTCCCCAGGTTGAAAGTGATCTGTCGGAAGTTCGCGCCATCTTGCCGCTGGGCAGCACCAGTCAGCAGGTGGATGCCGTGCGCGACCGCTTGGTCCATGAAGTGCAACAAGTGATTGAAGCCCACGGTGGTCTCGCCATGAGCACGGGTGTGTACGCCAGCGTGAATGAAAACCAGGTGACTGTGCGTGCCTACCTCACACAGCCCGATGTGCGCCCCATTCCCACGGCGGAGTTCACCGACGAGTGGCGAAAACGCGTGGGCACCATCCCCGGGGTAGAAAGCATGCGATTTGCCGCAGACTCGGGAGGCCCAGGCAGCGGCCCAGCCTTCACGGTGCAGCTGAGCCATCGCAACGTGGACACCCTGCGACAAGCCAGCGAAGCCATGGCGCGAGAATTGGCCAATTATCCGATTGTGTCGGAAATTGACGACGGGTTTCAAAACGGCAAACAGCAATTCAGCTTCACGCTGAAAGAGGAAGCGCGCCGACTTGGCTTGAGCGCCAACGACATTGGTCGACAGGTGCGTGCCGCATTTTTTGGTGCCGAGGCCATTCGGCAGTTGCGTGGCCGCAATGAAGTGAAAGTGCTGGTGACTCGCCCGGAGGCCGAGCGTATTTCACAAACCGATGTGCGCGATTTGTTGATACGCACGCCACAAGGTGCCTTGGTGCCTCTGCACACCGTGGTCAACTTTGACGACACGCGCGCCTTTGCAACCATCACCCGGCGGGATGGTCGCCGCACCATCTCGGTCACGGCCAATGTGAACCCACGCAACCAGGCGCAACAAATTCAAACGGCCACCGTCAACGAGATCATGCCGCGGCTGATGCAAGACTACCCAGGACTGAGCTACAGCTTTGCCGGTCGCCAACAGGATTTTGCTGAGGCATTCGCAGGCCTCACCAAAGGATTCATGGTGGCACTGCTGCTCATTTACGTTCTGCTTGCCATTCCTTTCCGCAGTTACCTGCAGCCCTTCATTGTGATGCTGGCCATCCCATTTGGTATTTTTGGCGCCATTGTGGGCCACCTGCTCATGGGTTACAGCATGAGTATTGTGTCCATGATGGGCATCATTGCCCTGGCGGGGGTGGTGGTGAACGATTCTTTGGTGATGGTGGACTACGCCAATCAAAAAGTGCGTGAGGGCATGAGCCCCTATGAGGCGATTTGCACCTCTGGGGTGCGACGCTTCAGACCCATCATGCTCACCACCGTCACCACCTTTGGCGGCCTGGCACCGATGATTTTTGAGACCTCGCGACAGGCAAAGTTCATGATCCCCATGGCTTTGTCGCTGGGCTACGGCATTTTGTTTGCCACAGCCATTACACTGGTGCTTGTGCCATGTTTGTACTTGATTATCGATGACGTCCGCAAACTCACGGGCACCAGCCCCGGCCTTGCTCCAGAGCACATTGATTTGAACACCCTCAACGACTCGACCACCGCATGAGCGAAACCACGCCCTTGCCCGAATTTTTGACCACCAAAGAAGTGGCTGAATTGTTGCGTCTGAAAGAACGCAAGGTGTATGAGTTGGCCAGCAACCAGGAAATTCCTTGCCTCAAAGCCACTGGCAAATTGCTCTTCCCAAAAAAAGAGCTGATGCACTGGCTGCAAACAGGCGAGTTGACATTGCCCAAATTCAACAGCATGCCTGCCGGCCCTCCCCCCGCTCGGCCAGCTGTCCTTGCCGGCAGTCACGACCCACTGCTGGAGTGGGCCATTCGAGAATCCGGTTGTGGCTTGTCCACCCAATTGGACGGCAGCCTGCAAGGCTTGGTGCTTTTTGAGCAGTCGCATGCCTCTATCACTGGTTTGCATGTGCCCAACGCCAATGGTGTTGGCTGGAATGTGGGTGCTGTACACAAACGTTTTGCTGGTCAAAACGTGGTGTTGGTGCGCTGGGCAAGCCGCCAGCAAGGCGTGCTGGTTGCACCAGGCAATCCGCTGAACATCGGTGGCATCGAAGACCTGAAAGGCAGACGGATTGCAGTGCGCCAAAGCGGCGCAGGTGGAATGATCTTGCTGGAGCAATTGCTGGCCAAAGCCAACATGCAGCTGGCCGATCTGTTGCCCACAGAAACTTGCAGAACTGAAAACGAATCGATTGCAGCGGTGGCCAGTGGCGCAGCCGATGCCGCCCCAGGGCTTGAAGCGCTGGCCCGCCTCTACGGCCTAGGCTTTGTGCCCACACAGCTTGAAGAATTTGATTTGCTGGTGTGCCGAAGGTCGTGGTTCGACCCACCTTTTCAGGCCTTGCTGCAATTTACACGCACCCATGCTTTTCAAAACAAAGCCAGCCAGTTGGCGGGCTATGAGGTGAGCGAACTTGGGCGTGTGGTGTGGTCTGCCTGACGATTTTTTTATTGCTTGGGCGCGTTGGGGAAGAACAGGGACTGCCCGTTTTGCTGAAATCCAGCAATCTCCTTTTGACCTTTGTCTGAGAGCAACCAGTTGGCAAATGTGTTGGCAAGCTCTTCTTTCACGTTTGGACATTTCACCTTGCTGACAGGCACCACGCCGTACTGATTGAACATTTTTGGATCACCTTCAATGGCAATTTTAAAATTGCCCTTGTTGCCAAACGCAACCCAGCTCGCCCGGTCGGCCAACACATAGGCTCCCATGCCCACAGCGGTGTTCAAGGTGGCCCCCATGCCGGAACCCGTTTCCCGGTACCACTTGCCGCTGGCTGCCTTCACATCCACCCTGGCTTCTTTCCACAACTCAAGTTCTTTTTTATGGGTGCCACTGTCATCGCCCCGAGAGGCAAACAGCACCTGCTTGTTGGCGATTGCCTTCATCGCGGCCACGGCATCCTTGGAGCCAGCCACTCTGGCTGGGTCTGTTGCTGGCCCCGCCACAATGAAGTCGTTGTACATCAAATCGGTGCGTTTGGTGCCGTATCCCTCCGCCACAAACTTTTCTTCGGCGGCCTTGGCATGCACCAACAACACATCGCCATCGCAGTTTTGGGCGTTCTTGATGGCCTGCCCCGTGCCCACCGCCACCACGCGTACCTCGATGCCGGTCTCTTTGGTAAAAACCGGCAGCAGTTGGTCGTACAAGCCGGAATTCTGGGTGGAGGTGGTGGACTGCACAACAATGAATTTGTCGGCCGACTGGGCTGGCCCAGCAAGCAGTGCCAATAGGCCAACAACGAGTGTTTTGTTCATGATCAGATCTCCGGTGCGCAACAAAGGGGGCCTAAGTGGTTAATAATTCTCCGGCCAAGTAGGCACGAGCCTCTGGGCTGTTGGCCCGTTTCAAAAATTCTGGCGTTGGTGTAATTTCTAGCACCTGTCCACGGTGGATAAACACCACCTCATCGGCCAAGCGGGCAGTCTGGCCCGCGTCGTGGGTCACAATCACCACTTTCACACCACTCTGGCTCACATGCCGAATCAGGTTTTCAATCAACACGGTCGCCTGTGGGTCTAGGCTTGCACTGGGCTCATCCAGCAACAGCACGCCGGGTTTGCATGCCAGTGCGCGCAATAGGGTGAGACGTTGTTGCTCACCACCAGACAATTTGCGGGCTGGGGAATGTTCCAAATGCAAGAGCTCCCCCTGAGTAAGCAAGGCGCGGGCACGTTGACTACATTCATCACCGCGCAGCCCCGCCAACCTCAGTGCGTGCATGAGGTTGGCATGCACACTGCGACGCAACAGCACTGGGCGCTGAAACACAAACCCAAGGGCATTTTTTGGCAACCTGCTGTGCCCCCCAAAACGAACCCGGCCAGCATCGGGCTCAACAAGGCCAGCCATCACACGAAGCAATAGGCTTTTGCCAGCACCATTGGGCCCCATCACTGCGGTGATGCCACGACTGGGCAGATTCAGACTCAAACCAGCAAACACGGTTCGGCCGTGAAAGGCGAGGCACACGTTCTCGACCACCATCGGCAACAAGTCCGAGCCCGGCTGTGTGGGCGTTAAAACCGGGGCTTGGATGTTGGGCAATCTCATGCGTAAGCCCTGCGCTGTGCTGTGTGTTTGAGTAAAAACACGCTGGCGTTGATCAGGATGGACAGAACAATCAGGATAAAGCCCAGGCCAAGCGCCAGTGCAAGCTCACCCTTGGAGGTTTCCAAAGCGATGGTGGTGGTCATCACCCGTGTGACATTGGCAATATTGCCGCCCACAATAATGACTGCCCCCACCTCGGCCAGGGCACGCCCAAGGCCCGCCAATGCACTGGTGACCAAAGAGTAACGCGCATCAACCAGCAAAGTGAGGATGGTTTGCCAGCGTGTGGCCCCCATGGCACGCAACATTTCGTCGTATTCGGTGTGGAGGTCTTCGATCACCTGGCGCGCCAATGCGGCCACAATTGGCGTGACCAACACCACCTGTGCAATCACCATGGCCGTGGGCGTGTACAACAATTGCAAAAAGCCCAATGGCCCCGCAGCCGAAAGCAACAGGTAGACCATCAGCCCCACCACCACAGGTGGCAAGCCCATCAGTGAGTTGAGAAACACCACCAGCACCATGCGACCAGGGAAACACCCCACGGCCAAGGCAGCCCCCACAGGAAAACCCAACAGGCAGGCAACAATCACAGCGGTGAACGTGGTCTGGAGTGACAAGGCGATGATGCTCACCAGGGTTGCATCCAGATTGAGAATTAACACAAAGGCTTGAACAAACGCCTGAGAGAAATCTTGCATGGTGAACTACACCTGTCTCCTTTTGCTTTTATATGCATTTTTTTCGTAATTTATGCAGTTTAAACGCAAAAGAAACCCATGTCATTGGGACAAACGCCAATCACAAAGACTCAACACATTGAACAGGGAAGGATGTCGGCAGAAAGCCGAAAAAGAGGCAGAGGACGAAAGATCCGAATTCGGGCGTTGCCCTCTGCCAGAAAGCGGCTGGCTCGATGCTAGGTGAACCAGCCGCTGCTTGGACTACAAGAGGGTTACTGCAACAGGCTCAGCACGTTGTTGGGCAGCTGGTTGGCCTGTGCGAGCATGGCGGTGCCAGCCTGCTGCAGGATCTGAGCGCGGGTGAGTGCGGCGGTCTCCTTGGCAAAGTCAGCGTCCATGATTCGTCCCCGAGCGGCTTGCAAATTGGTGCTGGAGGTGTCGGCAAAGGAGGCGACCTGCTCGAGTCGGCTTTGCCCGGCACCGACGACGGCGCGGATGCCGGTGATGGCATCGATGGAGGCGTCCAGGGTGGTGATGGCGGCGGTGGCGTTGGCCACGGTGTCCACGGCGTTCAGGTTGGCCTGGATGCTGGCTGCAGCGCCGGTCATGATGGTGGTCAGGTCATTGCCTGCGGCCGTGCCATCGTCGGTGAGGTTCAGTTGCAGGGTGTCGGAGACGGCGTTGCCGGTGCCCACCTGGAAGCTCAGCGTCTTGTTGGCGGCGTTGAACATGGCGTTGCCGTTGAAGGTGGAGCCCGAGACGATGCGGTCGACCTCGTTGGCCAGCTCGGTGTATTCGCGGTTGAGGTTGACACGGTCGGTGGGGTTCAGTGTGCCGTTTTTGGCCTGCACGGCGAGCTCACGCATGCGCTGCAGGTTGTCACTGATCTTGCCCATGGCGCCGTCGGCGACCTGCAAGAGGGAGATGCCGTCGTTGGCGTTGCGGGCGGCCACATCAAAGCCTTTGATCTGGGCATTCATGCGCTCGGCAATGGCCAAGCCTGCGGCGTCGTCCTTGGCGCTGTTGACGCGCAAACCCGAGGACA
>DASUEF010000013.1:0-1326 GCA_036275215.1 Limnobacter sp. | reverse complement strand
CACCCACGAGCCCACGCGGTTCAGCTCATTCACATCCCCTGGCTTTTGGGCGCCGGGGGTGGCGCTTCCCACCCACACCATGCCGTGCTGCATGGCAAAGGTCACAAAGTACTGCAAGGTGCTCAGCTTGTCCCCGCTCATCGACATGGAGTTGGTAAAGCCACCAGCAATCTTGTTTTTCCAGCCTTGGCCAAACCACACTTTGCTGGACGCATCTGCAAACTTTTTGAAGTCTGCCGACGCACCGCCCATGTAGGTGGGCGAGCCGAAAATGATGGCATCCGCTTTGGCCAGGGTGTCCCAGGTGGCGTCGTTCACGTCATTCACAGAAATCAAGTGGCTTTGTACCCCGGCCACCGTGTTCACACCAGCCTGCACGGCTTGGGCCACCTTGGCGGTGTGGCCATACCCACTGTGATAAACAATTGCGACTTGTGTCATTTCCATTCTCCTCAAGGCAAATCAAACAAAATCAATTCCGCACGGGCTGGCACTTCCAGCGTCAAAGCGGTCTCGTTGTCAATCATTAGGGCGTCCCCCGTGCCCAGCAAATGCTCACCCACACGCACTTCGCCACGGGCCACGTGCAAATAGGCTTTGCGGTGTGGTGCAATGGCTTGGGTCACGGTTTGTTGGTGCAAACGCCCGGCATACATGTGCGCATCCTGGTGAATAAACGCAATTTGCTTGCGCTGTGCCAGTTCACGGTCCCCAGTCACAATCAGCCCCAACTGCCCGGTGATGCTCTCCACATTCAGGTCGTGGTCTTTGTAACCAGGGTCCACGTTGTATTGCGCGGGCTCAATCCAAATCTGTAAAAAATGCGCCACGTCGCTGGGGTGCTGATTCATCTCGGAATGGCGAATCCCGGTGCCAGCGCTCATGCGTTGAATCTGGTTGGGGCGGATGGCTGACCCACCCCCCAGGCTGTCCCGGTGGCTCAATTCGCCATCGAGCATGTAGGTGATGATCTCCATGTCCCGGTGCCCATGTGTGCCAAAACCCGTTTGGGGCTGCACCCAATCCTCGTTGATCACCCGCAGGGGACCAAAGCCCATAAAGCGCGGGTCGTAATAGCTGGAAAACGAGAAACTGTGGTAGCTCGTCAACCAACCGTGCTGGGCATGCCCACGCTCATTGGACCGTCGAACTTGCATCATGGTTTGCACTCCTTCAAAAGCTTTGGAGCAAGTCTAGAACGTGCAAAGTGCATCAACAATCACTACAATTTGACGAACTTGTTCAAAAAAATAGAATTGGCGCACCCATGACCATCCACCTGGAAACACTGGCCCTGCTCGAGTTGATTGAGACCCGTGGAAGCTT
>DASUEF010000012.1:0-2991 GCA_036275215.1 Limnobacter sp. | reverse complement strand
ATGCCTTGGTGGCGTAATACACGGCCATGTAGGGGCCAGGTTGAAACGCTGCGGTGGAGGCCACGTTCATGATCTGCCCGCGTGTTTGCAAAAGCTGGGGCAGCAGCCGTTTGCACAGCACCACCAGGCTTTGCATGTTCAGTTGCATCATGGCCAGTTCTTCTTCCAGTGGATTGTCTTTGAACAGGCCAAACACACCCACGCCAGCGTTGTTCACCACATGGTTCAGCACCACACCACGCGAATGAATCGCTTGCACCAATGCCTCAGCCGCACCTGGTTGGCTCAAGTCACTGGCCACCACGTGCACCTGCACGCCATGCTGTTGTTGCAGTTGGCTTGCCAGCGCTTCCAGTTTGTCTGTGCTGCGTGCCGAGAGCACCAAGTTGGTTTTGTCTCTGGCGAAAAGCTCAGCCAAGTGCAAGCCAATGCCCGAGGATGCGCCGGTGATAAGGGCCCACTGCGTCATGATCATTCTCCTTGTGTTCAGTTCGGGATGTGCACCCGGTCATGGCTGAGTGCTGGCACCGGCGGGGGATTGTCCACCGTCGGCCACACCGCCAACAATTCATTCACACCACCCACCAACGCCACGGTCAACAAATGGTGGTTGTATTTGGGCAAAATGTCACGCGCAGTTGGCTCAGCTAGGCTTTTGCTGGGCATGGCTTATCCACGGCCAGAAACCCAGCGTTTGAGCCCGGCTGGATTCACTTGATGTAGCTGCAGCAATAGTCGACTGGGGTTTTCACTTTCAGCTGGAACTTCGCGTTGGCGGGCACATCAAAAGATTGACCTCCCACAATCACTTGCCAGTCCTGGCCCGGCAGTTTCACATCCATCTCGCCAGCCAGAATTTCCATGATCTCTTTTTCGGCGGTGCCAAACTCGTAATCGCCTGGCAACATCAGGCCCAGGGTTTTTTTGCTGCCATCGGCAAACAGCACCGTGCGGCTGCTCACCTTGCCGTCAAAATAAATATTGGCAGCTTTCACCACAGAAACATTGTCAAATTGGGACATGGCGTAATTCCTCACAAGGGTTTCAGATTGGCAGCATGATGCCTGAAATTCCGCCTGTCCGGGGTGCATTGTGATCGATATCCGTCCAAGGTGTTTGTGCGGCGCCGGCAGTCCAGGCCTAGAGGATGATTACATACAAATGTTTGGAAATTACTTTACAGTAACGAAATTATTGTTCTGCTTATCCACCCATGTCGATCCAATTGCGCACCCGCATCACCTCTCTTTTTGGCATTGAGTACCCCATCGTTTGCCCTGGCATGACCCACGTGGCTGACTCCACCCTGGTGGCGGCAACCAGCGAGGCAGGGGGATTGGGTATTCTCGCCATTGGGCACCTAACCCCCCAAGAAACCCGTGCCGAAATACGGCGGGTGCGCAGCCTCACCCAAAAACCGTTTGCCATTGGTTGCGCACTCATCATGCCTGGGGCCACAGAAAACCTGGAAGTGGCGCTGGAAGAGCAGGTGCCCGTGATCAACTTCAGCCTAGGCAGTGGGGCTGATGTGTGCAAGCGCGTGCATGCCTACGGCGGCAAAGTGATTGCAACCGTGGTGAGCGCCAAGCACGCCCTGAGTGCAGAAAAAGCGGGCGTTGATGCATTGCTGGTGACCGGGCACGAGGCCGCAGCGCATGGCGGCTCGGTCACTTCATTGGTTTTGGTGCCCGCCATTCGGCAAGTCACCCAATTGCCCATTGTTGCCGCCGGTGGATTTGGCACCGGGGCAGGTCTGGTGTCTGCGTTGGCCCTGGGGGCCGATGGTGTGGCCATGGGCACACGCTGGGCCGCCACGCAAGAAAGCCCTGTTCACAGCAATACCAAAGATTTGATTGTGCACAAGCAAGTGGAAGAGACCATCTACAGCGCCAACTTTGACAGCATCCCGTGCCGGGTCATGACCACACCTTACGCACGCAAAGTGACCCGCAAAAAGTTCAATCCGCTGCGCGCCATGTGGCGGGCCTGGCAGGCCGCTCGGGAGATGGACCGTCCCATGCTGGGCATGATTCGGGATGTGCTAAAACTGGGTTTTGAGCAGGCCCTGCGGGTTGCATTTTTTGGTGCGGCTGTGCTTCAAATTAAGCGGGCCACCATTGAGGGCGATCACCAGCGCGGCATTCAGTTAATTGGCCAGGTGCAGGGCTTGGTGAATGATGTGCCCACGGTGGCCGAGCTCACCCAGCGCATCATGGCCGAGGCCGAGCAAACCTTGACTCAACTGAATCGGCTCAGCAAAAGTTAGGCCATGTGTGAATCCGACGACGATGCTTAATCATCGTCGTCATCGTCATCATCCCAGTCGTCGTCGCGATCATCCCAATCGTCATCGTCATCGTCGCGGCCCCAGCCCCGCACATCTTGAGGCACCCAAATCGGCCTGGGCTCGCCCACCACGATTTGAATATCCACCGAACTCCAAGGCTTGTAGCGGGGTCTTTCTGGATGGTCTGCCAATGCAGACTGTGAAAACAGCAAGCCTGCTGAGGCTGCCAGCAGTCCAAGAATTTTCCTCATGCGTTTCTCCCAAGGTCCACATGCTTTCGCGTGCTTCAATAACTCGTGAAACACGAGTCGGGTTGACCGCTGGAAAAAAATTGTTAGGGCAACTCAGGTGCCGCCAGGCCCGCCGTGAGCAAGTCAATCACGGCCTTGCCAAAGGCTTTTTGAAATGACTTGTCTTCGGGCTGAAACAGGTATTGCATGGAGCCCGCCATCAACATGCCCACCACCGCCGTGGCGGTGGCCTTGGTGTCCAGGTTGCTGCGGAAAAACCCTTTCCGCTTGCCATGCTGCAAATACTCACTCGCCACCCGTTGCCCTTCGGCATGCATGGCGGCAATCCGCTTGGTCATTTCGCCATCAATCGAGGTGGCCTCCAGCAGCATCAGCCGCAAAGCGCGGGGGTTGGATTGCGCAAAGGCATACAGCTTTTTCAGGATGCTGGCCAACTGCGTTTTGTACTCGGCC
>DASUEF010000011.1:0-4696 GCA_036275215.1 Limnobacter sp. | reverse complement strand
GGAAGTTGTAAACGCAGGTGAAAAGGTCTTTTCAGTGGCCGACAAACACGGCCAGCGGGTGAGCGATATTTTGTCCATGCCCGACTTTGGCTCACGCCCGTCCGACGCCGTTCGGCTGGGTTATGAGCTGAACATGATGACAGGCATGTGGCAGTTGGCCTCATCGCTGATGAAAGACCTCACAGAGCCCTTGAAAAGCATTGTGAACAAGTAAGGAGTTGCCATGAGCAATATTTCCAGCACAGCAGGCGGCGGATTTGTGGCCGGTGGTTTTTCACTCAGCGAAGCCGAGTACGAGGCACTGTTGCAGGCCCCTGCATCCAGCCTTTCTCCAGACCATCCAGTGATGCAGGCTGAAATTCTGTCATTTTTTGCAGAACCTGAGGCAGGCGACATTCTGGATGATGATTAATCATCATCGCAGTCACAGCAACACACTCTTAATCAATCAGACTTTTAAACGGAGATCAGCATGACAACGGCAAATACAGCAACAGTGGGCACCGACGGCTCAGTAACACTACGCGACGGGACCGGAGCAATAATAGATCAAAACAGATCGATGAGTTCGGTGCACTTGAATGGCGCGATCACAACCGACATCGAAAATAGGATTCGTCTTATTGCAGCAGGCGGGGATGCTTTTACAAGAGAGGCTATCAATAGATTTTTAGCCGTTGTATCAACACCCGGGGTGAGCACTGGTCAAATCATCGCCGCCGCTGCGGAATTGAAGCAGGCCTTGGGCGCCAGCAAGGCTTACTACGATGTGATCGGCACTTTGGGCGACGATCTCAAACGCTTGATCGGCGACGCAGTGAAGTAAATAAACATTCAATTGAGCGGAGTGAAATCATGTCAAGCGCTGCAGCCGGTGTGGGGCAAGCCACAAACACAGGAAGGCCAATCGATTCGCCCTACCAAGTGTCACAAAGTCAGGTGGATGAAATGTTTCAGGCTGCAGCGCGTGGCGACACGGTCACAGTCACTCGCTTGGTGACTGAGTTTAGTTTGGGCTGGTACAGCTACGACATTCTGAGGTTGTCCAAGATTTCAGAGCACTACGGTCCTCTAGAAACAAACGGCGATGCGCTGATCTCTTTGCTGCAAACCCACGAAAAGGGCGCTGTTGAAGCCAATGCGCAGATGATTGCTTACCTCGACGAGGCCGTTCGGCAAGCAGCGCTCGCAAACAAGCCTGCGTCCTCTCAAATACTTGGAATTATCCAAAAGATAAAAAACAAACAAGAGATTGGCGAAGAAGATGCCAAGCGTTTGTACTCGTGGGCCTTGGAAATGAAAGAGTTTGTAGTGCCGGGCGATTACCGTATCGAAAAGGTGCAACATGAGCTGAACTCCCTGCAAGACGGCTACGAAAAAGAGCTCCGAGATGCAGATCGCATGGCAGAAGCTGTTTAAACCCATCAAAATCAAACAACAAGGACTTGCCAATGAACCCCACTGCCGTTGATCAAAGCGATGGTGCAGCGCAAGGCGCAGCAGCTTCGGTGCCACCCACCTTTGGCCCAATTGTTGATGCGTGGCTGGCTCGCCTGCCAGGTGGCTGGGCCTCTGCAACACCAGCGCACATCATGGATTTGTTAACACAAATCAGAAATTCTGCCACTGCCGCAGGTGCCCCGATGGCTGCGTTCACCTACACGCTCAACGCACTGCTCGCCAATCAAACACCAACCAACGCAAATCCTCTCCAAGCGCTAATATTTATCAACGAGCAAAGCCAAAACGGATTGCGAATCTTGGCTGGCAACGCCAATCATTTTGGTGATGGCAACACCACAGGCCAGATTTTCACAGCCATCAATGCCCATATTCAACGCATGGCCAGCCAACACGCCAACTTGGTCAACCTGCTGGAGCACCTCAATCACCCCGCCAGCGCTTGGTCCAATGGACCACAAGCAATGCTGGCGCAGGTGGAGCAATTGCGAACTCACATTCAAGCCCTGAATACAAGCGACTTGCCTGCAAACATTCGCAACGCCTTAAACGCCATGGACACCCAATTGGCAGGCGCCTTGCAAACCTATCGCACCAGTGTGCCCAATGGCAGCAATGCCAACAGCCAACAAGCACAACTTGCACTTTCAAATTTGCGAGAAGCCTTTCACCAGGCTCGGCTGGATTTTTTTGTCAATTCCAACCACCCCGCCAACAGTGTTGAAATTAGTGCGGCACAGGCTGGCGTGCGCAGCGAACAATTGCGACAAACAGATTTATTGAGGCCCTACGAAGACACAACCACACAACCGTCCGAGGTGACCGAGCAAGAGTTGGATCAGGTTTTGAGTGATCTGAACTTGCACTACCAAGTGGCCGTCTCCCACGGAGATCGCGATGCGATGGCGCATATCGAAGCGAAAATTCGGATTGTAAGCAAGCTTCGTGACCTGCTCAAAGACGGCACAGAACCTTTGTTGGTGGGTTTGGTATTGTTCCTAGAGCTTCGCTTTTTGGATATCACCCACAAACGCGTGACCCAAGCCCGCTTGCGAGAAGAAATGGTGATGCTCCAGCAACGCAACGACCCCAGCCTGGAGACTCAAATAGCCGAGTTGACACAGCGGGTGGATGGGCTAGAGGTCGAGATCGATTCGATAACCCGTCAAATATCTCAAGTGATGAATCAATTCGAATCCGTACTCGCCACGTGGTCTCAAACCCAAGTGGATGCATTCTCAAAAGCTTTCTAAGGAGGTCGCCCATGGTTTCAACACAAGCGCCAACAAACAACCAACTGGTTATTGCGCCGCGGGTCGCCGGTGGAGAAACCTATGAACAATTGGCTTTGAATCTGGTTCGTACCTTGAAGCTTGCACGGGACGCGGTGGAGAGCTTTATTGAGGGTCTAAGTGCATCTGAACGTGCCCAGGCAAGGCACGCCATTCAGCAGATGAATGACTACATTGAACAGCTTGAAAAGCAACGCAACTTGAGCGGTTTGCAAAAGTTTCTTAAAGCGCTTGGGCCGATTGGATTAATCATCGCAGCCATCATGGCCGTGATTGCCCCAAGCCCTCTAACAATTGCTTTGCTGGTTGTGGCTGTTGTCATGTTTTTGGAGCCCATGATCAGCAAAGCCGCTGGCGCGGACTCCATGATTGAAAAGGGCATGACCGAAATGTTTAAAGGGCTGGAGTCTGTGATGGGTCCAGTGGCGGCGGCCGTGGTTGCAGCGTTGTTGTTTCTAGTGCTTGCTGTTGTGGCCACATCGGCTGTGGCAGGTGGTTTGTCTGCACTCTCTTCGGCTGCTGCAGCCACCACCCAAACACTGACACAGACTCTTCGAGAGCTGCCACAAATGCTGAGCCGAATTCTAACCTCCAGCCCCACGCCAGAGCAAACCAGGCGTTTACAAATTTTTCTGGAGGTGGCGCAGAGCGCCATACTCGCAGCACAATCTGGACTGCAAATAGACATGGCAGTAATTCAATTTCAATTGGCGCAGGCCCTGCGTGCCTATGGCTTGGAGCAAGCAGAAGTCGATGAATGGTCTCGCATCATCCAAATGCTCACCAATGACCTAGAGCAGGCGCAAGAGTTGATTGATTTTTTAACTCAACTCATGCCGGAGCTTTTTGATCAGGGCCAGGTATAACAGTAAGGAGATTCAAAATGATTATTGAGCAAAGAACCGAAAACACCACCACAGCAACCTCCTTGCAAACGTTATTGCCACTGAACCAAGAACAACGGGCCGTGGTGGTTGAGCGCCTCATGAGTGATTTGGGGTTGACTCGAGAGCAAGCGCATCGCTTGGTGGATGGACTTTCGACCAGCGAGGCTCGCACGCTTTTCGATCTTGTGACAGGCAACTTGCAGATCACCCGTGAGTTGGCTATGCAAGCTTGGGGACTCACAGAAGCTGAAGCAGATGTGCTGTTTCCCAATGGGCCAGTTTTGTCAACTTTCACCAACCCGTTTGGCCGCGCTTTCGTGATGTTTTTGATGCTCACTTACAGCCTTGAGTTGGACTTGAAGCAGATCATCGGAGAACTTATCCAAATTCAAAAGCACGAGACCATTGCAAAGGCTGAAGACATGTTTAGGGGGGCGATTGTTCAATTCGCAACAGCCATGACAGCAGCCCTCGTCACAGGAGTTTTTGCAGGCAAGTGCATGTTCAACGCTTACAAAACATCGCGAACAGATCCAAAAAACCCCAATCAAGCGCAGGATCTGCAAAAAGCTGCGACAGACAACATGTGGTTCGGCCCGATTGGTGCCAGCCTGATCAATCAGCCGATCACAGCCGCTGGTGAGTTTGGCAAGGCGTGGTACGAGCGGGAGGCTCTGTTCCACGACGCCAATGGACAGGAAGCGGGCAGCCAATTTCAGATCGTTATGAGCCAACTAGAGACCACCAGTCGCTTACAGCAGGCTGGGGCCAGCGGTCTGTAAACACAGTATTCAGGAGTTATCATGGTTTATGCTGCATATTCCAGCAACACCAACGTGGCCAGTGGTTCGTCTTCCCCCCCCCTGGCCTTGGGTGCAACAACTCAGGACCCCTTCACGCTCACGCTGCGTGACATCATCATCCGCGTCCCCAGTCAAGAGCACCTGAATCGCCTCACAGCATGGCTATGCCGGATGTCTGGCGCGCAGGCCAGCGCTTTGAACACCCTAATTTCCACCACCTTCATTGCTCCAGAGGGATTAATCGATTCATTCT
>DASUEF010000010.1:0-1270 GCA_036275215.1 Limnobacter sp. | reverse complement strand
ACCATTTTGGATTTGTTCTCAGAGCCGCCACCTTTGGCAGCACAGATCACCTCCACATCGTCGCCGGGCACAATTTCATAGTGAATTACAGCGGGTGTGTTGTCTTTGCTGTTTTTGCGGGCCCCAGCGGGGTCAAGCAGCACTGAGGCGCGTAGTTTGTTGTCCGGGTGCAAATAGGCACGGCGCACGCCTTCGTTGACCATCTCGCTCACGCTAAGGGTTGATTCCCAGCGCACATTCATGCCTACTTTCAGGAACACCACGGCAATTCCGGTGTCTTGGCAAATGGGGCGCTTGCCTTCGGCACACATGCGGCTGTTGGTCAGGATTTGCGCAATCGCATCTTTGGCGGCGGGGCTCTCCTCGCGCTCATAGGCCTTGCCCAACGCTTGAATGTAATCGAGCGGGTGGTAGTACGAAATGTACTGAAAGGCGTCGGCGATGGAGGAGATGAAATCCTCTTGCTTGATGGTGGTCATGTACGGCTCCTGAGTTGCTTGGGTGCAGCCTTATATTTTAATGGGTTTTGCTGGGGGTTGCCTGGTGCAGTAACTTATCGCAGTACGCAATTGCCACAGCAGAAAGCAGGAAGATCACATGGATGGAGGCCTGCGCAATGATGGTTTTTTCATCGTACTGTTCAGCGTTGATGAAAGTTTTCAGCAAGTGAATGGAAGAAATTCCGATGATGGCCATCGCCAGCTTCACTTTGAGCACCGAGGCGTTCACATGGTCCAGCCATTCGGGCTGGTCGGGGTGGTTCTCCAGGTGCATGCGGCTGACAAAGGTTTCGTAGCCGCCCACAATCACCATGATAAGGAGGTTAGAGATCATGACCACATCAATGAGGCCAAGCACAATGAGCATGATGGCGGCTTCGGTGAGGGTGTGGGCCACTGCGCCGCCCACCAGGTGCCAAAGTTCGATCAGAAAATGATAAACATATACACCTTGAGCAACGATCAGCCCTAGGTACAGAGGCAGTTGAAGCCAGCGGCTCGCGAAAATCAGGCGTGCCAACATGGGTGGATGATTTTTGTTGTGTTCCATTTTGTGACAGGTGTGCAGTGCAGCATCGCGTGAATGAAGATGCACGAAATCATAGCAGAGCGGACCCTCGTTCGGGCGAGCTTCTTGACATGGAACGCGAATTGCTGTGGTGCGCCATGGTGTAAGGTGAGAGTAAGAGCTTTTGCCTATTGTTTATGCAAATCAAATTAATAGAAAACTCAGTAACCCTTGGAGGACAGGATGTCATCAATCGAATCCG
>DASUEF010000009.1:0-4585 GCA_036275215.1 Limnobacter sp. | reverse complement strand
GACAAGCTTTGCCGCTGGGCGTCCATTTCTCGCAATGATGATTTCGCTTTTTCGACCCATTTCGATGTCTTCGACAAGACGCGACAGCGATGATTTGGCCTGAAGCATGTTGACGGTGTGCATAAAAAACCCTCCTCCCTAAGGAATTAGTCTAGTCTGGCTAATTAAAAAGATCAAGCCGATGGCGCTGGGGTTGTTGGTCAAGCGAGTAAATGCCCTTCAATTTGAACCTGCAGCGGAGATGGGGGTTTAAAGCTGTAAAATTTGGCCTCCAGCCAACACAAACAAAGGGTTCACGTTGGACCAATCCCCCCTTAAGCAGTTGGATTTGCTGTTGATCACCAACTCTCCAGACGTTGCTCGCTACGCAACTCAAAGCGGGGTGGGGCGCATCTTTGTCGACATGGAGCACATCGGCAAAGCCCAACGGCAGCCCGGGGTGGGCACAGTCAAAAACTTTCACACCCCAGCCGACGTGCAAGCCATTCGGGCCGTGTGCCCACAGGCCGATATTTTGGTGCGCATCAATCCATTGTACGAAGGCACCGCGAGCGAGGTTGAGCAGGTTATTCAGGCTGGCGCGTCCATCATCATGCTGCCCATGTGCACCCAACTCGCCGAGGTGGATGCACTGGCCGCCCTCATCGCTGGACGAGTCAAATGTTGCCCGCTCATAGAAACCTGGTCAGCGGTAGAGCAACTTCACAGCATTGCCAATCACCCCGGCGTGGATGAGTTGTATGTGGGGCTCAATGACCTCGCAATCGCCTCTGGCAAGGTGTTCATGTTTCAAAGTTTGGTCGATGGGTCTTTGTGCACAGCCCTGACCGATGCGCGCCAGAGTGGCAAACCGTTTGGCGTGGGTGGGGTGGCCCGCATGGGTGCTGGGCTTTTGCCAGCCGAGTTGATTATTGCAGAGCACGCCCGCCTTGGCTCCACCCGGGTCATTCTCTCGCAGGCGTTCCACAACGGCGCCAAAACAGTCCAAGAGTTTCAAGCAAACATTGATTTGGCAACCGAGGTCAGCAAAATTCAGCGCCATTACCAAGCTGCATTGGCGTGGCCAGCACATCAAGTGGAGCAAATTCACCAACAGTTTGTTCGGCAAGTCAACGCCATCGCGTCCAAGGCGCTTCAATCGTGAAAAGACTATTCGACATTGTTTTGTCTGCAATCGCTTTGCTCTTGCTCAGCCCCGTGATGCTCACCATTGCGCTGCTGGTCTTTTGGCAAGACGGGGGCTCGCCGCTGTTTTTACAAACACGGGTGGGTCGGGGGTGCAAGCCATTTCAAATATACAAGTTTCGCACCATGGTTAAAGATGCCCATCTCAAAGGCCAATACTTCACGGTCGACAACGACCCCCGCATTACACGCCTGGGCAAATTTTTGCGCAAAAGCAGCCTGGACGAACTGCCTCAGTTGCTCAACATCCTGTTTGGACACATGAGCATTGTGGGGCCCCGCCCAGACGTGCCCGCACAGCAAAAACTCTACCAGCCCCACGAATGGCAAAAGCGTCACACCGTGCGGCCTGGCCTAACCGGATTGGCTCAGGTGCGGCGTCGTCTGGAGTCGGGGCATGCACCGCGTTTGGCGCTCGATCTCGAGTACGTCGATAATCACAGCTTCTTGGGCGACCTTGCAATCATTGTGCAAACCGCCTGGCAAGTCATCTCCAAAGGGGGCAATTGATCGTGTGCGGCATTTTTGGTTACACCAGCAGCGATGGTTTCACCTTGCCATCGCAGTCCTTGCAATCCATGGGCGATGTGATCACACACCGTGGTCCTGACGACCGTGGCGTGGCCAGCGGGGCAGGGTGGGCGGTTGGCAATATGCGCCTTTCCATCATCGACCTGCAGCATGGTCATCAACCATTCGTGTCCGAAGATGGTTTGGTGTCGGTTGTTCAAAATGGCGAAATTTTCAATTACATCGAATTGGCCCAGGAGTTAAAAGCGCTGGGCATTCACTGCAAAACCCATTCCGACACCGAAGTCATTTTGCGCTTGTACCTGCACCACGGCATTGGGTTTTTGTCTCGCCTCAACGGCATGTTTGCCATTGCCATTCGTGATCAACGCATCAACACCACCTACTTGGTGCGCGACCGCATTGGCGTCAAGCCCTTGTACATTGGCCAGCACAACAACACCTGGGTATTCGGCTCTGAGGTAAAAGTACTGCTCAAATCGGGCTTGTTTGCGGTGCAACCCAATCTGCAAGCGCTGGGGCACTACTTGCGGTTTAACTACGTGCCCCAGCCACTCACCATGTTCACAGGCATTGCCCATGTGCAACCCGGCACTTATGTGCAAATTACCCCGGCGGGGGCCAGCACCCACACCTGGTGGAATTTGCACGCCGTGCAGCCCAATCCGCGGCTTGGCGAGGCAGATTGCATCGAGGAGTTCAACGCCATTCTCGACGACGCGGTGCGCATTCGCATGCGTTGCGATGTGTCTTTTGGTGCGTTTTTATCGGGCGGTGTGGATTCCTCCACCGTGGTCGGGCTCATGGCCCGCCACAGCGACCAACCCATCAAAACATTTTGTATTGGCTTTGAAGACCCTCGCTTTGACGAATCCCAATTTGCTCAAGCCGCCTCTCAGCGGTTTGGCACCCAGCATTGGTGCGAGATTGTAGATCCCAACATGTTGGATCTGTGGCCCATGGCCACCTGGCACTGCGACCAGCCCCATGGCGATGTGTCCTTTTTGCCCACCTACAAAGTCTCGGAGCTGGCCGCTCGGCACACCAAGGTCGTGCTCACCGGCGACGGGGGTGACGAGCTGTTTGCCGGCTACGACAAATACAAATCCTTCTTTGCCCGCAGCGATGTTGCAGGCCTGTCTCAGGCGGATTTTCAGCAACAGTATTTTGATGGCATCTCCTTGTTTACCGAGGCACAAAAGGCCGAGCTGCTCGCTGGCAGCGCAACCTGCACTGAGTTAGAAGACAGTCAAGCCTGGAGCAGCACTCTGTATGGCAGCATGCAACACCAAGATCGCATCAACCAGGCATTGTTGTTCGACATGCACTACCTGTTAAGCGGCAACAACCTGGTAAAACCAGATCGCATGGGCATGGCCAAATCGATAGAAGCACGCACGCCATTTTTGGATTACCGCATGATGGAGTTTGCATTTCGCGTCCCCGGTCATCTCAAACTCAAACACGGTGAGACCAAATACATCTATAAAAAAGCGGTGGAGCCCCTGATTGGTCACGCGCTGGCCTATCGCAAAAAGCAAATGTTCACCGTGCCTGTGGGCGAATGGTTCAAAAGCAGTTTGCAGGGCTATTGCCACCACCACATTGCAGGTCTTCAAACCCTCAACCCAGAAGTTGGTCTGCAGTATTTGAAGCGTCATGTGGAAGGCAGCGCCAACCACACCCGTGAGCTGCGTGCGCTGATTGCCGTGGCCCACTGGGAGCAGCAATTTGGTGTTGCAGCATGAGCCCAAGTTACACCAGTTGCAGAGGGCTGGATGTGCTGTTTGTGAGCTATGGTGGCGGGCACATCACCGCCGTGCTGCCCCTGGCCAATGCCATGCAGGCCAAAGGGTACAAGGTGGGGGTATTTGCCCTCACCACAGCAACAGGGGTCATGGCAGCCCAAAATGTCGTGCCTTGGTTTGGCTACAGCCAGCTGCCACAGTTTGATGGCCACGCGCAAGCGCTGGGCCAACGCTACCAAACCGAGGTTGAAGAAAACCCCCTCATGAGCTTGCAAGAAAGCATTGCCTACATGGGCCTCAACATGCAACAACTGATTGCAGACCATGGTGAAGAGGGGGCCAAACAACGCCTGCAAACCGAAGGTCGAAGGGCCTTTCTGCCCGTGGCGCTGTGCAAGCAAATTCTGGCGGACTTGGCCCCACGTCTGCTGATGTCGACCAACTCACCGCGCACCGAGCAGGCCACTTTTTTGGCAGCCCGCGCCTTGGGTATACCGAGCGTTGCACTCATCGACCAATTCGGAGCACTGGATGTTCAGCGCATGTCGCAAGCCGGTTACGGCGACGTGGTGTGTGTTCTCAATGATTGGGTCAAAGACCGCTTGATTGCGCTGGGCCGCCCCGCCCAAGATGTGGTGGTCACGGGCAATCCGGCCTTTGATTTTTTATGGGATCCCCAACTGCTTGCCCATGGCAAGCAACTGCGGCAAAACCTGGCACCAGGCCATCGCACGGTCATTTTGTGGGCGTCTCAAAACGAGCCCCCCCCTGGGCCTGCCAACATGCCTGTGCTGGTGGAGCAAGCGCTGCGCTCTTATGTGGCCTCCCGGCAAGACACCGCATTGCTGGTGCGTTACCACCCTTCACAAAAAATGGAGTTTGTGCCCCAAGCCCATGTGTTTTTAAGTCCCAGCAGCGATCAACTGGAGGCCGTGCTGCACGCCTGCGATGTGGTGGTAACCCGCAATTCCACCGTGGGTTTGCAGGGTGCCTTGGTGGGCAAGGGTTTGATTGCAGCCAACTTTGGCAACCCCCGCAAGGGCATTCGCTTTGAAGAGGTGGGCCTTTGCAGGGCGGTGGACAACGCCCATGAGCTTGCCAACGAAATACAACGCCTGACC
>DASUEF010000008.1:0-1066 GCA_036275215.1 Limnobacter sp. | reverse complement strand
GATCGGGCAATCGTGTTCTGCCCATCCGACACTGCATATGGCGCGCGTGGTGCAGGTCCGATTCCGGGCAACACCGACTTGGTGTTTGATGTGGAGTTGTTCGACATCCGCTGAGGTTTTTTGCTCACTTGGCATGGGTTGTTTGTGTCGCACTGGACTAGCGGACTAGTGGGCTTGGGAGCAAAACTTGAAGGGTCACCGCTGCGGTTTTTGGCAAACTCGGCATGGGTTACTTGTTCCGCACAGAAAACCGCTTAGTCCCTTTTTGAATGGATTCTTGCTCACCTCGCTCGGCAAAAGGGCGGGCCGAGTCTCGGCGTCGGCTTGTAGCCGACCGCTGCGAATCCATTCAAACGGGGCGGTTTTCTTGAAGTGCGCCCCAAGCAATCCCACTGCCGTGTTGGCTTGAACCCGCAGAGTGCGCCCATCTCTAAGTTCAGTTCCCGAATCTCCGGCCAGCGCTTCTCCACCTCCGATCGACTCATGGCTGCGTTCAAAGCCGTATCAACACTGGCGAATCTCCCTCTCCACGCAACTCACGGCTGATTTCATCGCCCAATCGGCGGCGGTGTTTCGATCGCCTCGCCTTCAAGAAAACCTGCCCTTGCGTGCCGAGCAGGGCCGGTGTTGCCCAGCATGGGCGACAGAGAACGGACCCGACCCGCAGTTTAGGAGGGTCGTTCTCAGGCATCGCAAAGCTCAGCAAGGGATCAACAGGTTTTCTGGCGAGAGATCGGAACCCAAGCCGATCGGGCAGTTAACCGGCTGACGAGAGATCGGAGCCCAAGCCGGTTGTGGGCGATTAAGTAAGCAGCAAGACAGCTGAATTCCAGCCGATTAAACCAGCACCGTGCTGTTCCATGCCGCCATGGCCAGCGCAGCGCGTTGCTCAACTACCTTGGCTACATTGGCTACACCGTCCAGACCCGCAGTCAGCCATGTGCCACCCACCGCTTGCACTGCTTTGATTTCACGCCACTGCGGCAGGTTTTCCAGTGTAACGCCCCCGGTGGGTATCACACGTGCCGTGGCCAACGGTGCGGTAATTCCTGCCAAGGCTTTGGGG
>DASUEF010000007.1:0-53664 GCA_036275215.1 Limnobacter sp. | reverse complement strand
ACTGGCTGTGCCCCTGTTTAAAAAACTGGGGTTGGGCGCAATCTTGGGCTACCTCGCCGCGGGTGTGGTGATTGGCCCCCAGGTGTTGGGCCTCATCGACGACCCGGAAAAAGTTCTGCACTTTTCTGAAATTGGTGTGATCCTTCTTTTGTTTGTGATTGGATTGGAGCTGGAGCCCGCCAAGCTGTGGGCCATGCGCACCCAGGTGTTGTTGCTTGGGACCGGCCAAATGCTGCTCACAGCCGTGGTGGTGTATGGCGTGTTGGCATTTTTATTTGAGATGAATAGCAGTGCAGCGCTGGTCATTTCGCTAGCGCTGGCCCTCTCCTCCACCGCTTTTGCCATTCAGCTCATGGCCGATCAAGGCATCTTAGGCAACGAAGATGGTCGCCGCGGATTTTCCATGCTGCTCTTCCAAGACCTGGCGGTGGTGCCCATTTTATTCGTGGTGCAAGCCCTGGCACCCATGGAGCCAGATACAGACCCAGGTGCCTGGTGGGTGGCTCCGGCTGCAATCCTTGGTTTGGTCGTGTTTGCAAGGTACCTCATCAGCCCAGCGCTCAACTTCATGTCACGGTATGGCGGGCGCGAGATCATGACCGTGGTGGCCTTGCTGATCGTGCTTGGGTCTGCTGTGCTCATGGATGCAGCCAACTTGTCCATGGGCCTGGGTGCATTCATGGCAGGCATGATGCTCGCCAACTCCTCTTTTCGACACCAACTCGAGGCGGATGTTGAACCCTTCAAGGGCTTGAGCCTGGGATTGTTTTTCATCTCCATTGGCATGACCCTGGATTTTGGCCTGATGGTGGAATCCCCCCTCACCGTGGTGTTCGGCACCCTGGGGCTGATGGCTCTCAAAACTTTTGTGATCATGGGCTTGGTGATGCTCGCAGGTGTGCCCATGCCACGCGGTGTGTTGCTGGGCTTGATGCTTTGTCAGGGTGGTGAATTTGGTTTTGTGATCATGGCGCAGGCCATGGATGTTCGCCTATTGCCAGAGCAAACCGCTGGCATGGTCAATCTGATGGTGGGCCTGTCCATGGCGCTCACCGCACCGGTCGTGCTGTGGTATGACAAATTCACCGACAAGCAGATCGCCAAGGCACCCGAAAAGACTGAGAACTTTGACTCCCAGGAGCCAGAAGCGTTGATCCTCGGATTCGGTCGCTTTGGGCAGGTGACCGGGCGAATTTTGGCTGCCAACCAAATCCACTTCACCGCTTTGGACAAAAATGCTGATCACATTGAATTTGTGAAAAAATTTGGCAACCGCGTGTATTACGGCGACGCAGCACGGCGTGAGGTATTGGAAGCGGCCGGCATCGCCAAAGTGCGCACCGTGGTCGTGGCGATTGATGAACCACAAGCCGCGAAAGGCATTGTTGAATTTATTGCTCAGCACCACCCAAAAATCACCATCATTGCCCGCGCGCACAACCGTGTGGATTACTTGGCCCTCAAAGCCGCAGGGGCTCACTCGGTGATTAGAGAACTATTTGCCGGTGCACTTGAAGCCGCCACCGAGGCCTTACACGCCTTGGGCTACAGCGATG
This sequence comes from Limnobacter sp., assembly GCA_036275215.1. GTDB lineage: Bacteria > Pseudomonadota > Gammaproteobacteria > Burkholderiales > Burkholderiaceae_B > Limnobacter. Next base: position 52,108 of record DASUEF010000007.1, on the reverse strand, counting down.
GTGCCGCCATGCGCAAAGCGGAAGTATTCAAGCAACATGATCAAAACCTGTTGGACAAGCAAGCCAAAGTGCGGGAAGACACCGACAAGGTGATTGAAATTGGCCTGAAGGGCCGAGAAGAACTGGAAGCCATATTCCAGCAAGACAAGCTGGCCAGCTCAAAGGATTAACATGGAGTTTCTCGATTTTTTACACAGCCTTTCGCCTCAAGCAGACCGACTGTTCAGCTTTTTGGAAACCCGCCTGGGCAAGCTGATCCTCTCGGTGAGCCTGTTCTTGTTGGCCACAGCCATCAATCGCTTCATGCATTGGCGCATCTTGAGCAGTGGGTCCACCACTTCAAACGGCGAGAATCGCCGTGCCATGTGGGTACGGCGCAAAAATCTGGTTTGGGTCAGTGCCACCTTGTTGGTGTTGGCTTTGTGGTCTGGTCAAATCACGGGCTTTCTTATTTCACTGGCCGCCATCGGCGGTGCACTGCTCATCGTGAGCAAAGAGTTCATCCTTTGCTTGTGGGGCGCCTTGGTTATTTCGCTCAACAAAAGCCTGCGTATTGGTTCCACCATCGAGATTGGGCGATTCACAGGGCAACTCGTGAACACCGGGTTTGTGAGCTTTGAGCTGGCAGAAATTGGCCCCTCGAAAAAACAAACTGGCCGACTGCTGCAATTGCCCAACAGCATGATCTTCACTGAGCCACTGAAGAACCTATCCATCTATGGTGCTTATGGCATCCACCTGATTGACTTTCACTTCACACCGCTGGCAAAAATTCAATTGGCTGAAAGCTTGGTGCTTAAATTGGCCAACGAAGCAGGCAAACACTGGATGGAAGAAGCGGAACGACACTTCTCGATGGTAGAAAAAAACAATTTTGTGGATTTGCCCAAAGCACGCCCAGAGGTGTTTTGGACCAGTGTGGATGAAAAATGCCTGCGCATGACCCTGCGGTTGGCTTGCCCCTTGAACAAGCGTGGGCAAATTGAAAAATCCATCGTGAAACGCTTCTGGCTGGAGTATGGCGAACAAGTCAGCCCTGTAGGCCACGCCAGCAATCTGGATTAAGTCACACGCCCACGGCAAGTTGCGCAATGTGTTGTACTTTCTCGGCGCGCTGTGAATCGTCCATCAGCTCAATCACAGACCTCGCATTGAAAAACCGGTTGGGCTCGATGGCAGGTGACACCACATAACCTTGGGCATAGTCCACCCCAAGCTCCTTGATCTCTCGCAGCGTGTGTAGGTCCTCCACCCACTCGGCCACACACTTGCAACCCAGATCGTGCGCCAAGCTGGTGATTGCAATGGTCACTGCATGGCTCTCGGTGTTTTGACAAACCCCTCGAATGATTGATCCATCAATTTTGATCACATCCACACGCAGATCAATCGCATACCTAAAATTGCTATACCCAGCACCAAAATCATCCAAGGCGATTCGCACGCCCATCAAACGTGCTTGTTCAATAAACCGCTGCACCGCCTGAAGATTAATCACAGAGCCCACCTCTGTGATCTCTAAGCAAAGTTTGGATGCCTGCGGTCCATACAAACGAATCAAAGCCAAAGTGTCGTGCAAAAATGCATCGTTATTGAGCGAGCCTGGCGACACGTTGATACTCAAAGCATTCAGGTATTTCAACTGATTTTCATGTTGAGCCAAAAACTCCAGGCTCTTTGACAACACCCAATTGTCAAGAAACGCTGTGTGCCCACCATTCACGCATGCGTCAATCAGAGAGCCTGCACTTTTAAGCTGCCCGTCTTCACCCCGAATACGGAGCAAAGCCTCTGCATACATTGGACCATCGTGGTGATCCAGTTGTAGTATAGGCTGCCACACCAGCGTGAGTCCGGCCGGCAATTGATGCTCCCCAAGCCGACGTATGATTCGGGAATGCTCAAGCAATCTACGTGTGTCATGTGTCTCAAACACAACCGGTGCCAAAACAGCCTGCCCTTTGGTTTTCACCTTGGTTTCACGCATAGAGACTTCCACAGTGTCCATCACGTCAAGCACATTGTCGACCACCCCCTGATACACACGGCATGCGCGCAAATCCACCTGAACGCTGCGATTGTCTACTTGAAAGGGATGGCACTGGACGTGGGCAAGAAAACCTTCAAATGCCAAGCCTGCTTCTTCGCCACACCGATCATGAACGAGCAAAACAAACTGATCAATATTGATTCGCGCGATTTCACCATACCGCGACATACTCCGAAACATTGAGATATACAGTGCTTTGAGCAATCCATCGGCCACTGCCAACCCATGCGCACTGATGACTTTTGCAAACGATCGGACATCCACACAAAAAAAAGTAAACGGCACGGCTTTCCGATTCAGTCTTCTGTGAATACATTCTTCCAAACCTCGGCGGTTCATTGCGCCGGTAAGCTCATCGTGAGTGGCCTGGTACTGCAGAGCCAACTCACGGTCCTTTCGTTGGGTAAAGTCACTCACCATACCCACCAGCTCAATCCCATCGCGGATCAACACAAGCTCATACCATCGGGTTTGTCCCTCTTCCAGCACCACTGGAATTTCTTCCCTGAGCAATTGATGGCAATTGGGCAATCGTATATAACTGGCACGCAAGGATTGTGAAGATAGAAAATCAAACACGGGTTTGCCCTGTGGATCTAGAAACCCTTGTTCAAACTGCTTGTTGAACTGCCGCAATACGCCTTCCGCGCTGGAAGTAAACATGGCCGAAGGCGCAATATCGAATACGCTTTCCAATCTTTCGTGGGCCTTGCGAATCTGATCAGCAGCCATTTGCTTTTGCCGTTGGGCTTTGCGCAAAAATTCCGCCAATGCGGTTGCCGTCATTACACTGGACAAGACTGTTGTGGTGGCCGTGTTGAAAACTTGGTGCAAAGCCCGAATGTCCAGCCAGGCCGCCAGCACCTCGGATATCGCACCCAACAACATGCAGCCCATTGCAGCCATGTAATAAACCGCAACCAAATCGCGTTTTTCAAGAAAATACTGAATAACCACCCAGGCCACGATGCCGATGGCCAGCAGACTCATGGGCCAGAACAACTCTAAAAAATGGCGATACGGGGAAAACAGAGAAAGCAGCAACAGCACAAAGCATGACGCTTGTAGACCTCGAAGTACGCCGAGCCAAGACTCCCTCCGTATGTTCTCGAACAACTGCGTAACAATCAGCACCGTGGCGGTGTAGTACATAGACAATGCAATCATTCGTGAGTGGGCAAGAGCAGATGCAGAAAGCTCAAACCCAAACAAAGTGTGATCCCACCCCTCTTGCATTGCAACCACACGTAAACTTGCAAACAACCAAAACCCGTAACACAGAAAGAGCGTGTTGCCTGTCATCAAAGCTGCCACTGCGACCAACCCGATCATCAGGTACAACACCCCCTCCAGATAGCCTTGCCGCCTTTCAAGCATCACCGTACGGGCCTCGTAGGCTTCCCGACTCTGCAGATCAATCTGCAACGTGGCCGGCCCCACAAAACGAAAACTACAAAGCACACCATGGGTACCGTCAAAGCCACGCAGGTCGACCATCAGCCGTCGCCCCTTGTCTACCATCATTTGTAGCTCTTCAAGACTTCCGTCATCGACCTGCCGCCAGCAAGAGGATTCCACCCAATGCCGAGAATTAAAAGACATAAAGCCGTGCTGAGACAAATTAACTGCCTTTAAATCTGCGTGAACCCAAAAGGGCTGCTCACTGAGCTGTGTACGCAGGAATCGACCCCTGGGCGCAGAATTTAATGCCTCGACGACATCAAACAGAGACCCACTACCAGGCGATTCAAGTTGACTGGAAAACTCAACAGGAATGGCGTTTGCCCGTTCAGTTTCTGAATTCGACAAGCTTGAAAAAGACGCCCAAAGAAAACCAACAAACAGTAGACACGCAAGAAACACCGCGCCTCTAGCAGAACTCAGGCTGACTTGTGCAGGCGAATTGCTTGACTGAATCTGTACCCCTGAATACATAAACTTTTAACCTTGAAGACGAACAAATTGCTCAACTTCCATCAACTGGGTTCTCGCTTGAATGTTATCCAGTAGATCGGGGTGCTGCAGTTCGAAGTAATTGGCATACAGAGGATTGGCGTTCAACAACCATCGCGCCTCAATGCCAAACACATCAAACCAAAGGATTCTGTGTGGAATATTTCCAATGTGCTGCATGGGGATAAACTGCTCCTCTGGCAACACATCATCCAAATCGAACCGCCGGTATTGGCGATCAACCGGATGCCTCACACACAAAAAACATCGATCAACTTGCTGGCTGCGGCAATACCAATACGCTGCCTTGATCAACATCAGACGCAGGGCAATGCCATTGGCCCTGGCCGGAATGGCCAGCCTAGAGATTTCAGCCACACGGCCTGTGGCAAGCGCCCTTGGCAATGCAAATGAGTCTTCGAGACGCAACCTCCTATGATTGGCAATCTGAACCCTCACAGTACCGATGCACGTATTGTCCAACTTCGACTTCGCGATCAATACAGCACAATCCTTCCCAAGATCGTCTGCATCTGGGGCACAAAGCCTTTGCCCGAAATCAGGCAAATGTTTTCCGTACGCCAAACAGCGTGCCTGTGCTGCGGCTCGTAGATCACTGTCTTTGACAGCGTGCTCTACTCGGAATGGCAACAACTCTGAAAGATGTTTACTGCGCATTGCGGTCTCCCTTGATTAGGCTCACCTTAAATATTCCATATCCAATTTGCGTCCCCCCGATCGGGTTAAAGCTCCGTTCTGGAACCATCACCCATTGGACCTAGAAATAAGCAATATCCGGAATATCCGCGCAACACACCAAGGCTGTGAGAGAATCAAATTTCAAAAAATTACAGATGGAGACATCTTTGTGAATAAAAAGAAATTTGATCTGGTGGTTTTTGGAGCAAGCAGTTTTGTCGGACAAATTCTGGTGGCTTACCTATGGCGAACTTATGGTGACTCGAGGCAATTCAAGTGGGCCATTGCAGGAAGGGACTCCGCCAAGCTGGAGCGTCTTAAGCAATCGCTGGGGGAACGAGCATCTGGCTTGCCAGTGATCAATGCAGATGCAGCCAACTTGGATGCCCTGGCACAGATGTGCGATCAAACCCGAGTGATTGTCTCCACCGTAGGACCTTATGCCTTATACGGTTCAGAACTGGTGAGGCTATGCGCTGAAAAAGGTGTCGACTACTGCGACTTGACTGGCGAGGTTCAATGGATTGATCGAATGATCAAGGCGCATGAGAAAACAGCCCAGCAACATGGTGCGCGCATTGTTCATTGCTGCGGATTTGACTCCATTCCATCCGATCTAGGCGTGTACTTTTTACAAAAAGCGGCAAATACCCAATTTGGCGAACACTGCGAAAGCATTGCCATGCGCGTCCGAAAATTAAAGGGCGAGTTTTCTGGCGGCACAGTGGCCAGCATGATTAATGTGACCCGGGAGGTGGCGGCCAACCCTGGGCTGGCAAAAAGCCTAGCAAATCCATATCTGATCAGCCCAGAAAAGCTTGCTGCCCGTCAACCCAATGTGAAGTTCGCCGAATTCGACAAGACAGCGAACAGTTGGCTGGCCCCCTTCGTGATGGCAGGTATCAACACCAGGGTTGTTCACAGATCAAACGCCATGCTGCAATACGCGTATGGCAAAAACTTTAAATACGACGAGGCGATGATGACCGGCCCAGGTTTCCGTGGTCGACTCACAGCCATGGCTGTTGCATCCGCACTGGGCGGGTTCCTGATTGGAGCGGCAATTCCACCCACTCGCTGGGCTCTTGAAAAATTTGTTGTGCCTAAACCCGGGGAAGGACCCAGCGAGCAATCGCAACAAAAAGGCAGTTATGACCTGAGATTTTATGGACGCACCAGCAAAGGGCAAACACTCGTTGCACGAGTCACTGGCGACATGGACCCAGGCTATGGCTCCACTGCCAAAATGCTGGGCGAAGCGGTGGTTTGCTTAGCAAGCGACGTGAAAGGTCATCCGGGTGGGTTCTGGACCCCTGCATCCATTTTCGGCGACAAGTTGATTGAGCGCCTTCAAAGCCGCGCTGGGCTCACCTTCAACTTGATTGATGGTTGAAACAAGCCAGCACTCCTCCAAGTAAGTCTTCCAGCGTGCACCACGTACCCAACACATGCCATCGGCGTGTGTTGGGCATCACTTGCAATGCGAACGATTATCATTTACGATGAATTCACATGTTTCGAATGGATACAGTTTATGAATTCAGGCAATTGCAAGGCCCAGTTAGGCCACTGGCTGGCAGGCAGCGATGATGACGCTGTGTACTACTGCAGCGAGAGCAAAGTGGTGTCACTGTGCATGCATTACATGACACTGCGCTTTGATGCGAGTGCATTTCGCGAGTTGCTGGGCATGATGGGTTTTGCACAAGCTCAAATTGAGCAGCTCGAAAACCGGGCCACGTCGGCTACTCGTTCGCACGTCAATTGCGCCGAGCCCGGGGGAACCTTGCACTGACGACACTGGGATGACCATGGGCAATTTTGACGCTTTCTATGAAATGTCAACCAACAGCAAAACGCTGGAACAAGTGTTGGCTGAAAACGCCCTGCTCTGTCGGCAGCTGGCAAAGTTGCAGGCAAGGGCCAGCGCACTGATCCAGCAAAGGGGCTGTGAACTGGAGCAATTGAACAACGCGGTCGAGTTTTTAAATGCCCGGCTGAAAGAGCGAGAGGCCACCATTGTTTTTCTACAGGCAAAATTGCAGGAATTTAGAAAAATCTCGGCGTGAGTGTGATGAGCACAGCCCACGCCTCTCATGCATCACTTCAATTCATCGTATCCGAAGGTGAACTGGTGCTGCTCACCGTCCACGCTCACGGTCACCACCATATTCTGTGATGAGCTTGCGCTAAGCTTGGAGCCCACAACGATCTCCCCAAAAACTTCTTGCCCAGGGCGCACCACTTTCGGCTTTAAACTGTATTTTTGAATGTAATCAAAATCGGCCAAGGCCTGCTGCACATCCACCCGGTCATTGAAGTCTTCTACCAACAACAACCCACCTCGATAACCACCGAAAGGATGGTAATACAAGGGCTGGTGGTAGAAAGGCGAACGGAAAGGGCTGTAGAAGATGGGTGCACGCAATCCGTAAAACGAAAGGCGATTTTGTACATCTTCAATTTGCGCCTCATAGCTCACCACCGGTGCTGCCTTGTCATTGAAGCTCACAGTTACATTCTCAGTAGAGAACTCCAGAGGCTCTTTGCCTTGATTTTTAAAACGCACATTGAATCGGGGACTGTCGAACTGGCGCATATTTGAGCGTATTGCACCCACCTCGACCACATGTTTCTTGCTGGATCGCACGGCTTCTCCCGCCGGTGCAATCACCTGTGTCTGATTTTCCGCCACGATTGGGCTCACCCTGTATGTGGACGCGCAAGCACTCAACACCAATGCAGAACCAATCAGTAAACCAATCGACAAACGCATAAAGCCACCTTTCACACTGCTCAAGAAAGAAAGAAACGAACACCGACAACGCTCAGTTTAGCGATAAAGATCAGCTTCGAGCCGTTCGGCTGGGACAATTTAACCGTGCATTGGTTCCTGGCACGCTTTCTGCACTGTGTTCAATAGAAACGCACTCCCAAAGCACAACGATGACTTTGCCGCCTCGGGATGGCGTGTTTATCGCGTTGATTGTGCACCGCCGCACCACATGGGTGCAATCAAACGCAAAAAATGCCGCAAAACAGGGCAATGGGGCCCACCGTCTCACGGACAATTCATGGCCGTGGGTCGGTGGGCTTTTTCATGCCGGAATGAAATTAAAAACACCGAAGGCCCACGCCATGAACGATCAAACTTCACTCAATCTTTTCTCGTTCTCCGGGAAAATGAAAATCCTGCACTTGAGCTGGATAGCATTCTTTATCACCTTTTTTGTGTGGTTTAACCATGCGCCGATGCTGGGCGCAATCGCAGAGTCGCTGAGCTTAAGCAAAGAGCAGCTTAAAACATTGCTCATTCTCAACGTGGCGCTCACCATCCCGGCCCGTGTTGTCATCGGCATGTTCACAGACAGATTTGGACCAAGGCTGGTGTACGCGGTGCTCCTGTTTATATCGGCCATCCCTTGCTTCATGTTCGCCTTTTCAACCGACTTTGCCCAAGCAGCGTTGTCCCGCTTCTTGCTGGGTTTCATCGGCGCAGGATTTGTGATCGGTATTCGCATGGTGAGCGAGTGGTTTCCTGCCCACCAGCTTGGCACGGCAGAGGGTATTTATGGGGGTTGGGGTAACTTCGGCTCAGCAGGCGCCGCCATGCTCTTACCCACGCTGGCGCTTGTTTTTGGCGGAGTAGACGGCTGGCGTTATGCTGTTGCAACCACAGGCGCACTTTGTTTGGTATTCAGTGTGGTTTGGTACCTGAATGTAAGCGACACCCCCAAAGGATCCACCTACTTCAGGCCCAAAAAAAATGGCGGCATGGAAGTGACCAGCGTGGGGGACTTTTATTTCATGTTGTTCATGAAGTTACCCATGTATGCAGCACTCGCACTGTTGGCTTGGAAGCTCTCGCCCGCTGGCGTTGCCATGCTTGAACAACACTTCGTCAATGGGTTGTACTTCGCTTTGTTGATTGTGCTTGTCTACGACTGCTACAGCGCCTACCAAGTCAATCGCGAGATATTCAAAACCCCTGTGCCAACCTTGCATCAATACAAATTCAAACAGGTTGCCGTGCTGAATGTGCTGTATTTTGCAACCTTTGGATCCGAACTTGCCGTGGTGTCGATGCTGCCGCTGTTTTACTCCGAAACATTTCATCTGGATCCTGTGTATGCAGGCCTCGTCGCCTCCATGTATGCCTTCATGAATTTGATGTCCCGGCCCGGCGGCGGTTGGATCAGTGATCGTTATGGCAGAAAACGCACATTGCTGATTCTGACTGCTGGCTTGGCGGTGGGCTACGCCCTCATGGGATTGACCAATGCCAGTTGGCCACTCTGGCTGGCAGTGGTTACCACCATGGCCTGTTCATTTTTTGTACAAGCCGGCGAAGGCGCTGTATTTGCAGCCGTTCCGCTCATCAAGCGCAGACTCACAGGGCAAATTGCAGGCATGACTGGCGCCTACGGCAACGTAGGAGCCGTGATTTACCTCACTGTGCTCTCTTTTGTAAGTTACCAGGCATTTTTCTTCGTGATTGCGCTCACTGCTGTGGTGGGTTTTGTGACACTCTTCCTCATGGAAGAGCCAGAGGGCCACATGGCCGAGGTGAATGAAGATGGAACCGTTGAACTGATCCGGGTGGGTTAAAAAAATGAGCACCAGCTTGCGTGTGGCGTTTGGTGCCTGCTCTGTGGCAGGCGTCAAATCCGCCAACCAAGACGCCTTTGCTGCACTGTGTGGCCAGGGCGATGCTGGTTTACTCAAAGGCGCAGCCGCTGTGATTGCAGATGGTTTAAGCACCTGTGCAAATGCACACTTGGCGAGCCAAACCGTGGTCACCAGTTTTGTGGAAGATTATTTTGGTACCCCCAACACCTGGAGTGCCACCAAATCCGCAAAGCAGGTGGTGAGCAGTCTGAATGCCTGGCTACATCACCACAATACAACGGCCCAACATTTACAAGACCAACTATTGACCACGATGGCGGCGGTGGTTATCAAATCAAATACCGCCCATTGCATGCATGTGGGGGATTCGCGCATCTACCACGTGCGAGAAGGCCGCTTGGACCAACTCACCGAAGACCACAGCCGCACCCAGCGGGGGCAGGTTTATTTGGCCCGAGCATTGGGCGCCGACAGGCATGTTGATCTCAGCATCAGCACCCAGGAGGTGCAGGTTGGAGACCTGTTGCTCCTCACCACAGACGGCGTGCACGCCTGGCTAAAGCCAGGGGTGATGCAGGCACTGATCACGCACCATTCGCACCACGATTTGGAGCACCTGGCCCGACAACTGGTCAATGAAGCCTTGGCACAAGGCAGTGAAGACAACCTGACCGCACTTCTAATACGCATTGACAGCTTGCCTCAGGAGACTCTAGAAGAAACCCACCAACGATTGACAAGATTGCCAATACCTCCAGTGATGCAGGCTGGCAACAAGATCGACGGTTATGAAGTGCTGGAGGTGATTTTTTGTGGGACACGCAGCCACATGTACCGAGTGCGGGATTTGAGTGATGGCACGCAATACACCCTCAAAGCCCCGTCTGAGCAATTTGCCGAAGACGCCATGCATCTGGACGGATTTGCACGCGAAGAATGGGTTGGGCAATGCATTGACCATCCCAATGTCATGAAAACTTTCCTGCCCAAACAATCCAAGCGATTTTTATACTACCTGGGCGAGTACATCGAGGGCATCAACTTGCGACAATGGATGTACGACAACCCCAAGCCCCCACTTGACGAAGTTCGCAAAATTGCACGGCAAGTGATTGCAGGTTTGCGCGCCTTTCAACGGGCAGACATGGTGCACCAAGACATCAAGCCTGAGAACATCATGATCGATGTTCATGGACGAATCAAAATATTGGACTTTGGTACGGTGCTGGTGGCTGGTGCAGAAGAGCTTGTTTCGCCCCTCGACAAATCTGTGCCCCAAGGCAGCGTAAACTACGTGGCACCCGAATATTTGATGGGCGAATCCGGAAGCTTCCAAGCGGATTTGTTCTCACTGGCGGTGGTGCTCTATGAAATGCTCACTGGTCACTTGCCATTTGCAGAAAAATCGGTCAAACAAGTTACACTCAAAAGCTACAAATCGTTGAAGTACATTCCCGCTCGGCAGCGCCGAATCGATCTGCCCTTGTGGGTTGAGGCCTGTCTGCAAAAAGCACTACAACCCAACCCGCTTCACCGATATGCCGCTCTGTCGGAGTTTCTGCAAGATTTTTCTGTGCCCAATGTTGCCCTGGAATCTGAGTTGCAGCGCCAACCATTGGCGCAAAAAGACCCCATGCTGCTATGGAAAATATTGGTGTTGGTTCTATTGGGTTTAAACCTGTTTCAAATGTATTTGCACCTCTTGTAAATCAGAACTACAAATCAGCGGGCCAACACCAGGACAGGTGCAGGGGCCAAGGGCGATGTGCGCAATGCCATACCCGTGCTCTACCCATTCCATGAATTGCACATGCTTGTTACCAAGCATGGTCGCTGCCTCAATGGCACGGCTTGCCGCCACATGTGCCGCAAACGGACTGCCAGGCTACGCATTGGCTACCAGCGCGCGAATGCTCGTCAGTGGGCCATAACTCAAGCTGCAATACATCAGCAGGGGGTCAGCAGGCTCGGGATAAACCGTGTCGGGACAGAAAATAAACTCACCGCTGACATCCGCTTTCATGGGTTTTGTTGTTACTGGCTCACGCCGTAACAAGATTTGCACATTTGATCTAAGTGACGATTCATACGCATGTCATGCGCACTTGTGTCGGCTTCCCGACACAGTCGTCCGGTTCAGGTTGATGTAAGACAAGCCTTGAATGATCTGCGAACTGTGCATGAAAAAAGATTAGCAGGATTTCGTAAAATATGAACATAGTGTAATTTTCGATTTATGCTTTTATACGCATCCACCCCACACCGAAGGCGTCACCTTGGCTAAAACCGTTCGCAAGTCCAGAAGTAAAGAAGTTACTCCCATCAGCGAAGGTGCAAAGCTGGTTGATCAATACTTCGACTCGGTGGGTGAGGCCTATCTTCGCCATGCACCAGACGTTGACATGAACAAAATTCGCGACTGGCGCCCCAAACTGTGGAGCCTGACGCGACTCAACCCATGGTACGGCGGGTTGGTGGGCGTGCACCGCAAACGCACTGGCGTCGGCAAAGACAAGCTGGTGTGGCTGGAGATTGGTTTGGAGTCCAATCCAACCTTGCTGTTGCTTCATGGCTTCGCGGCCGCCAAAGAACACTGGTTGCCGCTCCTGCCATTTTTTGGGGGTCAGTACAGAATCTTAATCCCCGACCTGCCCGGCTGGGGAGAAAGCGGTTTTGACCCAGACAAACACTATGGTCTGGAAGAACAAACAGAGCGTCTTCATGCCTGGTTGATGGAAATTGGGGCTAACAAAGTGAATGTGGTGGGCAACTCCATGGGGGGAGCACTGGCCGGTTTATTGGCCGCACGCTACCCACAGCACATCACCAGCTTGGTGTTGATGGATGCCCTGGGCCTGCCCGGCAAAGTGCACACAGGCTTCATCGACGAAGTGCTGCGCGGCAAAAACAGGTTGGTGCCCCGCGACCCGGTGGATGTGATCAGACTCACGGACTTGGTTTTTCACAACCGTGCACTTGCAGCATCGGCGGCATTCTTCTCAGCCTCTGAGCTGATTCACCGACGGGATGTAAATACTTTTTTGTTTCGGGAGATGCTCAGCCGCCGGCCCGATTACCACAAGGCCACCTTTGAAAACATTGCCGCGCCAACATTGGTGATGTGGGGCACCGAGGACGATGTGCTACATGTAAGTTGTGCCCATGAATTTGAACGATTGATCAAACGCTCTGAGGTGTGCCTGTTTGACGGTGTGGGCCACCTGCCGATGATTGAAACCCCCTACCTATGCGCCCAAGCGATCAAGGAATTTATTCGCAAAAGCACCTGAGCGCCTCTTGAGTTGCATTGCAAGTGGACAAATCGTAGCATTTTGCTACAATCATCAGGTGTATTTTATGAATAGCACCTTCCCATGGCCAAAGCTGCTTCGCCCGTCCGCCTGCAATCCACTCTCATGGAAAATGCTTCCGTGATGGGCAAACTCCACCACCGCAGTGCTGCAGAGCAAATTGAATACTGGGCAAGTATTGGGCAACAGGTGGAGTCGGTGCTTAATCCCCAAACACTGTTGGAACTGAAGGCTGGCTTGCTGCAAATCCGCTTGGAGCAGGTTCAAACAGAAGCGGTAAGCGCAGCAACTGTGTTTGCCAATTTGGCGATGAAACGCATGGCAGGCGAATTGCCCAAAACCGTCGCACCGGAAGGTGTGCGTTACCAAGCAAGCACACAACATCCGGGCTATCTGGAAAAAATTGACCCATCGGGCAAGGTCAAAGTCGGTCAGTTTGAAAACGGCAAATTCAAGCCTGTCCGCTTTTCATGAAGCAATTGTGGCTGCTGGCGGGCGGCAACGGTGCAGGCAAATCAACCTTCTACAACACCCAGCTCAAACCCCTGGGGATGCCGTTTGTTAATGCAGACTTAATTGCTCGGGAGCTCTTTCCCGATGCGCCAGAGGCGCACAGCTATGAGGCAGCCAAAATTGCAGAAACATTGCGGCACAACTTACTTGCGCAGGGAAAATCTTTTTGTTTCGAAACCGTGTTCTCCCACCCCAGCAAAGTGGACTTTGTAGCGCGGGCCAAAGGATTGGGCTACACGATTGTGCTGGTGTACATCCATTTGGCCTCCATTGGACTTAACAAAGCACGTGTGGCTCAGCGAGTTGCGGCGGGTGGGCATGCGGTGCCTGAAGAAAAAATAGAGTCACGCGTGCCACGCACCATTGAGCAAGTACAAGCCGCCCTGCCCCTTTGCGATGAAGCTTGGCTGCTCGACAACTCCAGCGCAAACAATCCTTTGCTGCCCGTGCTGCACATTGAGCAAGGGCTCCGTAAGCCACTGTGCGATCCCTTGCCAGCTTGGGCCAGCGCATGGCTGTGATCCGTCCCAAATCAATGGAACCAGATCGACCCTGCAAAGTCATATGCACATGATGTTCATCAACCACTTCCCTGCTGCGCACGCATTCATTCGATGCGCAAGGCACATGGCCCTTGGTCTGTGCGTTCTGGCTCTTGCTGCGTGCAGCGCCATCAAGCTGGGCTACAACAATGCCGCAGGCCTGGCGCACAGCTATCTGATGTCTTCCATCGAATGGGAAGAGACACAATCCATTGAGGTGCGCGATGGCCTCGACCGAATCTTGGCCTGGCACCGCCAACATGAGTTGCCCCTACTGGCCGCGCAACTGATGCAGGCCAAGCGTCGTCTGGTATTCACACAGCAAACCCCGGGCACCATCACCGTGGCTGAACTGGAAGAACAATACAAAGCCATTCAGGCGTCGCTGGCGCGCACAGCCAACGCCGCCGCACCAGAAATTGCCAAAGTGATGCTTGGTCTGCGGCCAGATCAAATTGGTCAAATCCAGCAAGCCCTGCAAGAATCTAATAAAGAATACAGCGAGGAACGCCTGTCAAAATCTCGCACGAAGCGAATTGAGGCCAGCGCAGAACGCATGGAAAAGCATTTTGAAAGATGGCTGGGGTCGCTGGACCGTGCTCAGAAGGAGCGGATTGCACTGTGGGCTGAACAGAGCCTGCAATACAGTGCTCTGCGCTACCAGCGACGCCTCGAAAGACAAACAGAATTCGTTCGCTTGGCAAGCTTATCGGCCAATCGGCAAATCGATGAGAGGGCTTTGAGACAGCAGGTTGCCAGCCTACTGAACGGTTGGCAAAATCCCACCACTGAACAGGCGCAGCAATACACCAAAGACCGGCAGGCGGCCACACTCCAGTTGGTTGCCGATGTGCTGAACATGGCCAGCCGCACACAACGCGAGCGAGCGGCTGCGCAAGCTGCGGGGTGGGCCAAAGACTTCACTGTACTTGCTCAAAATCCTTAAGCGCATGTCGCCAGTGTATGCCTCAAGCGCTGGCTAAAATATCGAGGGCCTTTTTGCTGCTGTAGAAACGTTTCAAGTGACGGCGTATGAAGTCTTCCGCCAATCCTGTTTCCAACAGCAAATCGGCCAGGTCGGGCGCGTAGCCGCCGATCTCTTCAGTGATCATCTCGCGACTCACACCGATGTCGTCCAGCAACGAGCCCAAGGTCTGCCCACCATACTTTTGAAAGAAGAAATCCACCCCCGTATCGATGCACTTTTTGAGGTAGTCGGTTTCTCGGAACGCCAGCCAAAACTCGTAACCGATGACCATGAATTCCTGAAGGTCTTGCTCGCTCACGTAGTCTTTGTATGCATTCAACGGCCAGTCGCGCACCACATCCCAAAAGGCCAAAGCGCTGTTCAAAGCGTTCTCTCGGTAGTGCTCGTTGTGGAGTGTATCGTCCACCATTTCCAGCGAGCCTTTTACGCCACTTTCCATCAACTGCCGGGCCCTGTCCTCTAAACCTTCACTCAACTCTGGTGCTCGATTGCTCAGCCACTCCCTCACCTTGCGCGTGCCACTCGCCACGGTACCAATTTTCATCAAATTGTTTTGCTCAAACACATAGCCTTTGAGCACCGTAAAAATCACATCCGACAAAAAGTGACGGAACGGCGCACTGTTGCGGACGTTGGTAACCGCATGGTCTAGCACACCCTGATGTTCAAAAATCTTCTCGATGAAGTCTGTGGCCACTGCATCGGGCACCACCTGCCCCACCGTGGTTTTTTTGCTAGCAGGGAAATGGTAGATCAGGTGCGCAATTTCACCAAATAACTCAGGAATGGCCCCACCGATTTCCATTTCGACAGCATATCGCTGTGCAGTGGCTTTCACTTTTGCGGGGTCCACCGCTTGATTCAGCGTGAGTTGCGAAAGAACATCCAGCGCACGCTCCAATTCATCGATCACCAGATGATGGAATTTTTTTCCTTTCAAATTCTGGAGCCAAAATGTGATTTGCGCCTCGAGCAGTAGATTTGCAATATCCTCTGGTGTGGCTTGAACGGTGGCTTGTTTGGGCATAAGCGTCAACGTAAGATAAAAGACCTTTGGATTCTAACCCGCACTCTGTTGTTCACAACGGAGTATTCCTCCTAAAACTTTTTCATGCGCCAATACAAGTATTACGAGTTTGTCCTGGTGGCCTTTGTGGCCGTGTTGCTATGTTCCAATCTCATTGGCCCTGCAAAAATTGCACAAGTTGACTTGCCCTGGTTGGGTACAGTCACGTTTGCTGCGGGAGTGCTCTTCTTCCCCATCTCATACATTTTTGGCGATATTCTCACCGAGGTGTATGGCTACGGCAGAGATCGGCGCGCTGTTTGGGCAGGGTTCGGTGCACTCGGCTTTGCATCCTTCATGGCCTTCGTGGTGGTGAACATGCCACCTGCACCGTTTTGGGTACAGCAGCAAGCGGCCATCGAGACCGTATTTGGCAACACTTGGCGCATCGTGCTGGCCTCTCTGATTGCATTCTGGAGCGGTAGTTTTGCCAACAGCTTTGTGTTGGCAAAAATGAAAATTCTTACGCAGGGGCGTTGGCTTTGGAGCCGCACCATCGGCTCTACCTTGGTGGGTGAATTCATCGACTCAGCCCTGTTTTACACCATCGCATTCTGGGGCATCATGACCACCGATCAAATCATCACTGTGGCACTAACTCAATATGTGCTCAAAACAAGCTGGGAGATTTTGGCCACTCCACTTACATACTGGGTCGTCAACCGATTAAAGCGCGTAGAGAACGAGGACTACTATGACAACAACACCAACTTCACACCATTCAGTTTGAAGGTTTGAAAATATTCAAGCCCACACGGCGTGCGGTGATGAAGTGTTTTTGCCAGTAAGGGGTTAGCAGCTTGGCGATCTCAACACCTCGGCGAGCAGACACGTGCATGAACTGGTTGTTGCCCATGTACACACCGACATGTTTGCGGGTTGGACCGGTTCGGAAAAACAACAAGTCGCCGGTCTGAAGTTCGTGCTGAGCAACTGGCTCGCCCAAGATCATTTGTTCGCGAGAGCTCCTGGGCAGTTCGATGGAAAAGTGATCTTTAAAAAGCGTTTGAATAAAGCTAGAACAATCCACGCCTTTCTGGCTAGTACCACCCAAACGGTGGCGTGTTCCTTCCCACTCTGCGTAATGTGTCAACAATGCCAATTGTACTTTGCTGATCTCAGTGGCCTGTTGCAAATCCTGATCGAACACCTGCGAGCCAACCAGGGGCTGAACCCTGGTCATGGTTTGCTCCAATACGAGCTGGTCTGAATCTGCCAAAACATCGCCTTGCGCCATGCCCAATGCGACCACGACCACACATGCGCCCACCGATCTAAACCGCCGCAACATTGCCACCCCCCAATTTGAAGTTTTATTTTGGAAATGCAAAGCCCTGCCTCGGACAAAAACTAACACACCATAAAATCAAGAAACAATCAGTAAAATGCTGTCAATTTACCGACAAGTGTGAGCATTTCGTTCTGCAAGGCGCATGTGGGCTGGGGTGCAATTTTTATTCAATGCACGGTGCCCTGGGGAGACTTCAACAATTGGGTACGTAAAAAGTTTTGTGCCAAAGATCTTGCCTGAAGATTTTCGTCTCCAGAGGCATCGGAAATCAGTTCCATCAGCTGATCCGGAATCTCGGTGTGCGGAAACAATGCTTGATATACACACACCCATCCCAACGCGACGCTGCGATTTTTAACTCCAAATTCAGCATCCAGGTGTAGCAGAGCCAAACTGATGATTGAAAGCGGCGAAGCCAAACGGGCTGCTTCCGTGAAATACGCCTGAGCCAACCGGGTGTTTTGACCCACACCCTTGCCATGCAAATAACACACACCAACGTTGTGTACCGCTTGTTCCAAGCCACCTTGAGCGGCCTTGTCGTAGTAGCGAAACGCGCGACTCAAATCTTGGCCGCTTTTGTCCAGCTGCACAGCAAGACGATAGGCACTTTGGGGATCCCCAAGATCCGCCGCCCGCTCCAAGTAGAACTGTGCCATCGCAGGGTTGGGCTCGGATTGCTCCTCTACACCGTGCTCATGAATTTGGAGCAAGGTGAGTACCGCCATCAACACGCCCAGCTCTGCAGCTCTCTGGAGAAGGGAAAGCCCCCTGGAGAAATCTCGCTCACCCAATTCACCAGACAACAACACTCTACCCAACATCGCCAATGAATCGGGTTCACCCGCACCAACGCCCTGCTCCAACCACTCCAGCGCTTGATTGCAATCAATCTCTGTTCTATCGGTTTCATGCATATGGGTCATGGCCAACAAGCCGTATAGTCCAACCCATCCCTTGTCCAGGTTCTTTTTAATCAACAATCTCGCCGCAGACCAATCACTTTTTTCAAACAGGGCCTTGATCTCTTGGGTGAAATGTTCTGGTGCTTTTTGAGTCATCTTTCAGTGTCCGCGAATAAAATCGGCAATTCGCCAAAGGGCGTTGTCTGCGCGGTCAACCCAAGCGCCAAACAACTGGAAGCCGTGCCACATGCCGTCAAAAACTTCGCACTCTACCTCAAGCCCAGCAGCTTTTGCTACATGTTAACCACCGCCAACCCGTCCAGCAAAGCAGCAGGGTGTGAACGTTCGGGAATACAACGCATGGTTAATTGCGGACAAACGACACACGAATCGTTGAAAACAAAAAATAAATGACCTTTTGGTCAGATAATTAAATTGAACGATTGTTTGAATCCGAGTTACCCTTGACGACGGTAAAAGTCGTACAAGCATGCTATGCCGTGGTTATTTTTCGTATAAACCACTGTATTTATTAAATATTTCACTTATAGCCAACAAGAGACACTCACGAGATACAAGCAAGGCGCACCGCGACCTTGCGCCATTCGGAGTTAGGGGAGACATACCTATGGCGTTGTTGCAGCACGGTTTGCGCAAGCAAACCCTGGTGGTTGCTGTGCTTTTGGCGTTGGGCGCCAATGCACAGTCTGTATTGGCAGGAGGCACAGCCAACGACAATCAAAGCACGGGTGGCATCGCCACCGCAGGCGCCGGCCAGGCGGCAGAGGCGGCTGATCCGTCGGCAATTTTCTTCAACCCAGCAGCACTTACTCGATTCAAACGGATTGAGGTGCTCAACGTCGCCACGGTCGCGACATTCGTGAACGATTACACCTCACGGCAGGACAATGATGGCCCTCCCACCAACTCGGGCACCGAGGGTTCCAACGGCCAGTTTTTTTCGCGCAAAGATGGTTACGATGCGGCCCTATTTATTCCCGGCTTGTTTGTTGCCATTCCGGTGAACAACAAATTGGTGATGGGTTTCAGTGCGTCAGGCTCACATGGTCTTCTTGCGCGTTATGACGAGAACTATCCGGGCCGCGGCCAGGGTCGAGATGTGGACTTAAAAGTCACTCGCTTGAATTTGGGATTCGGCTACAAAATATCTCCGACTCTGTCTTTGGGAGCCAACGGCTCGTATGAAAGGTATTTTCAATCCATCAAGCTAAAGATCAACTTCCGCGATGCAGTTGAGAAACTCTCTCCTGGCAGCACACCTCTGCTGGATGCAGCCGCAGCAGCTGGGCAAGCTCCCCCCATCCCCGACGAATCAGATGCCAAGCTGCGCATGTTTGGGTGGGCATTCAATGCCCAAGCAGGGTTGTTGTGGGAACCCACCGACCGCACGCGGATTGGTTTGTCTTATCGCCCTAAAACTTACTTCGAGGGCAACAGTGGTAAGTTGACCATCGACGAAAATGCGGACACCGCAGCGTTCCGCGAATTCCTAAGGGGACCAACCATCGGCACCTTTGGACCACTGCTTGGCGTGAATGGCCCTCAAGCCGCAGGCGATCTAGAACCCTTTCAACGGGCTAGGCAAAACATCACGTTTCCTGACGAGTTGCGCGTGTCTTGGTTCCACCACTACAGTCCTCGCTTGGACTTGATGGCCACATACACTTATCAGGACTACACCGACACACGCCTGCGTTATGAACGTGAGAGCAACGGTCGCCTCATCGAAGATGTGCCCCAAAACTTCAAAGTTGCACACTCCTACCGATTGGGCTTTAACTACAAAGCCTACCGCCGACTCACCTTGCATGCAGGGTACGCATGGGAAAATGGTGTGGTGGAAGACGACCTCCGCATCCCGATTTTGCCAGACAATGACCGGCGCTTTTTTGGGGCAGGTGCCACTTTCTACCCCAATCGAGACTTGACGGTCGCAGTGGCTTATCAGCTGTTGGATGTGGATGATGGCCAAGTGGGCAACAACGA
Organism: Limnobacter sp.; assembly: GCA_036275215.1. GTDB lineage: Bacteria > Pseudomonadota > Gammaproteobacteria > Burkholderiales > Burkholderiaceae_B > Limnobacter. Next base: position 32,154 of record DASUEF010000007.1, on the reverse strand, counting down.
CCAGGTCACACCAGTGGAAGTGTCTGGCGGCGAGTTCAAAGGCATCACCAACCTGGACGTCCACTTCTTCTCAGTCAGCCTCTCGCAGAAATTCTAAATAATTACAAAGCAGCAGCACCTCATACAGGCTCAGCCAATTGGTTGGGCCTGTTTTTTTGCCTCCTCCACTTGCATACGCAACTCTGCCTGCAGCGCGGGGGGCAAACGCAACTGCTTGGCAAGCTCTTGCAGGTAACTACGCTCCATGAAGCTCTCCTCATCCACAATCAACACACTGGCCAAGAACATCTCGGATGCAAGTTCAGGAGAGGTGGCATAACTTGCAATCTCCATCGGGTCCAGGGGTTTGTTCATCTCCTGTTCAAACCAACGACGCAGTTGCGGGTCGCCAGTGAGCTTCGAGATTTCGGCATCAATCAGCTGGCGCTCCGTGGCGTCAATGTGCCCATCGGCCTTTGCTGCGCCAATCAATGCACGCAGAATGGCTTGGCTATGCTGCTCCAATGCGGCCTCTGCCAAGCGATCCACGGTCTGTGGCACCTGTGTAGGGTCCACACCGGATTGGCCTTTTTGCTGATCCTGATAATTGCTATATGCCTTGTACGCCAAAACCCCCAAAGCTGCCAAGCCTCCGTAGGTGAGCACCTTGCCCCCCAACTTTTTGTGACGCTTATTGCCCAACAACATCCCCAACGCAGCCGTAGCGGCAGCACCACCGCCTGCGCCCAGCATCACATCCCGCATGTTCACGTTTTGTTTACCGTGGCCAGGTTTGGAAATTTGGCCACTTCCCTGTTGCAGCAAATCCCCGCCAGCTTTCAACAACTGGTCAATCAATCCTTTGGTGTTCATGCATGCCCTCCAACAAATTTTTAAGTAGACCCAGGGCAACGCAATTAATTCCCCAAGGGTTGACCGATCGATTCCGATCACGCAGCAATGTCGGGCTCGCCCACGGGAAAATTGTCAGTGCGACTGAATCCCCGCTCCTGCCAAACCCACTGTGCTTGATGAGCAATTTCAACCTAATTTTGGTAAAACCATTGAGCATGGGCAGTTTTTACAAGCTGGATTTTGATACAGTGAAATCCCTTTGCAGCACTGGAGACCCACATGCTTGGATACGTAACATTTGGCACCAACGATCTGAAGAAAAGCGCTGAATTTTTTGACAAACTGCTTGCACCGCTGGGTGCAAAACGCCTGCTTGAAGTGCCCCGTGGCGTGTTTTGGGGCACCGGGTTCGACAAGGCGTTTTTTGGTGTGATGACGCCCATCAATGGTGAACCGGCCCAATGCGGCAACGGCGCCATGGCCGCCCTCGCAGTGAGCAGCCGCGAGCAGGCCGACGAAATGTACAAGCTTGCCATAAGCCTTGGCTGCACCTGCGAAGGCGCCCCTGGCGAACGCATGCCCGGCTTTTACGCTGCCTATTTCCGCACGCCAGAAGGCCACAAAATGAACGTGTTCAAACTGGGTTAAACCGGGCTGCAATAAACCCCTAGTGCGCTGTCATAGCTGTCGCGTTTGCTGCCCACCGATGATTCAATTCACCTTCGGCAAGGCGTTCGCTGTACCGAAAGGATACATATTGCGAGCCCTTGTCGCTGTGGTGAATCCGTGACTGGTTTCTGTCAGGTTGGCGGTCCCACAAGGCTTGTTTCAGAGTTTACGGGGGTGCAACCCACCTCTGCGGGGGTGAATTCGGTTCGGGTTTTGCTCAGGATGACTCGATTGTCTCAAATGACAGAGCCTCCCCAAATCCGGGGCAGTTCAGTTTGATCTAGCGGTCATTGTGTTGTTCTTCACATGGCAAAACTTGACATCCAATTTCGTTGGTCAGGCCTCAGACACAGGGGGCAGATATTGACTGCCCCCTGGTCAAATTACCAAATCAACGATTAAAAACCGCCTGCAACTCCTGCTGGCCTGTCAAGCCGCTTTGCAGGGCAAGCATCAGCATGATGCGTGCTTTTTGTGGCGACAAATCATCGGCCATCACTGCACCCGCTTCAAACGTGGTTTTACCGCCGCCAACAAAACCGTAGTTGGCCATCACGCGGCCCTGGTACACGCGGGTAGAAATCACCACGGGCACATTCTTGGAGAGTGCATATTTCACTGCTTCGTACATGGGTATATTCATATTGCCCATGCCCAGCGCCTGCACAACAACCCCCTTCACACCTCGGTCCACGGCGTTGCGCAGGGCTGCGCCGTTGGCACCACCATACATCGCAACAATTTCAACTTCAGGCATGGGTTGGTTTCCCAATTGGAAAATCTGGCGACGCAGCGGGGTGCTGGCGTAGATGATCCGGTCGGGGTATACCTCGCCAATTAGGCCAAAGGCACCACTCTGAAAGGTTTCTACGTTTTGTGTGTGGGTTTTGGTGACGTAGCGGGCTGCGTTGATCTGGTTGTTCATGGCCAGCATCACACCTTTGTTCTTGGATTGCTCGTCCACAGCAATCCGTACGGCGTTGAGCAGGTTGCGGGGGCCATCAAAATCACTGGATGAGGCGTTGCGTTGCGCACCGATCAAGACCACCGGCTTGGCAGAATTCACAGTCAAATCCAACCAAAATGCAGTTTCTTCGAGCGTGTCTGTGCCATGAGAAACAATCACCCCTGCCACGTCTGGACGTGCAAGGGCTGCTTGCACTTCTTGGGTCAATTGGGTCCAACGGGTCGGGTCCATGTAATCCGACGGCACGTTGGAAATGTTCTTGACCTGAATTTGGGCGTACTTGCCCACGTCGGGCACAGTGGCCAGCAAGTCATCACCGGAAATGGCGGGGACTGGTGCGTTTTTAACTGGGTCGATTTTCATGGCAATGGTGCCACCTGTCGCAATAAATTGCACCACAGGCTTGTCCTGAGCGTACACAGTGGCAGAGCCCATCAGCAAAGCGCCCAACAGCAAGGATTTGATTTTCATCCCTAATCTCCTTTTTTATGTGAGTAAAAGCCGGCCCTTGGAGCACCGGTCAGGTGATCGTAACAAACTGTTAAATGCCCAAAGGTGTGTTTGGGGTGACAACACAGAACTGAATATCCGGATTGCGTCAAACGACTTTGTTTGGTAAGCAGATGAGCGGAACAGAAACAAGAATACAAAAACAAAAAACCCTCGCCTTGTGAGCGAGGGTTTTTTTAATTTTGGCGCGGCTGGCAGGATTCGAACCCACGACCCCTTGGTTCGTAGCCAAGTACTCTATCCAACTGAGCTACAGCCGCTGTGAAGAAGCGAGATTATGCCCAATTAACCGATCCTGTGCAAGCCCTGCCTGCAATTTTGCAAAAATATTTGCCATCCAGGGACCGTGCTCACTGCACGCGGTACTTGGCAACCAAGGCCCGAAAGGCCTGCTCTTGTACATCCAGCAAGGCCTCACTGTGGTTCAGCTCGTTGGCAAGCACGCGCCGCACCTCTGGCACACAAGCTAGGGCCGCCTCGCTGTCCAAAAACAACGCCCTACTGCGCCGTGCCAACACATCCTCAATGGTCACAGCCATCTCTTCTAGCACCGCCTGTGCAATTTCTGCCTCATTCAGCTCCAGGGAGGGATGCAATTTCGAGCCTGGTTTGCGCACGGGCAAATCGTCTTCCAAACGCAAATTGCGTGTGCGGGTGGGTTTGTTCTGCCAACCTTGCTGTGCGCAGATCAGGTCAATCACTTCCTCGGCCATGCTTCGGTAGGTTGTCCACTTGCCGCCAGTGATGGTCACCAGGCCACTGGGGTCCGTGATGATGGTGTGCTCCCTTGAAATGCTTTTGGTGCTCTGCGTGCCACCGCCTCCACCTGCTTTTACCAAGGGGCGTAGACCAACAAATACGCTGCGCACATCGGCTTTGGTGGGAGCTTTGGCCAGGTACTGCCCTGCCGTACTCAGAATAAAGTCGATCTCCTCAGGCAATGCCGACGGTTCCCAGGGAGTATCTTCGCGCGGTGTATCGGTGGTGCCAATCAGCGTTTTTCCCAGCCAAGGTACTACAAACAGCACCCTGCCGTCGCTGGTTTTTGGCACCAGCATCGCCTCTTGTGCGGGGTAAAACTCCGGCCCTACCACCACATGCACACCTTGGCTTGGGCTAAGCATCGGCTTGCTGGCCGGGTTGTCCAAGCCGCGCAATTGGTCCACCCACACGCCGGTGGCATTCACAACGGCGTTGGCGCGCAAGGTGAACAATTGCGCTGTCCACTCGTCTTTGGCGACCACGCCGCACACCTTACCGCCCTCTTTCACAAATCCGGTCACTGGCATGTAATTAACGGCCATGCCCTTGAGCACATGCAAAGTTTTCATGAGAGCGATGGCGAGGCGAGCATCGTCAAACTGGGCATCAAAATAACGCACGCCACCCGCCAGCTTTTTGTCATTGATGGTAGGCAACACACGGAGCACTTCTGCCCGGCTCATCAGGGTGGTTGGGCCCACGCTGAGTTTTCCGGACAACCATTCATAGGCTTTCAAGCCCATCCAATACAACATTTTCTGAAACCAGTTGCGCACTGGAATGACAAAAGGCATGGGCTTGACCAAGTTGGGTGCGTTGCGCAACATGCGCCCACGCTCTTCCAAGGCTTCTCTTACCAAGCCAATGTTGCCTTGTGCCAAATAGCGCACACCGCCATGTGCCAATTTGGTGGCGCGTGAGCTGGTGCCCTTTGCAAAATCATGCGCCTCCAGCAATAACACTTTCAGACCTCGGCTTGCAGCGTCCACGGCACTTCCCAACCCCGTGGCACCTCCACCAATCACAATCAGGTCCCAGGTATATCCCTGGTCAGCCTGCTTACGCAGGTTCTCTATGTGCTGCTTCCTACTCAGCATTTGCCCATCCTTTGGCGCGTTCTACTGCACGGTGCCAGCGGTCCAACAGGGCACCCCGTTCATCCATGCCCATGGTGGGCTCAAAAACCTTGTCAATCTGCCAATGGGCAATCAGCTCTGCCTCGCTGCCGTACACGCCAACCGCCAGGCCGGCCAGGTAGGCGGCCCCCAGGGCGGTGGTTTCGGTCACCGTGGGGCGTACCACGGGTACCCCCAGCAAGTCAGCCTGTATTTGCATCAACAAATCGTTGTTGCTTGCACCGCCATCCACACGCAACTCACGCAGGGGTTGTGCACCGTCGCGCTGCATGGCCTGCACCAGGTCGGCAGTTTGAAGAGCAATACTCTCGAGTGCTGCGCGGGCAATATGACCCTGTGTGGTGCCCCGGGTCATGCCCACCAAGGTGCCGCGGGCATACGGATCCCAGTGAGGCGCCCCCAAACCCGCAAATGCCGGCACCAACACCACACCGTCTGTGCTCTGCACACTGGCGGCAAGTGCTTGCACATCGCTGGACTTTTCAATCAAACCCAGCCCATCGCGCAACCACTGCACCACGGCCCCACCCATGAACACACTGCCTTCCAGCATGTAATGGGTCTGGTGGCCCATGCGCCAACCGACTGTGGTCAACAATCTGTTGTGGCTTTCAACCGCCTGGCTGCCGGTGTTGAGCAACATAAAGCAGCCCGTGCCGTAGGTGTTTTTGGCCTCGCCCGCCTTGAAACAGGTTTGGCCAAATGTGGCAGCTTGCTGGTCCCCCGCCACACCGGCAATCGGCATGGGTGCTCCCAGCACTGTGGCGGCGCAAGTGCCAATCACGGCACTGGAGTCATGCACACCGGGCAGCATGCTTGCAGGTACCTCGAACAGGTTCAACAGCTCGGTGTCCCAATGCTGGGTGTGAATATTAAGCAGCATGGTACGCGAGGCATTGCTCACATCGGTGGCATGCACAGCCCCACCTGTGAGGTTCCAGATGAGCCAGCTGTCCATGGTGCCAAACGCCAGCTCGCCACGTTCGGCCATGGCCCGCGCGCCCTCCACATGGCTCAAAATCCAGTTCACTTTGGTCGCAGAAAAATAGGAGTCCAACTCCAGCCCGGTCAGCTTCCGAATTGGTGCAGCCTTGCCCTGTGTGCGCAATTTGTCACAGTACGTGGCCGTTCGGCGATCTTGCCATACGATCGCGTTGTACATGGGCTCACCGGTTTTGCGGTTCCACACCACGGTGGTCTCGCGTTGATTGGTGATGCCAATGCCTGCAATGTCCGAAGCTTGCAAACCAGCGCTGGCGATCGCCTGGCGAGCGCACGCCAGTTGGGTGTTCCAAATGTCGATTGGGTTGTGCTCCACCCAACCAGGCTTTGGAAATATTTGCTCAAACTCTTGTTGTGCACATGCAACCACGCGAGCTTGTGCATCAAACAGAATGGCGCGTGAGCTGGTGGTGCCCTGGTCCAAGGCCAGTATGTAAGGCATGCCGTGACTCCTGAATTTTTATTGTTCTAAGGTACTCAATCTTTTATTTGCCGTTGACCGATCTGGTTCCAACTTTGCACATGCCGAGTCAAAAAGGCCTGCAAACCCTCCGCCTCAAACTGGCTCACTTGCCAAAGCGTACCATCCAGGTGCTCTGGTGCGCTCCAAATGTAGGTCTGCGCCTGAAGGGGCAAGCCATCGGCATGCACGGTCACAGTTTGGCGCTCATACTCAGGTCCTTCGAAAGCATCCAACCGTGCCAGATCCTGTGCAGTCACATCCATCCACAGCAAACCATTCACCTGTGCATCCGCCTGCTGCACCATGGCAGGGTAAGTCTCACCAGGCACCGCATAGCGAGCGTGCCCCAGCAGGGTGGCGTTTTTACAGGCGTAGGTGCCCTGCACCACCTGGCCCCACACGGGCAAATACATTAGCGAACCATACACAAACACGTGCCTGTGCTCTTGATCAAATTTCAAGCCCATGCGATGTTACCTTTTCAAACAAAAAATTAATTCATACGCTGTGAGGATTAGATGCAATCCTCCAGCCGCAAAACAACAAGGAGACGGTGTGAGCAACAACCTTGAGCTGTTCAATTTACAAGATAAGATCGCCCTGGTCACGGGTGCCACGCGGGGAATCGGCTTGGCTTGCGCAGAATTGCTCGCCAGCCAAGGGGCCACGGTCATCATCTCTAGCCGCAAGCAGGAGAGCTGCGAGCAGGTGGCTGCACAATTACAGGCCAGCGGCTTGAATGCCGTGCCCATGGCCTGCCACTTGGGTGAGCTTGAACAAATTGAGCACCTTTACAAGCAGATTGAAGAGCGCTTCGGGCGTTTGGATGTACTGGTCAACAACGGCGCCACCAACCCACACTTTGGCCCCATTTATGACACCGATGTGGCAGCCTTTCAAAAGACGGTCGATGTGAACATTCGCGGCTATTTTTTCATGAGCAGCCTGGGCTGCAAATTGATGGGGAAACATGGCGGAGGGAGCATCATCAATGTCGCCTCGGTCAACGGGGTGATCCCTGGCTTGTACCAAGGCATTTACTCCATCACCAAAGCCGCCGTGATTTCGATGACCAAAGCATTTGCCAAAGAATGTGCCCCCATGAAGGTGCGGGTGAATGCACTGCTGCCCGGGGCCACCGACACCAAGTTCGCCTCTGCACTGGTACACAACGATGCAATCCGCAACGCCCTGCTGCAACATGTGCCGATGAACCGTGTTGCGCAACCCAGCGAGATGGCGGGCACCGTGCTGTACCTGGCATCGAACGCATCCAGCTACACCACCGGCGCCTGCATTAATGTGGATGGTGGCTACCTCACGGTGTAGCGGGTTTTGCAATCACGTGGTCGCCCAGCCTGAAGTTTTTGGCCATGCGCAGATAGCTGTAGCTAAAACCTGGAAACATGGCCACCACGTGACCACTCTTGCTTTTGTACCAACTGTTACAACCACCTCTTTTCCACACAGTTTTTTCCATTTCGCTGTGGATATGGGTGGTGTAATCGTGTTCGGCATGTGGTTTCACCTCAATGTGCAACCCACCGTGCTTTTGCACCTCTGTAATCGCACGCATGATGTAATGCATTTGCGCTTCAATCACAAAAATCGCAGATGTATGTCCAATCCCGGTGTTGGGACCGGTGACGATGAACAGGTTGGGAAAATCAGGCACGCTGGTGCCCAAGTAAGCCCTCGGGAATTCGCTCCAAAACTCAGACAACTTTTTACCACTCTTGCCAATCACCGGATAAGAAATCACACCATCTGTGGCGTCATATCCAGTGGAGTACACAATGCAATCCAGGTCGACTTGGCTTCCGCCTAGCGTTTTGATGCCCTTGGCATTGATCTCCGCAATGCCATCGGCTTTGTCGTGCAGGGTAACGTTGTTTCGGCAATAGGCTGGGTATAAGGTGTTGCTCAAAATAATCCGCTTACAACCAATCGTGAAATCGGGTGTGACTTTTTTGCGCAGCGCTGGGTCTTTGATTTGTTTCTTGATGTGATGACGTGCCTCACGTTCGGCAATCTGCTTGAGTGCAAACTGCGAGTATTTGAATGCAATCACCCGGCTCTCGAGGCCCCAATAAATGGCAGCACGCGCCAATTTTCGGATCGGCGACACCTTCAACAAGGCGCGCTGCCAGGGCTTGAACACCCGGTCGGGCCTGGGCAATACCCAATGCGGCGAACGCTGGAACACATGGAGATGTGCCACATCCGGCGCAATCGCCGGGATGACCTGTGCTGCACTGGCACCGCTGCCAATAATTGCCACGCGCTTGCCCTTGTGGTCATAGCTTTGATCCCAGGCATTGGTATGGAATGTTTTGCCCTCAAACGAATCTCGACCTTTGAAATTTGGAATCACTGGCGTGCTCAAGGGCCCTGATGCATTAATCACAAAACGCGCAAACATTACACTGCCATCGTCAATTTCCACACGCCACAGCGCATCGTTTTCTTGCCAAGTGATTTGGCTCACATTGCAACGCACGCGGGTTTTCTCACGCAAACCGTGCTTCTGTATCACATGCTGCGTGTAACGCTGCAACTCATCGCCCTCTGCAAACATTTGGCTCCAGTCGTAGGGCTCAGACTCAATCGAATACAACAAGGACTGCACATCCACCGCGGCGCCTGGATAGGCGTTCTGGCACCACGTGCCTCCCATGAAATCACGGCGCTCAAGCATCACGAAGTCTTCGATGCCACGCTTTTTTAAATTAATGGCAGCACATTGCCCGCCAAATCCACTGCCAATGATGATCACCTGGTAAGGATGCATGGTGTATTTGCCCTTCTCATGGGTATAGAAATTAAACAGCGCACAATTTATAACTGACAATAATTATTGTCAAATAGTGAAACACTATTTAAATCTTTGTAAGAACAAATGCATTCCATTGGGGCATCAAATTCGGCGACTATTGAATATATGAAATCTAAGGCAACAAAGATGCGGCATCACGGGCATCGTTCTTATAAAACCGAAGCAGACTCCACCAAAAAAAGATTAATTGGCGCAGGCACTGCTTTGTTTTCAAGTCGCGGGTTCAAAACGACCACTGTGGCCCAATTGTGCAAGGCTGCGGGCTGCAAAAAAACCTCCTTCTTTGATCTTTTCAACAATAAGCTGGCACTTTTGGAACTGATTCACGATGAAATCGTGGCCGAAGCCTACACACAAGTCAGCAACTCACTGATGGCGTTTACTCTCGAAAATCAGGACCTTGCAGTTCGTTGTGCCGTTGACGCATTTCTCAATACGTATCTTGAAGACCCTCGAAGAGCAAAAATTGCCTGCATAGAAATTGTCGGGGTTCATCCTCGCCTAGAGCGGCAACGCCACCAAAACATTAAGCTTTTTGCACAACTGTTTGCGGGATATGCCAATCGACTGCGCACTCAGGGTGCCATGGCAACGAATGACTTTGAAAAAACTGGCTTAATGCTGGCCGGTGGTTTGAACACAATCATCATTGATTGGTTAAACCATCCGAATCCTGTTTCAATCGGCCAACTCAGTCAGGAATTCGACCGTTTGATTCAGGCTTGTCTTCTGGGCGATCAAATGCTGCAAAGTCAATCCTGAAAAAGGCCCCTAAAATCTTCTCATCTGCTCAATTGAGGGTGTGAATCTCCCTCTAATCCCAAATTTGATTGCCATGGATGCCTCCCACAATTGGGCTAGATTCAATGCCCAAAGGAGAATCCATGGCAACCCCCCAAGCAATTGTCACCGCCTTGGAAGGTGACGTAAGTGTTGTGCGCAATGGCGAAACAATTCAAGTCAAGGCGGGAGACGCACTGCTGCCCGGCGATGAGATACAGACAGGACAAACTGGTCGCCTTGGAGTGGAATTTCCTGGCATGGAGGGGCAGAAGCCCGCTGCTGGGGTGATGACAGCCAATGGCAAGATCACCCTGGGTGAACAAATTGGAGCAAACGGTGCCCAGATCGTTGTGATGGAAGAAGTGGAATGCTTTGAGTTCACCACTGAACTCGCAGAGAACTCAGCTGCAGTGGAGGGCTCTGCGATGTCGGGCCTGTTTGGTGCCGGGATGCTTGGCGCTGGTGGTGCAAGCATTGCAGGTGCGGGTGCATTGGCGGCAGGTGCATTTCTGGGTGGGGATTCTGGCGCAAGCGCTGGGGACACTCAAAGCACTGGATCCACAGGGGGCTCCGGGTTTGGGGGCGGCAATCTGGGGACTGGTGAGTTTTCCAGCAGTGATAGCCCACAAAGTCTCGAAGAATTTGCCAATGAAAACCTGACCCAAGACAACTTACAGACCAGCGTGATTGATCCGGTTCAGCAGGCTGCAGAGAACAGTTCAAACAACCCACAGAGTACGCCAGACAATGCGGCTGCAGCCGGCAACGACCTTGGACTGGCTGGTGCAGAAAATGTGCACGATCTCCTGGTTGCAAGCACGGGTGAAGGCAGCCCGCAAGCCACGGTTGTGGACCAACTGGTGTTGGGACTGGAGGAAACGCCATTGGGTGAGCCGCTTGCTCCGATGACATCGCCGTTGCAGGAAGCAGTGAACACAGACATTGGGCTGGATACACTTATCAGCGCATTGCAAGGTGCCGGCATTGAGGCCGAAAATACGCTGGACGGCGGGCTGGTCAGTGGTGTGGTTGACATTGCGGACACCACAGCAACGCCGGTTACATCTCAGATCGAGCCCTTGGACTCAGCGATCGATCAACTGCACCCGGTGGCTTCCGACATTGATGGCGTGATCGATGACGCGCTAGACGGCCTAGAATCTGCGTTTGAAAACTCGCCGCTTGCCGAAGGCATCCTGGGGGGGGCTGACACCCTTGAAAACACACTGGCCAACACAGGCAGTGGGGAATCGGGGCTAAGCTTGCCCGAAGGAGATTTGCTGGGAACATTGAGCAGCGGGATTGCTTCCGGTGCGGATGCTCTGGCAGACAAGCTTGGTGGCTCGGGCGCTCTACCCACCGATTTACCGAGCGTGTAAATCCATGCACGCAAAGCCCGCAGGGGCTTTGCTCTTCTCAGCGCCAAAATAAAAAGGCCCTGCTTTGCAGGGCCTTTTTATTTTGGCGGAGAAGGAGGGATTCGAACCCTCGAAGGGGTTGCCCCCTTACTTGATTTCGAGTCAAGCCGATTCAGCCACTCTCGCACTTCTCCTGAACTTTTCAAGAGTCGCAAGTATACCCGAGCTGGCGGTGCGTATTGGCGTTTTCACTTCGCTTTGGTGCAGGCACTGCACTCTTGCAGGAGCATCTATTGATCACGCACCACTTTGTCTTGAGCGATTGAATGCGGCAACGCACCAATCCGATCAATATTCATCAAAAAAGGTGAATTCATGCACCGTTTCCAAACAAAGCGATCAGGTTTTGCACCGCAATAAAGCTGGCACGGTAAGTGCTAAGTGCTTACTGAAGCCAATGCCAGCGTCGGCAAATGGTTGCGAAGTAAAACAGTTTATTTACCGGACAACGGCGTCCATCCCACCTTTTCTCACATCGGTGGAGATGTGCGCCGTTTTTTCTTCGAATTTTGTCAACGAGGACAAAGCCATGCATAAAAAACCCGAATATTCGGTGGTCACAGCCACAACCGAGACCCCCTCGACATCACGCCGCAATTTCATCAAGCAAAGCGCGGCACTCTGGAGCGGTTCCGTCATTGCCTCCGCGGGTTTCCCATCAATTGTCATGGCGCAGTCCACCAAACTAGAAACCACAAAGGCGAAACTCGGATTCATTGCATTGTCCGATGCAGCACCCTTGTTTGTGGCCGAAGAAAAAGGGTTTTTCAAAAAGCATGGCATGACGGAAGTAGAAGTTGCCAAGCAATCGTCTTGGGGCACCACACGAGACAACCTGGTGCTTGGCTCGGCCAAAGGCGGTATCGACGGTGCGCACATTTTGACACCCATGCCATATTTACTCACCACCGGGGCTGTGACGGCCAACAACGTGCCGGTTCCAATGGTAATTCTCGCCCGTCTCAATCTCGATGGTCAGGGCATTTCGGTGAGCAACGAGTACATGGACCTGAAAGTGGGCACAGCAGCCACTGAGTTCAAAAAAGGCCTGGATAGAAAGCGTGCGAGTGGCAAAGCACTGAACGCCGCCATGACCTTCCCTGGTGGCACACATGACCTGTGGATTCGATACTGGATGGCTGCGGGCGGTATCAATCCAAACAATGACTTGTCAACGATTGTGGTACCACCGCCCCAGATGGTGGCCAACATGAAGGTGGGCAATATGGATGCATTCTGCGTGGGCGAACCCTGGAACCTCCAACTCATTCACCAAAAAATTGGATACTCTGCGGTCACCACGGGTGAATTGTGGGCAAACCACCCCGAAAAAGCGCTGGGAATGCGCGCTGATTACGTGGCTTCCAACCCCAACGCCAGCAAGGCTTTGCTGAAAGCTGTCATGGAAGCTCAAATGTTCTGCGATGACCCCGCCAACAAAGAAGAAGTTGCTCGCATTTGCTCATCGCGCAAATGGATCAATGCGCCGGTGGGCGACATCATTGAACGCATGCAAGGTCACTTTGACTATGGCACCGGTCGCGTGGTGGAAAACAGTCCGCACGTGATGAAGTACTGGAAAAACAATGCCTCCTATCCTTTTCAGAGCCACGACCTTTGGTTCCTCACTGAAAATCAACGCTGGGGTTACTTGCCCACTGGCCTAGACACTCAAGCACTGGTCAAGAAAGTCAACCGTGAAGACATTTGGCGAGCAGCGGCCAAAGAACTCGGCGTGGCCGCCAGCGATATTCCCAAAGGCACCTCACGCGGTGTTGAGAAATTCTTTGACGGCAAGGTCTTTGACCCAGCCAATCCCAAGAAATATCTCGACAGCCTGAGCATTAAGGCGATGAAAGCCTGATAACACAGCGTTGCCACACACACGGAGATCCACACCATGATGAACACCGACACACTGAACAAGATGCACGCGGCAAGCCTGCCCGTGCCCACCAAGCCACGCATCACACCATTGGTACAAACGCGTTTGTTTAAACAGTTCACGCAAAGCTTGGGCAAGTTGGTGCCACCGGTGGTCATCATGGCACTTTTGCTTCTGATCTGGGAAATACTGTGTAGTCAGGAGGGTGCCCGTCTGCCCTCTCCCAGCAAGGTGGTTAGCGACACTTGGGAACTCATCGTAAACCCGTTTTTCAACAATGGAGGCACCGATGTGGGGATGGCTTGGCAAATCATGGCCAGCCTGCAGCGTGTGGCGTATGGCTATTCCCTGGCTGTGATTGTGGGCGTGGCCTTGGGCGTGTTGGTCGGTCAATCCACGTGGGCACTGCGCGGGCTGGACCCGCTCTTTCAGGTACTGCGCACGGTGCCGCCACTGGCATGGCTGCCTTTGTCGCTGGCTGGTTTTCAAGACGGCAATCCCTCCGCCATCTTTGTTATTTTTATCACCGCGATTTGGCCCATCATCATCAACACATCCGTGGGCATCCGGAACATTCCGGAAGACTATCGCAACGTGTCCAGAGTGATTCAACTCAACTACTTGGAGTATTTCTGGAAAATCATGCTGCCAGCAGCTGCACCTTACATTTTCTCGGGATTGCGCATTGGTGTGGGCTTAAGCTGGCTTGCCATTGTGGCGGCCGAGATGCTGATTGGCGGCGTGGGCATTGGCTTCTTCATCTGGGATGCATGGAACAGCTCCCTCATCAGCGACATCGTTCTGGCCCTTGTGTATGTGGGCGTGGTGGGCTTCATTCTAGACCGCATGGTCGCATTCGTCGGCAAAAAAATAACCCGTGGCACGAGTGCCGCTTGATGCGCCACACGAAAAATCTGGAGAACATCATCATGAATAATCGTTACCTGAGCATCTCACAAGTCAACATGAACTTTGAGAAAAACGGATCCGTCAATCCAGTTCTCAAGGACATCAACCTCGATGTGAATCGTGGCGAATACATCTCACTCATCGGGCACTCGGGTTGTGGTAAATCCACCGTGCTCAACATCATTGCTGGCTTGCTCAAAGCCACCGATGGCGTGGTGATTGTGGATAACAAAGAAGTAAATTCCCCTGGCCCGGACCGCGCATTGGTTTTTCAAAACCACTCCTTACTGCCTTGGCTCACGGTGTACCAAAACGTGGAATTGGCTGTGGAAAAGATTTTTAAACACAGCAAAAATGCAGCCGAGCGAAAAGAGTGGATTTTGCACAACCTCGACATGGTCAACATGAGCCATGCCTTGGATCGCCTGCCCTCCGAGATTTCCGGGGGCATGAAACAACGCGTTGGCATTGCACGCGCCCTGGCGATGCAACCGAAAGTCTTGTTGCTGGATGAGCCCTTCGGTGCCCTAGACGCCCTCACCCGAGCACATTTGCAAGACGAAGTGATGCGCATTCAGGGAGAGCTGCAAAACACAGTGGTCATGATCACACACGATGTGGATGAGGCGGTGCTGCTCTCGGATCGAATTGTGATGATGACCAACGGCCCTGCTGCAACCATCGGGCAAATTCTGGAAATTGATCTTCCACGCCCAAGAAACCGTGTAGCACTCACAGACGACCCAAGATACAACCACTATCGCCACGAAGTGCTTAGCTTTCTGTATGAAAAGCAACGCAAAGTGGAAGACATTGTCAAAGCCAAGCCTGCTCGCTCAGCGCTTAAAAAAACCGCCGCTGCGTGACTTTTTGTTAAACGGTGATGCACAAAGGCCATTGGCGTCATTCCAATGGCCTTTTTATTTAGGGTTTGTACCTCGGTAATTACCCGGAAAAACAAGCAAGATAAGGGTTTGCCACTATTCAGTTACGACCTTGCTGTTATCACAATGTTTGGGCGTTGATACTTACAAGAACGTCCAACAGTCAAATTAATCCAAAGGAGGCAAAATGACTGATTCTGTGAACAACAACAAGCGCCGTGATTTTATTCGCGGTACCGCTGCTGCGGCTGTGGGCGCCGGCACATTGGGATTCCCAATGATTGCCAAGGCACAAACAGTCAACATGCGCTTCCAGAGCACATGGCCCCAGAAAGACATTTTCCATGAGTACGCCGTTGACTTTGCCGACAAAGTAAACGCGATGACAGGTGGACGCCTCAAAATTGAAGTGCTGCCAGCAGGTGCAGTGGTAAAAGCATTCGACTTGCTGGATGCTGTGAGCAAAGGCACGCTGGATGGTGGTCACGGCGTGATCGCTTACTGGTACGGCAAAAACCCTGCGGTTGCGCTGTGGGGATCTGGTCCATCTTTCGGTATGGACGCCAACATGCTGCTGGCTTGGCACAAATACGGCGGCGGTAAGGAGCTGCTGGACGAAATCTACGGCGAAATGAACATGGACGTGGTGTCTTTCATGTCTGGCCCAATGCCTACTCAACCCCTGGGCTGGTTTAAAAAGCCCGTCACCAAGCCTGAAGATCTGAAAGGTTTGAAGTTCCGCACCGTGGGCCTGTCTGTGGACATTTTCACCAAAATGGGCGTGGCCGTTAACGCACTGCCTGGTGGCGAAATTGTTCCCGCACTGGATCGTGGCCTGCTGGACGCTGCTGAATTCAACAATGCATCTTCCGACCGCTTGTTGGGCTTCCCCGATGTGTCCAAGGTGTGCATGCTGCAGTCGTTTCACCAGTCTTCTGAACAGTTCGAAATCATGTTCAACAAGACCAAGTACAACAAGCTGCCAGCAGAGATGAAGGCCATCATCCAGAACGCCGCAGAAGCCGCTTCTGCTGACATGAGCTGGAAAGCCATCGATCGCTACTCCAAGGACTACCAGGAAATGCAGTCCAAGCAAGGTGTGAAGTTCTACAAAACACCCGACAGCATTCTGAAAGCACAACTGAAAGCGTGGGACGAAGTATCCAAGGAGAAAGCATCCTCCAACGCGATGTTCAAGAAGGTGTTTGAGTCACAGCGTGCATTTGCCGCACGCGCTGCCAAGTGGCAGAGTGACACCACCGTGGACTTCAAGATGGCTCAAGCTTTCTACGCCCAACAGAAGAAGTAAATCAACCCGTAGTGAAGCCAACAGCCCCACAAGGGTTGTTGGCTTTTTTTAAATGAACCCGAGGTTCAATCCATGCTCTCCTTTCTCCACGCTGTCGATAGGCTCTCAACCAAGGTAGGCCGTGCGTTTTCCTGGCTTATCGTCGCACTCACCTTGATGATCTCGTACGAGGTGTTCACGCGCTATGCACTAAACCACCCCAACCCGTGGGTGTTTGACATGTCTTACATTTTGTACGGAATTCATTTCATGATGGCTGGTGCATACACCTTGGCAGCCAACGGCCACGTGCGCGGCGACATCATGTACGGTTTCTTTTCACCACGTACACAAGCAACACTCGATCTGATTTTGTATTTCGTTTTCTTTTTGCCCGGTGTGATTGCACTCACCTACGCAGGCTTTTACTTCGCCGAAGAGGCATGGGTGATCAAAGAGATGTCTTCCACCACGGCTGATGGTCCCGCAATCTACCCTTTCAAAGCATTCATTCCTCTGGCGGGCGCATTTCTGCTCTTCCAAGGCATTGTTGAAATCATCCGATGCGTGATTTGTATTCGTGACGGTGCGTGGCCCAAACGCGAAGACGACGTGGAAGAGGTCGACGTTGAAAAAATGAAGGCCATGGTTGGTCAGAAATAACAGGATTGAATCATGAAAAAAGAATTATATTTTGGTCTGTCCATCATGGGCCTCATCCTTCTGGGGTTGGTGATTGCCATGCCATCTCCCTCGGAAATGACAAATGGACACCTGGGTTTGCTGATGTTGTCCTTGGTGGTGGTTGCCATCATGCTGGGCTTCCCAACTGCATTCACCTTGATGGGCATGGGTGTGATCTTCACCTGGATGGCGTACGACTATGACATCCAAAAAACATTGGACCTCATGGTGCAGTCCACCTACAAGGTCATGACCAACGATGTGCTCATCTCTGTGCCGCTGTTCGTGTTCATGGGCTATTTGGTGGAGCGAGCAAACCTCATCGAAAAATTGTTCCGAGCCCTGCACCTCTCGATGGCGCGTTTGCCCGGCGCATTGGCCGTGGCCACGCTAATCACCTGTGCAATCTTTGCGACAGCCACTGGGATTGTGGGTGCCGTGGTTACCTTGATGGGACTGCTGGCCATGCCCACCATGATGAAAGCCGGATATGACACCAAGATGGCTGCGGGTGCAATCACTGCCGGTGGATGTTTGGGCATTTTGATTCCACCCTCGGTCTTGTTGATTGTGTACGGTGCCACTGCAGGTGTGTCCGTTGTACAACTGTACGCCGGTGCTTTTTTCCCTGGCCTCATGCTGGCAGGCCTGTACATCGCTTACGTGATGATTCGCGCCAAGCTCAATCCCAAGTGCGCGCCCCCCTTGAGCGAAGAAGACCGCAAGGTGAAATTGAGCCCAGTGCTGGAGTCGCTGGAACGCACCTACGGCACCAGCCGCGCTGTTGCAGCGTTGGTGGGTGGTCTAAAAGGTCGCCGTGAGGGACAAATCACCGGTGGTCAGGTCTTCGGGCAGTTTTTTATTGCGCTGCTGCCTGGTCTTTTTGCTGCATTCATTTTGGGTTTGGTCTACACCCAACTGACTGCGCCAGAAGAGGCCGCATTCGATGATTCCAGCTTGGTGTCCTTTGGATCGGGATACAGCACCAATGACACTGAAAAATCCTACGACTTTGGCTTCGACGAGCCCAAGGCAGATGATGGATTGGCTGAACCGGCGGGCGCAGAAGTGACCGAATCCATCGCAACCCCTGCGATTGAGGAGCCAGCAGCTGCGGTGGCAGAACCACCCGCCGCGATTGAACAAGCAGCACCGGCTGCTGAAGAAGGTCAGAGGAAATCTGCCCCCACAGGGTACTGGATTGCCTTTGCCATCACACTGGCCTACTTTGCATTGTGGTACTTCCGCCTGAGCTTCCAGAAGCTTGAAATTTTCAAGATGTTGCTTACATCGTTCTTCCCACTGGCCGTGCTTATTTTGGCTGTACTGGGCAGTATCGTGTTTGGTCTTGCAACGCCTTCCGAGGCTGCTGCGGTGGGTGCATTGGGTGGGTTTTTGCTCGCTTTGGGCTACCGTCAGCTCACCTTCAATGTGCTGCAGGAATCTTCTTTCCTCACCGCCAAAACCAGCGCCATGGTCTGCTGGCTGTTCGTTGGATCTTCGATTTTTTCAGCTGCATTTGCCTTGTTGGGCGGACAGGAGCTGGTGGAGCAGTGGGTGCTGTCACTGGGCCTTACACCGATTCAGTTCCTATTGCTGTCTCAAGTGATCATTTTCCTCTTGGGTTGGCCTTTGGAATGGACAGAGATCATCGTGATTTTCATGCCAATTTTTATTCCTTTGCTGCCCCACTTTGGTGTAGATCCCTTGTTCTTCGGCTTGCTGGTGGCGCTGAACCTGCAAACAGCTTTCTTGTCACCACCCGTGGCCATGGCAGCGTTCTACTTGAAAGGCGTGTCGCCGCCCAGCGTAACTCTGAATCAGATTTTTATGGGAATGATCCCGTTCATGATGATCCAGATCCTGGCCATGTTCATTCTGTATGTGTTCCCACAGATCGGTATGTGGTTACCGGAAGTGCTGTATCGATAATTCAGAAAGATGCACCAACAAAAAACGCCAGCAATCGCTGGCGTTTTTTTTGCAGAACTCCACATCAATTGACAGGCAATGGGCTAGGTCTCTTGCCGGTGATGGCCTCCAAAACAATCAACAGAGTTTCCTGAGAAGGTTGCTCCGGCGCTGCATTGGTTGCGGCTTCCATGGCGGCTTTCACACGTCCATTGAACTCACCAATGGTTGTGAGATTGATCGGCTTTTCTTGATAGAAAGGCGATGGCTCAATGGCAGGTGGTTTGCGGTGCTTGGTTCGCTGCTCATAGTCATAAGCAATCCCCAGACCATTTCCTTCATCAAAGCGGCGAACAAAAATTTCCATCCCACGTGGCACTCCCACCGAGCTGTCAAATCCAACAGGGACAACAATCGACCCCATTTGCGTGGTGGAACCAAAATCGCAAGTGCGTCCACCCTGTGGGCCTGGTGACAATATCAACGCGTCCAGACGAACAGTATTCACTGGCAAGGCTGTGGTTGTATTGGTGGATGCAAACGGACGAATGGTATTGGCCTCCAAACCATCCATCACACGTGTGGCGTAAAGCCGTTGCGCAGCAATTGCATCCAGCTCCGCCGGTGTTGGGGTTTGCTCTGGGCTGGAGATGGCGGTTACCCCCACCAAACCGGCGGTGCGTGGCCCTACCCGCAATGTCTCAAGAATGCCGTCCATGCCCATGCAAGCCAGTCCCGATGAAGAACTTGCTCCTAAGGTACTGCTCAAGCAGCGACGTGGACTCTTGCCACCATCCCTAAAAAACTCCCTGAAGTACTGATTCACGTCGTAATGGCCAGACCCCGCCCCACGGCTCGCATAAGCAGGCAAGTAGACATCGTACAACTCTGCACCTGCATCTTTCATTGCCTTCAAAGCGTTGTCGATCAAAACCCCCTGTGAAGTGCCTTGGGCTGCGGGGCTCATGTTGGTGCCCAATTGGCGAATCACGCCAATCTTCCGCCCCTTCAGGCCGTGCTGGGTGGTGTTTAAGTACTTGAGGTAACCGTTGGTGGGCGACAGATAATTGTTGTTGGTGATGAATTGCTTGTACAGCAATACGTCTGGATCATCCTGAAAGAAATTTGGATCTTCCTGGGGGCTTGGGAAGTAAGACATGGCGTTGAGCATCAGGGCAGCATCACGCACAGTGCGCACCATCGGCCCACCAGTGTCTCGAATGTGGGACAAAGGGAAAATCCCCTTCCTTGAGACAACACCGATGCTGGGGCGAATACCAACCAAACCACTCACGGACGAGGGATGACGAATCGACTGACAAGTATCACTGCCTGTGCCAAGCAAAGCAAAGTTGGACGCAATCGCTGCCCCAGTTCCAGAGGATGAACCAGCAGAACTTTGCTGTGTGTTGTATGGGTTGGTCACCAACACCGTTCGCCCGGAAAAACCCGTGGTGAAGTAAGCGAATTCATCCATTTGCGCTTTACCCAAAATGATGGCCCCAGCTTTTCGCAAGCCAATCACCGAGGGTGCATCGCGCCCGGCGGTGTGCCCGAGCATCGATGGGGAGGCCGACGTCGACGCATGATCCACCGTGTCGTAATTGTCTTTGAGCAGCACCGGGATGCAATGCAGGTACCGCTGTCCAATGCCGCCCTCCGCTTTGTAAAGAGCGTCGAGTTGCCGGGCCTGTTCAAGCACTTTGGGGTTAATCGCCAATACAGCGCTGATCGGCAACCCACCATTGGGCTGCGGGTTGTCGTTGTATTGGTAAATCCTCTCGATGTACATCTTCACCAAAGTTTCACAGGTGAGTTTGTTCGTGCTGGTGGCAAGCTTGTAACGACCTGCAAATGCGTCATGAACTCGCTGTACGTCGGCCTCCACCAATTCAAACACAGGCAAATTAAAAAAGTCCGTGCCAGCAGTGCCCGGTGGTCCCTGCTCACCTTGGGGTCCCTGCTCACCTTGGGGTCCCTGTTCACCTTGGGGTCCCTGTTCACCTTGCGGGCCCTGAGGTCCTTGGGCCCCCTGCTGACTGCCATCACCCGATGCATTCTCGAGCGAATTGGCGCTGGTTTGATCTTCCGGGACTGGCGGACTTGAAGCATCTTCCGTACAACCAACAAGACCCATGCTGGCAACCAGTAGAATGGGAAATAAGAGTTTCATTTTGTTACCCATGAGTTACGAGACAATGGACTCAGGGCAATAAACATACCAGGCGAAGAAGGCTTTTAAATTTCTTAGAAATTGACAATTGCTGAAGTTTTGATCGGCGTATGGCACCTGAATTGTGCATTACATGAAATATCGCATAATCATTTAATCGGTAATTTACCGAATCCCTCTCGCGCTTTTTTGGTGCAATGCACCAAAAGACCAACCACCCATCTGGCTTACTTCAAACCCAAAGATTGAACATTTTTAGGGCTCAGTTTGCGGCTTAGCTTTTTGTAATTTTTTGTAAGATTTCCGAAGAGTTTGGTGAAAGGCCAACGTCATTTCTTCGGGGATCAGCGCCATGACCACCAGCGGCACGGCCGACAACACAGTTTCTTTGGATCTGGAATTTCAAAATGCCAGCTTCACCCTCCCCGCTGGGGAGGAAGACCAGTCGCTTGATTACGACAACGGCGACATATGCCCCGACATGGTCCTGCTTATTGATGATGATCAAGAAGTTCTGCTTGCGTTGCGCAAAGAAATCAGAAAGCTGAACTTGACCGTCATCACTGCCTTGCAAGCGCGAGAGGGAGTAGCTCTCGCCAAACAGCACAAACCTGGCGTGGTCATTTGCGATATTCGAATGCCGGAGCTGTCTGGTGTGGAGGTGCTAGAGGCCATCCGACAGGTTTCACCCGATTCTGCTCGCGTCATGCTGACCGGATTTAGCGATCTGGAGTCTGTCATCGCATCCATCAACCGGGGGCATGTCAATCGATATCTGTCCAAACCTTTGGACGCAGAGCTTCTTCAACTGACCATCTCAGAGCTGGTCGGCATGGCGAGGGTCAAGCTGGAGCGAGCCAAAAGCGCACGGGAGCTAAGCAACCGAGCAACAGAACTGGAGCTTCTGAATGACACGCTCGAGCATTGCATCCAAGAACGCATAAGAGAGCTGGACCAGGCTCGGTTATTTTTGGACGTGTCTCGCCGCGAAAAGCGCGCCCAATATCTGAGTGCGGTGAAAGTATTTTCTGGACTCACCGAACTTCGCTCCCCCCAATTGAGCGCACACAGCAAACGTGTCGCCGAATTGGCAAGGCTGATTGCGCTCGAAATGGGCTGTGATTCAGAACTTGTACATGAGATTTATATTGCAGGCCTGCTCCACGATGTCGGGAAAATTGGTCTGTCAGATGAAGCGCTTTTTGTACCGGCCGGTAATCTTGGCAAAGAGGCCAGAGCTCAACTGATGACACACAGCGCCAAAGGGCAATCACTGTTCAATGGCCTTGGCGAAATGGAGCAGGTTGCTGTGATGATCCGCCATCATCATGAACGGTTTGATGGCGATGGATATCCAGATGGAATATTAAACCAGGTGATTCCGCTTGGCTCACGAATTCTTGCCGTTGCAGAGGATTATGACGAACTCCAAATGGGTTGGCTTGCACCTAAGCGCTTGTCCGAAGATGAAGCCTTTGCCTTTGTGATGAAGGGGAAAGACACCCGATACGACCCCCTGGTGTTGGAAGCATTCCCAGGCGCACTGGAAAAACTTCGGGCGGCACCTAGACTTGAAGAACGGTTGATATCTGGTGTGGAACTGCGTGTGGGTCAAACCCTTTCCCGTGATTTCATCGGTCCCGATGGATACCTTTGGCTATCCAAAGAAAAACTGGTTACCAAACATTTTCTTGACCATGTGCGCGAATATGAAAGCGTTCAGGGAAAGCCACTAAAAATTTATATTTACCGCCTCACGCGGATTAAAAAATCAGGCAAAGCATGAGCGACGCAACACTGCAGGATGAGAGCCAGGCCAAGGCTGCACTGATTCACGGATTCACCGGTCAGCTCAACCCCAACAAACCCGCAAAACACAAAATTCTTTTTGTTGACGATGATTCCAACGTCATCAACGCATTGCGACGGGTGTTTCGCCTAGAGCCCTACGACATGCTGTTTACCACCGACCCCAGGGAGGCAATCTCCCTGGCCAAACGTGAAAAACCTGCAGTGGTGATATGTGACATGCGGATGCCAGGACTTTCTGGGGTGGATGTGCTGCAAGCGATCACAGAAACATCATCCAACTCGGGAAAGATCATTTTGACGGGGCATGCAGACGTCGACTCATCCATTGATGCAATCAACCTGGGCCAAGTGGATCGATTTCTCGGGAAACCTTGGAAAGATGATGAAATACGCCATGCGGTCAGCGAGCTTGTCGAGTTGTTTCAGATTCGGGTAGAAACGGAACAACTCAATCAAGCACTTGCGGAAAAAGTGTACGAATTAGAGCACTTTCAAAATGAGCTTCAATCCAAAGTGGACGAGCGCCTGGATGAAATTCGACAGGTCAATGCACTCCTGGATCAATCCAGAAAAGACATCAAGCTTCAATATTTAAGCGCCATACGGGTCTTCTGCAACTTCCTAGATTTGCGGTCACCGGCGTTGGCAGCGCACTCACGTCGCGTTGCTGAGCTATCGAAACTACTGGCCCAACAACTCGAATTGGATGAACTTGAAATACAGCAGATTTATATCGCAGCATTGCTACACGACATTGGCAAAATCGGACTTCCAGATCGCACCCTTTTCACGCCCTTTGCCAGCCTCGATGGAGAAGCACAAACATCGCTCCTAAAACACCCGGTGCGTGCACAAACTGTATTCCTGAACCTTCCCGACATGAGTGAAGTGAGCACATTGATACGCCATCACCACGAGCGCTATGACGGACAAGGGTTTCCAGACGGTCTGGCGGGTGCGAGTATTCCTTTGGGTTCCAGAATTCTGGCGGTTGCAGAGGACTTTGATGAATTACAGCAAGGCTGGCTCGCGGTACAAAAGCTGACTGCAAAAGACGCACAACGGTTTGTGATGGGTGCCTCAGGTCGCAGATACGACCCTGAAGTGATTCGTGCCTTACCCAAGGCCATTGAGGAATATGCCAGCGCCCCGATGGAGAGCGAGCAGATTGTTTCCGCACAAGGTTTAAAAATTGGTGCAGTTCTCGCCCGTGATTTTGTTGGTCCGGATGGGTACCAATGGGGAAACAAAGATCAAATCGTGAACGGCCGCATGCTTAGCAAGTTCAGGGATGGTGAACGTGTCATTGGCCAGCCCATGAAAATTTATATCTTCAAACCCAAGGCACTGAAAGACCGATGACAGTTTTTCCTGGGTTATGTGGAAAAAATCGTTTTAAGAGCCGATGCCAAATCGTGACGACGATAAGGCTTTTTCAATAGTTTGACCTCTGACAAATCACTGCTGAGCCCAGAAAAAATATCCTCTGAGTAACCGGAGGTCAGCAAAATCGGCAACTCGGGCAACTTTTTTCGGATTTCTCTGGCGAGGTCGGTGCCAGAAACCCCTCCAGGCATGACGATGTCTGAAAACAGCAGGTCAACCGGCTCGAGTTGATCGAGCATGCTGAGGCATTTGGCTGCATTTGGTACTGCAGTGACACGATAGCCCAGATTCAAAAGCAAGGATTCCACATGCTCACGCACCAGATCATCGTCCTCAACCAAGAGAATGTGTTCACGGGCCCCGTTTAATTTCAAACCTGCATTCGTTTCATTACAAATGTCACCCACTTCGTGCTCCACTTTTGGGAAATAAATAGTAATCTCCGTTCCCTTGCCAAGAACAGACTGCACATCAATATGCCCGTTGGATTGCTTGACGAAGCCGTAAACCATGCTCAAGCCCAATCCAGACCCTTTACCAACATCTTTGGTTGTGAAAAAGGGTTCAAACACGCGTGAAAGTGTCGCAGCATCCATGCCACATCCACTGTCCTTCACCTGAAGAGCAACATAATCCCCGGGCCGCAAATCATGCAATCGACCGGTGTGCTGCGTCCCCATCGTCTGGTTGTACAAACGCACATGTAGCAAACCACCTTCGTGCATGGCGTCGCGTGCATTCAAACACAGGTTGAGCAAAGCACTTTCAAACTGTGCCACATCGATCATGGCCCGCCACAACCAGGGATGCGCATCGATGGTCAATTCAATCCGCTCGCCCAGTGTGGTAACAAGCAGGTTACGCATTGAACTCACCACGTCCGCCAGGTCCACAGAAACTGGCTTCAATGGCTGCTTCCTCGCAAAAGCCAACAAGCTGCTTGTCACCTCTGCCCCATGTGTGGATGCCTTCAGAATCATTTCAGCATGGCGACGCAGCGGATCATCGTGAGAAAGCTCATCCAACAAACGCTCAGCACTGCCTATCACCACCGTTAAAGAATTATTAAAGTCGTGAGCCAGCCCACCAGTCATTTGCCCAACTGCTTCCAATCGCTGAAAACGCTGCAGTTGCTCTTCAAGTGACATTTGCTCTGTCACATCCTTCAAACTGCCAATCAGGCGCACAGCCCTGCCATCCGGATCACGAACCACGTAGGCCTGGCTGACCACGTGCGCATAATTTCCGTCTTTGCGCATGCACCTGTACCGCACCTGCCAAAACTGCCGATGGCGAATCGCCTCTGCAATAAGCGCTTGAACACGATCCCTATCATCTGGGTGTGTGTAAACAGAAGATCCTGTGCCTGTCTGTAAATTTGGATCTTTGTCTGGATCATGGCCCAACAAGGTGCGTAAACCCTCGCTATACCAAATGCGATCGGTCCGTAAATCACACTCCCACACCACATCGGTGGTCACCCGTGCCACCAGTCGAAATCTTTCCTCGCTACGTCTTAACTGCTCGTGTTGCCTGGTTCGTTCAATCGCAACCCGCAAGAACTGCACAATCCTTTCCACAAAACCAAGCTCGTCTTTCGAAGGCGCCTGTACTTTTGAGTATTGCACCGCAAATACAGCAAGTACCTCACCGTTGTTGCCCAAGACCGGCACAGACCAACACGCCCGGATACCATACTGCTTTGCAAGCTCACGCTGTGATTGCCAGATTGGATCGGTCATCACGTCAGTGACAATCACCATGCACTTTCGAAAGGCAGCTGCGCCACACGAGCCGGCATTCTCTCCCACAACCATATCACCCAACACTGCAGGAAAATCAGCCGGAAAGCCGGGGGCAGACGCCATTCGCATTAAGCCGTTTTGTAACAAGGCGATGGACGAGCGAGCCCCTTGGAACATTCGGTCCACCGTCGTGGTAATCAAGGCATAGATCTTTTGAAGGGGTTCACCGGCACTGATGAGATCGAGTACTTTGGTCTCTAGCACCTGCACATCGATATGCCGTTGCAGACGGGCCTCAGTCGACTTGATGATGAGATCGGCCAACTTGCCCGAATGGATGTCCACGGTTGTACCAAACCAGGCAACAATCTGCCCTGCGGCATCCCGGTGGGGCCTTGCAGCCACGTAATGCCAACGGTACTCCCCCGAGTCTTTGTGAAGAATTCGAAACTCCACCTTGTAATCAACTCCACGGGCTATACAGTCACTCCAAACGGCAAGAACATCCTCTCTGTCGTCTGGGTGGGCCACCAGCAACCACTCACCTTGCTCGTAGTTCAACCCCACCATACCAGTGTATCTTTCCAGCTCCTCACTCACATAATCCACCACACCATCCGGCCGAGCAGTCCAAATCATGTGAGGCAAGGCCTCCGCCATTGTGATTTGACTCTCGGTCAGGTAAAGCGGACGGGATCGCATGGCTTAACCTTCAAAGTCAATGAGTGACCTTTTCGAGATCAATGCCCGGAGGCGTTTGATGGCCGCCAATTGATCCGAAATTGATTGATCAAACTCGGTGAGTTTTCGTTGATCGAGAGGCGTGTACATGCGCTTGTTTGCAAGCCTCTCGTCGAGTTCAAGTACAAACGGAAGCATGACGTTGTTTAATTTGTGAACACACTGCACCAAAAGATCATCCATGGGGCTGGCTGGCAATCGGGTGTTGGTCGGCACACTGCACACCGTGGTGCCAGTACAGTCTTGATCAGCGTGTGCATCGGTGCTGATGATGGGCAATGACACCTCAATGGTCTTTCGGATGCAAAACTCAAATTTTGCACCTTTCCCAGGCTTGCCATCGGCCCTGATTTGTCCACCATGCTTTTCAACAATCCGCTTCACATTGACCAAACCCAGACCGTTGCCCTCAAACTCGTAAGCGTCGTGCAAGCGCTTGAATGGCTGAAACAGCTCGTCTTTTCGATCAGGATCAAACCCTGCACCATTGTCTTGAACAGCAAAAAAATGGAATTCAGGTGTGTCCCAAGATTTGACTGCAATGCAGGGGCGATCCACATGACGGGTGTACTTCACACCATTCGAAAACAAATTGGCAAACACCTGCTCTATCAGCGATTCATCGGCCTGAAGGCTTGGCAACTTGTCGATTTGCCAATCAATCGATGGCTGTTTTGCGTCGAGCTCAGCGAATATCCGGGCGCGCTCCACAACCTCTCCAACGTCCACCTTGCTTAATTTAAGAGACTTGTTACCCAGGCGGGCGAAAGAGAGTAAATCGGAGACCAAGGCGGAACCACGATCACTCACAGTTCGAATTCGACCCAAGAATTTTTTTGAGTTCTCATCCAGACTGCTTGTAATGTTTTTATCCAACGCCCGAGAGTACGACTGGATCAAAGAAATCATTGAATTCAAATCATGCGCAACGCGACCAGCAAACGAGTCGAGCTGAGCGTTCAGATCGCGCAATTGGGCGTTTGAGTGTTTCAAACTTTCAAGCAAATGCTCATTTTGATCTTTTAGGCGCTTTACATACAAAACACGATTCACAACCGCTTTCAACTCAGATGCATGGAATGGTTTGAGTAAATAATCAGCCACACCCAAACGCATGGCATCAATGGCAGTGTCTACACTGCTGTTGCCCGTCATCAAAATACATTCAATGCGCGCATTGATCTCCTTGACCTGCTTGATAAACTCCATGCCATTGATTAAAGGCAGGCGTAGATCAGAGATCAGCAAGTCACACGGCTCACGTTCAATCGCCAACAAGGCCTCTTCAGGGCAAGAAAAAGCCCACACCCGAAATCCGCACGATTGAAGTAGAGCACTCACGATGTGCAGCTGCTCTTCTTCATCATCGACCAAAAAAATAGTTTCGACAATTTCCACAACAAATCCCGGTTAATTCCAGTCAAGTAACTTAAGAAAATCACCCCGGTAATTGGTCCGCAGAGCCAAGGCAAGCAGTGCCTGTTTGAGCCCCCGCCAATTGTAAAAGATAGTGACATTTGATCTCTCTGAGAAGTCCCCCACTCAATTGGAGGTGCGACTATCTTTTCATTCAGCGTTCAAGCCCTGTAATATGAACCAAAACGAATTTAATACACATTCAGAAACATTTAAGGCATTGATTGATGACGCAAGAAATCCCCCACATCACAGCCCAAACACTGGGGGTTTTAGAATGCTTCCCGCATCCAGCGTGGATTTTCAATCCTCTCACGCGGAAGATCAATTGGAGTAATCACGCAGTGTGCCAACTGCTGGATTTAACGCCTGAAACACTTGCGCACAAAACAATTGATGAATTAAGACCTGAGGAAGAACGAGCCCCCTTGATTCAGGCAATCAACAATTTTGCAAACAAAACAACACAAACCAGCGTTTGGACATTAATCAAAGCCAATGGCGGGCGCTTGAAAGCAAGTTTCCATTGGCAAAAATGTACCTTTGGTGATGAAACATGTGTGCTCGCCACCATCACCGACCTCACGGAAGCGCAGCAGATTCGCTCATGGCAAGCCAAACTGCAGCAACAAAACGATGCGCTTAAAGCAAGCTCCAGCTTGGCAGAGCAAAACTTTCAGGGGCTGTTTGAAGCGGTGCCCGGCAAATTCCTGGTGTTGCGCCCCCACAGCCATGAAATTGTGGCGGCCAGCAATGCCTATCTGCAAGCCACAATGACCAATCGGTCAAACATCTTGGAACACTCTATATTTTCGGTATTCCCAAACAATCCAGAAGATCCCCATTCAAATGGCGTGGAGATCCTGACGGCTTCCCTTCGGCGTGTAGAACAACTCAAAACAACCGACGTGATGGGAATACAGCGCTACCCGATTCGTCGATCAGATGGCGTTTTTGAAGAACGGCATTGGAGTGTTGTGAATGCTCCGGTGCTGGATGAGTCGAATCAGTTGGCGTACATCATCCACCGGGTCGAAGATGTCACTGACATTCTTTTGGGCACAGAGCAACCCCCTCGCGTTGACGAGGCATTTGATGCGAATCGTGTTCAAGAACTGCTGTTGCGGATTAACGAGATGCGTCAGTCGCTATCCAGAATGCAAGCTCAAGAAGTTTTGCTGCGCTCTGCCGAACGCCTGTTGGACACGATCGCTTGGGAGGTCGACACACACAGTGGCGGCATCCATTGGACAACCGGCAACTTGAGTGATCGCTCAATTGGCTTACAGCTTGCCGCAGAGGCCGACTGCATGGATGTTTATATGCAACTGATCCATCCCGATGACAGAAAACTCATTGCGCAAGAATTCACAGCAGGTATTCGCGCTGGGCGGCGATTCACCTTTGAACACCGAGTGATAGACAAGCAAGGAACCATTCGACTTCTCAAGGGCACCGGTGAGTCACACCAACAAATGGGGCGAACCATCATTACAGGTCTACTTCAGGACGTCAGCGAGATCGAAGAAGTCAAGAATAAAAACACTGACCTGGAACAACGTCTGATTGCCACATTGGAGAACATGGGAGATGCCTTTTACTTGCTGTCCAATGAGTTTCAGTTCGCCTACATCAACCCACAGGCTGAGATACTCCTGAGACGCAAACGTGTTGAACTGATCGGAAAAAACGTGTGGGACGAGTTCCCAGAGGCAATAAAGTCACCGCTGTATTCCCACTACCATGAGGCATTACGCAGCGGACATGCATTCAAGCTTAGATTTTACTATCCCCCTTTAGAAACCTGGTTTGAAGTCAACGGTTACCCAAACAAAGACGGACTTGGCGTTTATTTTCGCGATGTCACGCAAGAAGAAAAGCAACGTTTAACCTTGCAACAACTCAATGAGCGTTTTGAGTTGGTGTCAAAGGCCACCAATGATGTGATTTGGGATTGGGACATCGAGGCAAACACCGCATGGTGGAACGATTCTGTTGAGCGCGTTTTCGGACATTGCGTACACACACTTGAGCCAGGCCCCGAATCCTGGAGCAACAGGGTACACCCCGAAGACGTTGAAAAAGTCGTCAATAGCGTGCAAGAGATCATAGACAGTCAGGGTGCATTCTGGAGCATGGAGTATCGATTCCAGAAAGCAGATGGCCAATATGCAACGGTGCAAGACCGAGGTTTCGTGATTCGGGACAATCGGGGCAAAGCTGTTCGGATGCTCGGTAGTATGCAAGATCTTACAGAGCAACGCGCTCTAGAGGACCGCCTGCGTGAGGCACAAAAACTCGAAGCCATGGGGCAACTCACGGGTGGTGTAGCGCACGACTTCAACAATCTGCTCACAGTCATCATGGGCAACGCAGAGACCTTGTCTTATAAGCTCAGCGGCGACCAACAACTGCGCATGATGGCGGACATGACTGCCAAGGCTGCCGAAAGAGGAGCAGAACTCACCAGCCGCTTGTTATCTTTCGCAAGGCGACAGCCCCTTCGTCCGGTTGTGTTGAATGCAAATCGTCTAATCCATGAGTCACAGACGCTCTTTAGGCGAACACTGCCTGAAAACATTGAGATCGAGATCGTTGAAGGTGCTGGACTGTGGAACATTGCGGTCGACCCCGGACAACTCGAGGGTGCTCTCCTGAATCTGGTGATCAATGCCAGAGACGCCATGCCCAAGGGGGGAAAACTCACCATCGAGACCTGCAATGCACGGATTGACGACAACTATGCTATTCAACACGATGAAGTAAAGGCAGGACAGTATATAAAACTGACCGTGTCCGACAATGGTGTGGGCATGGATGCTGAGACCTTGAAACGTGCATTTGAGCCATTTTTCACCACCAAAGAGGTGGGCAAAGGAAGTGGTCTGGGCCTGAGCATGGTCTTCGGATTTGTTAAACAATCCAACGGGCACATTAAAATTTATTCAGAACCTGGGCACGGCACCTCGGTGAAGCTTTATTTCCCAAGAAGCAAAGTAGATCGCAACAGTGAAGACGCAACTCGCCAGAGTGAGCACATTGTGGGTGGCCAAGAACATATCCTGGTGGTGGAAGATGACCAACTGGTGCGGGAACATCTCAAAGGACAGCTGCTGGACTTGGGTTATAAGGTGAGCATAGCCAACGATGGCCCCAGTGCTCTAGAGATGCTCCAGCGGATTCCAGACGTGGATTTGCTACTCACCGATGTGATCATGCCCAAAGGAATGAATGGTCGGCAGCTGGCAGACCATGCGCGGGGACTTCGACCTGGTTTGAAGGTTCTCTACACCTCAGGCTACACAGAAAACGCTATTGTTCATCACGGCAGATTGGATACCGACCTCGAGCTGCTAAGCAAACCTTACCAACGCAGGGAGCTCGCGGCAAAACTTAGGAAAGTTTTAGATCCAAAGTAAAAAACCCGCCTAAGGGCGGGTTTTGGGTGTTGGCGGAAGCTCAGGGATTCGAACCCTGGAGGGGCTCACACCCCTGCCGGTTTTCAAGACCGGTGCATTCAACCGCTCTGCCAAGCTTCCATGGCGCGTATTATACCCAGATTCCACGACAGTGCCGCGAACGCACTGCGGTTTAGTGTCTTGTGGCGCCGTTCAGTCCCAAACGCTTCTTCATGGCGCGCATGGAAACGTAGGCCAACACGGCGATGGTTGGTATGGCCACAGCAATCGCAACATCCGGCGAGACCGGCACGCCCGCAACCTTTAAACCTTTGGCCAAGTAACCAACCAAACTAGAGCCATAATAAGAGATGGCCACAATCGAGAGACCTTCCACCGTCTCTTGCAACCTCAACTGAACCTTGGCGCGCCGATCCATGCTGGTGAGCAAACGCTGGTTCTGGCTTTCGCGTTCAATTTCAACCCGGGTTCTCAATAGCTGAGTGATTCTGGAAATTCTTGCGGCCAGCTCATCTTGACGG
>DASUEF010000006.1:0-1574 GCA_036275215.1 Limnobacter sp. | reverse complement strand
AGGCTGACGCGCCGTTGCGAGTAAATGGGCAATCCGTAAATGGTGCCTGTTTCCATGGCCACCGCCTGGCCAGAGCTTTTCTCCCAATGGGGATTGTTGTGGTTGCGCTTGACCAGATGTTCGCCGACCTTTTCAATCCACTCGGCCTGGATTTTTGCAACACAGCGGGCATAGAGGCGAGTCGTCTCCACCAGCTCGGCGGCCATCAACCACTTGCCTCCTTTTTTAAACAGATTGGAGCCCGGGTGAATGGCAAACTTGATGCCACGTGCCCCCAGGTAGACCGGCTCTGTTTCATGTTTCAGGCCAAGGTTGCCCAGCAAACCCGACATGAGCGCCATGTGGATTTGGTCGTAGTTGGCAGGCAAGGCATTGACCCTCCAATGCTGCTCTTTGGCCATGGCACTGAGTTGTTGATGCACCTCGGTCCATTCACGCAAGCGGTTGGCTGACAGGAATTTGCGTTGCATCGCGGTTTTCATCTCGCGATTGCTCAATTCTTTGCCACGCAAACCTTGGTAATAATTCCAGAGTTTCAGGAAGGACATGAAATCCGACTCGGGGTCCTGAAACTCCTGCTGCGCTTGATCTGCGGCGTCCTGTGCATCCAGGGGGCGTTCGCGGGGGTCTTGGATCGACAGGGCCGCCGCCAGCACGAGCACCTCGGCCAGGCAGGCTCGGTGGGCTGCCTCAAAAAGCATGCGTGCAATGCGTGGGTCCAATGGCAGCTTGGCCAGAGAACGGCCAATCTTGGTGAGTTGGCCCGCGTCGTCCAAAGCATTAAGCTCAGTCAACAGTTGATAGCCGTCGGCAATGGCCCGGCCCATCGGGCGCTGCAAAAATGGAAATTCTTCCACTTCAGTGAGATGCAGGCTTTTCATGCGCAGAATCACAGCCGCCAGGGATGAGCGCAAAATCTCCGGGTCGGTGAAATCACTACGCGCCTGGAAGTCTTGCTCACTGTACAGGCGTATGCAAATGCCGTTGGCCACACGCCCGCAACGCCCTGCCCGCTGGTTGGCAGAGGCTTTGGAGATGCGCTCGATTTGCAGCATTTCCACCTTGTTGCGGTAGCTGTAACGCTTCACACGCGCCACGCCGGTGTCCACCACGTAACGAATGCCAGGCACGGTGAGCGATGTTTCTGCCACGTTGGTGGACAACACAATGCGGCGGCGCCCGCTGGGCTTGAAAATCCGGTCTTGCTCCTGGGCAGTCAGCCTTGCAAATAGTGGCAACAATTCGATGTTCTGGCGCAGGTTCTTGCCCAAAAAATTGGCCATGTCTCGAATTTCCCGTTCGCCCGGCAAGAACATCAAAATATCGCCCTGGCCCTCTCTGCATAGCTCTTCCACCGCATCCAGGGCAGCCGCCTGCAAGGCGTCTTCGTCGACTTCGTCGGGCTCGGGGGTGCCTGGCTGCTGCTTCTTCTTTCTTTGGGTGTCAAAGTCTGCCGGGTCTTTGTAGCGCACCTCCACGGGGTACAGCCGGCCAGACACCTCGATCACCGGCGCGGGCAAACCCCTCACATCCTGAAAGTGCTCAGCAAAGCGCTGTGCATCAATGGTCGCCGA
>DASUEF010000005.1:0-3256 GCA_036275215.1 Limnobacter sp. | reverse complement strand
ATGCCAATGGATGCTGGTGTGCTCGGGCAATTTGTTGGTCACAAAAATCCGCACCCGGTCCCCCTCCACCACCTCGATGGTGGGGCCTGGGCTTTGGCCGTTGTAGCCCCACAAGTGGGCGGTCATGCCGGGTGCCATCTCCCGCAACACAGGTTCGGCCACCAGGTGAAACTCTTTCACACCGTTGTTCATGCGCCAAGGCAAGGTCCAACTGTTCAAGGTGACCACAGGGTTGTAGGGCCTCCCGGTGTTCGGCACCAGCGGGGGCATGGTGTCTGCCGAAGTTTGTATCACAGGCTCTGGCAAGGCCGCCATGGCCACCTTGCTCACGCTGGCCGCAGCCACGGCACCACCTGTGAGTGCGGCTGCTTTAAAAAATTCACGTCTGGAAGTCATGATAAAAATCCTTTTGTTTGCACCAAGGCTCAGTGGCCACCACCAGCATCGCCACCGGCGCCTGCTGCAACACCACTCACCGAGACCACCACAGGCTTGCCCACCACAGTGGACTGCAAAGCCGCGTCAGCCCGCCAAAACTCCGCCTGGGCCTCGATCGCCTGGATCACGGAGTTGACCTGGTCACGACTGTCGGCCATCAGTTCAAACACGCCGATGAACATGCCGTTATAACGCAGCAGATTTTCATCCGCGATGGTCTGCTTCAGCGGCAATATTTCATCGCGGTAATGGCGAGCGATGTCGTACGTGGTGCGGTAAGCAGAGTAGCTTTCGCGAAGCGACGACTCCGCCCCTCGCACAGTCGCCTCCAGCCGGTTGACCGCAGCCAATGTGCTTGCGTTCAATCCATCACGCTTTAAGCCACCCCAATCAAAAATTGGCAAAGCCAGTTCCAGCTCCCAGCCTTTTTTGTTGTTGCGCTCGCCGGTGTCGTTTTCAAAAATGGTGTCATAACGCACGCCCGCCTCCACATCCAGAAAGCTGGCCACATTGCCCAAGCCTTGCGCTTTTGCAGTGCTCTCTAGGCCAAGACGAGCCATGCGCACATCCAGGCGGTTTTGCGCTTGCTTGGCCACCTCGCCGGCAGGCCGAGGGCTTTGTGGCAGATCGGGCAGGCGCTCAGGCAGGGTGAGTTTTGCAGCCTGCTCGCGGGCCAAACCCAACATGCGGACCAACGCCTCGCGCGTGGCTGTGGCCTTGTGGCGGCTGGCAGCCAGGTTCAGTGCTGCATCTGCATAAAAGCTTTGTTGGCGCGCACGCTGCAAGCGGGTGAAGTTACCAACCTCCTGCATTCTTCGCGCCAGCTCGGCGCTGGTTTGTGCGCTTTCAAAGACCTGCTGTGCATAATGCAAGGCCTGTTGGGCGGCCACAGCA
Organism: Limnobacter sp.; assembly: GCA_036275215.1. Taxonomy (GTDB): domain Bacteria; phylum Pseudomonadota; class Gammaproteobacteria; order Burkholderiales; family Burkholderiaceae_B; genus Limnobacter. The sequence continues at coordinate 1,924 of DASUEF010000005.1, read as the reverse complement.
TCCACCCAAGCCTGCCGCACTTGCGTGACCTGCTCCACCACACTGCTGGTGAGCTGCAACTGAGCGCGATCCACCTCACGCTGGGCTATGCCCTGCCGGGCGGGCAAAGTGAGCAGGTCCAACAAACCAAAGCTCAGCAGGCGCCCCAGTTCCAGTTCGTCTTTGATGCGAACACGCTCAAAGGCAAACACCGGGTTGTGCACCCGGCCAATCTGCGCAGCACGGGTGGCTTGCGCCCATTGGTCGGCCAACACCGCCTGAAACTGTGGGCTGTGGGTGAGCATCAAATCCACCGCAGCCTGTTGGGTCAGTGGCGATTTCAAAATGTCGTCCGCTTTGGCCTGCATGGCCTGGCGCTGTGTATCCGTTTGAATCAACTGCGCTTGCCCATGGGTGAAGCTTGCCAGCGACTGGTTGGTGGTTTGTAACGAGTCACCAATATTCACTGTGGCACAACCGCTCAACACCAGCACAGCAGCTGCCAAAGCACTCCGGGTCATCGTGGAAGAAGGCCGTTTCATGGTTTGTCCCCCACATGGTTGTGATGGCTGGGAGGTGGCGCAGGCACCTCCTCTTTGGTGGGTGACATGCCCTCTCGGGGCTCTCGCGCGTACACCCTCCAGCCGCCAATTTCTTCCACGGTCTCAATGGCCTTGGGCCAATTTTGCAACTCAGGCTCGGCATAGGGCCGGTAATTTTCAAACACCGAGGTGTAATGAAGGTCGTTTTCAGCCGTGTGGGCAAACGCTGGCAGCAGGAGCGCCAGGCACGGCAACAGGGTTCGACGTTGTAAGTTCATGACTTCTCGCAATCATTCAATGCAACAAGGCAAGGCAGGCTTAGCCTGCCCATGCCCACCGATTGTCAGATGGCGAGGTTCTTGGGGGGTCGATCGATGCGCCGCAGATCGGCAGAGTGGTGGGTAAGTTGAACTGGCAAGAGCACCTGGCTGGCCTGTTGCACAGCGCCAAACTTGCTGGGTGAGTTGGGCAGTACCACCGCCGCGCAAGAGGGTGCGCAGTTGCAACACCCATGCAACGATTTGATCACTTGTCCACCCGAACTATTGTCACCATCTGTGCTGTGGGCCGAATGATCCATGTCGGGATGCCCCATCGCTTGGTGCCCCATCGCTTGGTGCCCAGCGTCACCATGATCCATGCCCACGTGGTGTGCAGTGACTTGCTTGCCCATCTCCTCCCCCGACAGGTGGCAGGCGAACATGCTGGCCTGCGCCATGCCCTGGATGGGCAGCGCGAGCATCATGAAACACATGCAAAGGGTTTGGAACAGCTTTTTCATAGGCAGCAACATAACAGTTACTTAAAGACCCTGCAAGCTGGGGAAAGTTCGGTTCTGCAGACCGGACCACCACCAAAACCTCTGGCGACTCAAAGCCGTCCGGGGGATCGAACTCCGCTAAATTGGTTCCTTTTTGGAATCAATAATCATCATGAATACAGTTGCAGAAACCCGCGAAGCGCTCTTGAGCCTTAAAACCACCACATTGTCCACACAGGCCAACAACGCTGAATCGTTTGCCAACGGGATTGTTAACAATGTGATTGAAGCAGCGTTGGCACAGCTTGAAGGCAAAGCCGACCAAGAACCGGTTGGAGAAATCAAAGTGCCTGTGGACATGACGATTTCCACAGGCTTGAAACAAATCACGGTGTGCAAAAAGATCAATATCCCGCTAATTGGCGAGAAAGAAATTTGCTGGACACGTTACGTGATCGAGTAAACCCAGAGCAGCTACCAAACCTCATGCAGCCACTTTCATGTTGGCTGCAATTGCACCGGCAGCCATCGCCGCAGGCGACTGTTTGAGGTAGTCCTGCGCAAGCTGCGTGGAGCCCTCCTTGGAAGGGTCATACCAAGGGCTGAAATACGGCAACTGCTGAAGCAACAACCAAAACGGGTT
>DASUEF010000004.1:0-7736 GCA_036275215.1 Limnobacter sp. | reverse complement strand
GGCACGGTCGGGCAGATTGTCCTGAAGGTCGCTGCAGGGGCATTGGCTCCCGGTGGCTTCTGGGCGCAAGCCAGGCTGCGCAGGTGCATGGCGAGGCAGGTGGCCGCCCGGGGCCCAGGCCGGAGCAGAAGGCTTGGTGCGAGCATCCAGAAAACCAGCAAGGGAGATACAGGTTTTCAGCGAGAAACAAGCCTCTGCTCGGCTTGCGGCCAAATCTGCGGCCGAATCTGTGGCAAGAAAGGTGGCTCAGCCTTCCATCGAACTCCACAATGCCGTCCAAATGCGCTGCCCCGCTTTGTCTACTTCATCAACAGCAGCAAGGAAGTGGTTGCGCGCTTCAGTGTCCACCCACTGCTCCGGCAAAAATGGGTCGTACACCACGTGTTTGATGGCCGCGCCACCCAGCAGAAAGGACTCACGTGCAGCCACTTCGGGCTCCAAGCTTCCATGCCGCTCCAACCAAGTGCGCATCTTTTTGGTTTGTTGGGCATACACGGTTTCAAGTTCGCGCGGGTTCCAGAGTTGTGCAATTCGGTGGCTGGATTCGGCATCGAAATGACTCGCTGCAAACACGGGGGCTTCTCGCTCCAACCCCAATTTGTACAAGCGTGTCCGCACCGCGTCGAGGTGGTCTTCAATGTTGTTGGGGCGGATGAAGAGATGCTCATTCAAGGGTTGAAACCCGAGCATCAACAAAGCGCGTGCCCGCGCCCGCTGCTGTTTGGCCTCATTGCGTGAGAGCTTTTCAGCCTGCACAACTATATAGCTGCCATCCCACGGACGTACACGGGTGCTGCGGGTGCGCCAGGCGGCCACATCGTCGGCCAGGGTGTGTGCGTCGTCGGTGAGTTGATACAGTGCGCGGCCAGCCGATTCAATCAACCCCTCCGCAGAAAGACGGACCAGAGCCACCCGCGTGTTGTTTACGCTGATGTCGAAGATGCCGCATGCAGCGATGGCTTGCTTGGCAGACAATGGGCGACCGTTCGAGGCCAGCAGGAGGTCGAGAATGAGGCTTTTGGCAGTGGGTTTGCGCACGATTTTTGTTGTTCTGGGTAGGTAAACCTGAAGTGTATGCAAGCGTGGTCTACAGCGCAAATTGACACCCCCATTTGTGCGATGATTGCGGGACACAAAAACGAGGAGAACCCATGGTGAGGGCCTGGATTTCAAGGCAAGCCAGTCAACCAGAGGCACAGCTTGAGACACTCACAGAGTCTGAATTTCCCGATGATGCAGTGGTGCTGCGTGTTCACTACAGTTGCCTGAATTACAAGGACGCATTGGCATTGACCCACACGGCGCCCATTGCGCGTACCTACCCCATGGTCCACGGCATTGACGCAATTGGTGAAGTGGTGGAGTCTCAATCGCCGCAATGGCCTGTGGGCACCATTTGCCAGGTCAACGATTGGGGCTTGGGTGAAACCCACTGGGGTGGTTTGGCAGAGCGATTGGTGGTGCCTGCACAATGGATCTCTCCCATCCCGCTGGGGCGCAGTGCCCGTTGGGCTGCGGCTTTGGGTACTGCGGGTTACACGGCGGCATTGTGCGTGATGGCTTTGCAAGACCATCCAGTGGCGCCGGGCGATGGCCCAGTGTTGGTGACCGGTGTGAGCGGTGGTGTGGGCACGGTGAGCTGTCTGTTGCTCAAGCAGTTGGGTTATGAGGTGGTGGGGCTCACTGGGTCGATTGATGCGACGGGCGCACCGGTGTCTGATTCCGCAGCATCACATTTTGATCGCTTGGGTCTGGGTTCCACCCACTTGATTCACCGGGAGTCCATGAGTCGGCCTGGCAAACCCTTGCAAAAAGAGCAATTTGCTGCGGTGGTGGACAGCGTGGGCAGCCACACCTTGGTGAATGCCTGTGCGCAAACCCGTTACGGTGGTGTGGTGGCAGCCTGTGGTTTGGCGCAAGGCATTGATTTTCAGGGCAGTGTGGCGCCCTTTATTTTGCGTGGTGTGACCCTTCGCGGCATCAATTGCGTGTTTCGTGGCCATGCAGAGCGAGATCGTGCATGGGGAATGCTTGCACAAGCTTTTGGCGAGTACGACCTGGATTTTATGCTCAAAGAAGTACGCCTTGCACAAGCCCTGGACGCCGCGCGCCAAGTGCTGGCCAATCAGTTGCAGGGGCGTGTGGTGGTGAACTGTGCCTGACGCCCGCCTCAGAGCGATGCCGTACCTGGCCCTGGTGCTCAATGCCTTGGTTTGGGGGCTGTCGTGGTGGCCTTTGCGTGCCTTGCAAGCTGAAGGATTGCATCCGCTGTGGTCGTCGGCCGCAACCTACTTGCTGGGGTGCACGGTAATTCTGGCGCTTCGGCCTGCTGTGTGGCGGGAGTTCACCACCCACCCAGCCCTGTGGGGTTTGGCGTTGGCGGCAGGCACCACCATGGTGGGATTCAATTGGGGCGTGTCGATTGCCGAAGTGATTCGCGTGGTTTTGCTGTTTTATCTCATGCCCATTTGGGCGGTGTTGCTGGCGCGTTTCGTGTTAGGCGAACCCGTCACCCTGGGAGCCAGCCTTCGGGTGCTGTTGGCTTTTGTGGGGGCCTTGCTGGTGTTAAGCCCGCCTGGGCAAATTGGTTTTGCACTGCCGTCGAACCTTGGGGAATGGCTGGGCTTGCTGGGTGGTGTGGCATTTGCTATGAACAACATCTTGCTGAAACACCAGGCTGAACGCACGGCGCAGGCACGCTTGTTTGCCATGTTTGTGGGCGGCGTGGTGGCGCCCGGTGCCGTGGCTGCTTTGTTGGCAGTGATTTTGGGGCCAGGCAACGGGGTGGTGCAGTGGCCCGTTTTGCCCAGCGCTTTTGGATGGCTTGTGCTGTTGGCGTTTTCGACGAGCTTGTTGCTGGCCAACTATGGTTTGCAATATGGCGCAGCCCGTTTGCCTGCCAATGTGACCGCGGTTGTCATGCTGTCGGAAGTGGTGTTTGCCACTGGGTCTGCAATCTTGATCAGCCACGAGGTGCTCACACTGCAAACGGCTGTGGGCGGCGGCATGATCTTGCTGGCCGCTGCCTTAAGCGCGATGCGCAATGCACAATCTCATTAACACTTGGAAGGAGTCACCGTGAACCATTTGTTGAAAGTTGCCTTAGGCACCGCAGCCTCTACACTTCGGGGGTGGCAGGGGTTGATGAGCGAACCCGCAGCGCTGCAGCCAGTCAAACCTTTGAAGTTGTTTGAGTTTGAGGCTTGCCCGTATTGCCGACTGGTGCGTGAAGTGCTGACCGAACTCGCGCTGGACGCTGAAATTTACCCTTGCCCAAAAGGTGGGGTGCGCCATCGCCAAACAGCCGAGGCACTGGGTGGTAAGCAGCAGTTCCCTTTGCTGGTGGACGAAAACACGGGCACCACCCTCTATGAGTCTGCAGACATTATTGAGTATTTGTATTCCACTTATGGCAAACGCGATGTGCCTATGCGGTGGAAGCTTATGCCTGCGCAAGTGGTGCTTAGCAGTGCAAACACTGCCCTGGGTTTGGGCGGCGGCATGAGGGTGCGTCCATCCCGTGCCCCAGCGCAATTGTTGACCCTGTACAGTTTTGAAGCATCACCCTTTTGCAGGCCTGTGCGTGAAACCTTGTGCGAGCTGGAAATTGCCTACACCCTGGTGAATTTGGGCAAGGAGCAATGGGCCGACATGGGCATCAATGGCGTGCATGCGGCGGTGGGTGAATACACCCCAGTGAAAGGTGGCAAGCGAGAGGCTTTTATGCGCAAGACCAACAAAATGATGGTGCCGTACTTGGAAGACCCAAACACCGGCAAGGCGATGTTTGAGTCCAAGGCAATCGTGGATTATTTGGTGGAGACCTATGCCAATTAAATATCAGGGCTTTGGCAATAGGTACATGATGGTGTCTGCCCAGCCTTCTGAGTAGTGTCGAAGGTACAAGGCATAATCGGGACAGATGTTCAATACCGCTTGCGGGACTTGCCACAGGTGGTCTGGGTTGTTGTAAACGGCCACTGCCAACACGGGGTGATCTTCCTGAATGTGCCAAGCCATCCCGTGGAGCACCTGAAGTTCGTTGCCATTGGCATCAATTTTTGCAAAAGCGATCGGATCAATGATCTTGTTGTCCAACGCCCGCGTGCCCACGGCGCTGGAGTCTGCTTCCACCACCAGGGCCTTGGGTGGCAGTTTCAAAAAACTCTCCCATTGAATCCGTTCAGGCGAATAACTAAAAAAGTCCAGCGTCCGCAAATTGGCATGCAAGCGAAAGTCCACGACCCGTTTGAACACTTCGCGCGATTCAGGATCTGTGAGGATGTCTTCAACCCACTGGAATTTGTCTGGATGCATGACATGGCTATGTTGCATTTGTGCCAGCGCTGTTACCTGGGGCAATTGGCCATGGCTGGCTTGGGCAACTGCCAGGTAGTCCATGCTGGTCACCCCGGGCAGACGGCGTAGACTGCCCAATGCAGATCTGGGTTTGCGGCGATGGCAAGTGGATATCACCATGCTGTCGGGGGGTATCTGGTTGAGTTTAATCACAGGCTTTCCCAGGTGGACCGTGCCGGCGGCGTCCTCGTCCACAAAGGCTTTTATCTCGATGCGTTGAGCCACTGCATTTGCGTATTCGTTAAGCCCCAACACGTAACGCTGTTGTGGACCATGGCTGAAAAATTCTGCATAGAATGCCGCCGCATGGGCGTGATGGCTGAGCTGTTTCATGACTAGACCCGTGAAGTGCTGGACTTGAATTCAGTGTATGTCTGTGAGCTTGGGCTGCAGCTTGGGAATAGAACTGTAAAACAGCGTCAAATTGGGGGGGTGAACCAATTTGGCACTTTGGACACACAGTGGAGTCTTGGGTGAAATTGCTTGGGGAATTTATGTTTGATGCGGTTGAGTACGCGGGATTCTGGGTCCGTGCAGTGGCGTTTTTTATTGATTTGATTTTGCTCACCATCATTTCGAATGGTTTGCTGTTTGCTGTGCTTTCCATGGGATTTCCGTCAGCCATCCCCCTCGGTGAGTCTGCGGATCTGGTGTTTTTAGGGTTTTATCTGCTCACCCATGTGATTCTTCCAATCGCATTGATTTGTGGGTGTTGGCTGCTTAAACAAGCCACACCAGGGAAAATGCTTTTTTCCCTCAAGGTGGTGCATGCCGACAAGTTAGACACAGTGAGTCCCTGCCAAGCAGTTGGTCGCTATTTTGCATATGTCGTCTCTAGCCTGCCGCTATGTCTGGGTTTTGTTTGGGCTGCCTTCGACCCCAAAAAACGGGGGTGGCACGATTTACTGAGCAAGACCGTCGTTATTCGAGACGAACGTTTGTAAAGGGTGCACTCGCTTGTTCTTTGGCGCATGTGCCACCATGCAATTCAAAACCCTTTTTTGTCCAATTGCCCAAAAAACTGGTTCGGCTTTGGTCGGTTAACTCCTCACCGCCTGTCCCAGGTCCCCATGATCCAGTCCATGATGGGGTAGGTGATGTTGAAATTCTTGTGCGCCATGATGCGTTGATCGTGGTGCGTCGTGTGCAAGCGCGCAAAGCGTGTGAAGCCGGGGATGCGATGCACCCAATGGTCCTCTTTGAGGTGGTAGGACAAGTGCAGCAGCTCGTAGTTGAGGTAATAGGCCATGCCGGTGGCCACCAGCAACAACGCCACATTGGGGCTAAACAGCCAAGCCAGTAGAAAACCCATGGGCACAAAAAACGCCACCACAAAAAATCCCACAATCGCGATGGGGAACAGCACGGCCTTGTAATCTTGGTTGCTGTCAATCTCCATGTGGGTGTCGGTGAAGAATTTGTGATGCTGCAGCGAGTGCCGTTTGTACACAAACCCCAAGCCTTTCACCGGGCGGTGCATGGCGTACTTGTGGCCGGCCCATTCGGCAAAGTTGGCATACAAAAAAGTGGCGGGGACGGTGAGCCATTCCAGTGCACTGGGTGTTTCAAGCCAATAGGCACACATTGCAATCACACCGAGGCCCAGGGTAAGGGTCATCGCCAGGTGCAGCAAACCGTGGTAGTGGTTGGAAATATTGGCTTGGCGGTACTCGGCACGCACCGACTGTACGGCAGCATGTTGCAAGTCTTTGGGCACAAGGGGCTTCACTTTGGCCTGCATTTTATTACTGCCTCCGGGTTGTTTGTTTTTTATCTGTAATGTTAGATTGCCCCCGATTGCCTTGAATTTCAAGTGCTTTTGCGAGCGTTTGGCCCTGCGCTGGTACACTTTTAAACACACAATTGGAAAGAAGCAGCACAGGAGACACACCATGAACGCACCGCTGACAAGCACCCCGCCCGCAAACATCTCGCCCGTGGAGTGGCAAGCGCGCATCGACCTGGCCGCCGCCTATCGCTTGGTGGCCATGCACAAGTGGGACGATTTGGTGTTCACCCACATTTCAGCCCGGGTGCCCGGCGAGGACGGCCACTTTTTGATCAACCCGTATGGGTTGATGTTTGAAGAAATCACCGCCAGCAGTTTGGTGAAGGTGAACATGCATTGCGAGAAGGTGGACAACAGCCCCCACGATGTAAACCCGGCGGGGTTCACCATTCACAGCGCTGTGCATGCGGTGCGGCACGATGCGCATTGTGTGATGCACACCCACACGGTGGCTGGCGTGGCGGTGTCTACCCAGGTGCAGGGGTTGCTGCCCATTTCGCAGCAGTCGTTGTTCCCGCTGGCGGGCCTGGCGTACCACGACTATGAGGGCTTGGCCCTGCGTGAGGATGAAAAGGCCCGCCTGCAGGCCGACTTGGGCGATGCCAACAATTTGATTTTGCGCAACCACGGCTTGCTCACCTGCGGGCCCACGGTGGCTGATGCGTTTTTGAACATGTTCATTTTGCAGCGGGCTTGCGAGGTGCAAATTGCGGCCCAGTCCGGTGGGGCTCAATTGATCCCGATTGCTCAGCCCATTGTGGATGGCATCAAGGCCGCGGCGGCGCAAGTCACCCGCGGATTGGGCGGAAACATTGCCTGGCCAGCACTGTTGCGCAAATTGGACCGGGAGCAGCCAGATTTCCGGAGCTGATCCGCAAGGGCCAATGTGTTGGCTGGTGCATCAAGGTGAGTTACCCCCTGTCACAGTGGACACATACTTCGCCAAGATTTTCATCTGCTCTTCGTTGAGGTGATCGGTGAATGGGGGCATGGCGCCTTTGCCATTTTTTAGCACGTTGAGCACCCGGGCCTCGCTGGGTTTGATCTGATCCAACACCGGCCCCACTTGCCCCTTGCTGCCTGCATCCGCCAGGGTGTGGCAAATGGCGCAGGCGGGTTCGGCCTCGGTTTGGAACAATTTGCGGCCTTGCGCAAGGATGCCAGCGTCATCGGCCACCACCACAGGTGCAAGCATCATGAATACAAGGCCGGTGAGCGTATTTCGGGTGTGTGCCATGGGGGCGTACCTTGGATTTGAACCCCCTCAGTTTACGCCCGCAAGCGCCTGGCTTTGAAGAGGCCCCATCCGCTCTCCACCAAATAGCACAGCAGCACCTTGATCGGGTGTTCGTTGGGAATGGGGTTTTTGCCTTTGCCCAAGCGGTGAATCTGGCGGGTGTACCACTGGATTTCCAGCAGGCCGCTTTTGTCGATGGCCTTGAGGCCGGTGATGAGGGGTTTGACGGGGTGTAGGGCTTCTTGATCGGCCAGCAGGCGATTGGGCAGGTCAGGCTCAATGGCGATGGAACGCGCCAAGCCGATCAAATCCACAGCGCCGCTGTTCAACGCCTCTTTCATGCCACCCACG
>DASUEF010000003.1:0-3354 GCA_036275215.1 Limnobacter sp. | reverse complement strand
CCGCGGTTATGAGCGCCTGCGTGTGGATGGGCAATACGTGCCCACCAACCCGTGGCCCAAGTTGGCCCGCTACCAAGAGCATCACATTGAAGTGCCCGTGGGCAGCCTCAAAGTGAGTGCCAAGGCCGAGCGTGAACTGCGTGAACTGCTTGAACTGGCGCTTGAGTTTGGCAAAGGCACGGTGATGGTCGAAGAGCCTACGGGTGGCATTCGCTTCTTCTCCACCAAGCGCGCATGCCCCAGTTGTGCCCGCAGTTTTCCCGAACTGGATCCCCGTTTGTTCAGTTACAACAGCAAGCATGGCTGGTGCCCGAGTTGTTTTGGCGTGGGTGAGCCGGTGGAGGGCTTTGATGCAGAGACCACCGGCGAAGAGGGCAGGTGGCTTGCCGAGCAAGACTCTGCCAGCGATGAGGATTCAGATTCGGATGCCGGCGGCGTGTACATGCGCGAGCAACTGGTGTGTGGCGCATGCCAGGGTCAACGGCTCAACAGCACCGCCTTGGCGGTGACTTTCAAGGGCCAGAACATTGCCGAGCTTGCGCGCCAAACCGTGAGTGAGGCGCTGGGCTGGGTGGATGCTTTGCAGCTTGACGCGCGTGAGCAGGCGATTGCCAAAGACATTCGGATTGAGATGGCGGGTCGCTTGAAATTTTTGAAGCAGGTGGGTCTGGATTACCTGCACCTGGACCGAAGTGCCCCCACCTTGAGTGGCGGCGAGGCCCAGCGCATCCGCTTGGCCAGCCAATTGGGCACCAATCTGCGCGGTGTGTGCTACGTGCTGGACGAGCCCACCATCGGGCTACACACCCGAGACAACCACCGCCTGCTGGACGCGCTCGAAGAACTGCGCGCCAAAGGCAACACCCTGGTGGTGGTGGAGCACGACATTGACACCATGTTGCGCGCCGATCGCTTGGTGGACATTGGCCCAGGCGCAGGCAAATTGGGTGGGCAAATTATTTCTCAAGGCACCGTGGGCGAGGTAAAAAACGACCCCAACTCGCTGACGGGTCGCTACTTGAAGCAACCCATCCCTCACCTGGCGCAACCCAAACGCCCAGTGCTGGCGGACACACCCAAGCTGCACGTGAAAGGCGCAAAACTGCACAATATTCAGGGCTTGGATGTGGGCATTCCGCTGGGCCGCCTGGTGGCCATCACCGGCGTGAGTGGCAGTGGCAAATCCACCCTTGCCCGCGACATTGTGCTGGCCAACATGCGCCAATACGTGGCCAAACAAAACAGCAAAGGCAAACCCGCACACGATTGGTTTGCCTGCGAGGCAATTGACCATGCGCAAGCGGTGGCGCGTGTGCTGGAGGTGGACCAAACACCCATAGGCAAAACCCCCCGCAGTTGCCCTGCCACCTACATCGGCTTTTGGAACCGCATTCGCAATGTGCTGGCCGACACGGTGGAAGCCCGCTTGCGTGGCTTTGCAGCCAACCGGTTCAGCTTCAACACCGGGCCTGGCCGTTGCCCCGTGTGTGAAGGCCAAGGCATGCAAACCATCGAGATGAATTTTTTGCCCGATGTGAAGGTGGTGTGTGAGGCCTGCCGGGGCGCGCGGTTTAACCCAGACACCTTGCAAGTGGCCTGGCGCGACAAAACTGCCGCAGATATTTTGAACATGAGTGTGGAGGAAGCTGCGCCGTTTTTTGCAGCCCACCCCAGCATTGCGCAGCCCTTGCAACTGTTGGCCGATGTGGGACTGGGTTACCTCACCTTGGGTCAACCAAGCCCCACCTTGAGTGGTGGCGAAGCCCAGCGCATTAAATTGGTCACTGAGTTGGTGAAGGTGCGTGACAACCGGGTGAACCCGCATACCCTCTATGTGCTTGACGAACCCACTGTGGGTTTGCACATGAACGATGTTGAAAAGCTGATTGCCGTGTTACACCGTTTGGTGGACGCTGGCCACACCGTGGTGGTGATTGAGCATGACCTCGATCTGATTGCCCAGGCCGACTGGGTGATCGACATGGGCCCAGAGGCTGGCGTGGGCGGAGGTCAGCTTGTGGCGCAAGGCAGCCCCCAGGCCTTGGCCAAGCAAAGAGGCGCCAAGGCGGGGCACACCGCCTTGGCTTTGCAAGCGTTTTATCGTGATCGAAATTTAAATTGAACCTAAATCCCATGATCGATCACTAAAAATTAAATTCGGCTTTAATTATTTAGGTCCTTCATGGGAGGCAAGCATGCCACCTGTAGTCAACAATTCAACTGCCGCCCCAGTGTCTGTGCCAAACGGCCGTGCAGATACAACTGGTGGTTCGGCGGCGCAGCAACCACGACCTATCAACAAAGCGGTAGCCAAGCTTTGGGAAAATATTCCTCCGAGGCAACTGAAAGATGCCATTGCCCATATGAGCGAACTCACTGCTCAGTTGCGGAGCATCCAAATCGACAAAGAACTGATGCTGGACGTGATCGAGAACATAAATCTTCTTGAGCACGCAGCCAGAGCCAGTGGATTGCTGAGTTCTCAGGGCGCGGAGGATGCTTTTTTTAATTCAAAGTTAGATCTGCATATGACTCCGCAGCTCATTCAGAAAGCTGTGGACACGTTCAATCAAGAAGCCAAACGCGCGCAACACGACCTTACCCAAGCTTGAATTAATTATGCCTTCCTCACTAGTCAGTCAACCATTTGGTCAATCCGTAGATAAATCCCAAGGAATAATTCACGGGGGAGGATGTCCCTCAAGTTCTTCTTTTGCGAGTGCTGCTGCACAGATTGCAATGACGAAAAAAGTGGAGAGCAGCCACACTGGCTCTCTCAGTTTTACATGCTTGGCAGATTGCCTCCAGGCTTACAATGCCCAGCCGCAAAAATACCATGCAGCGTTCGAAGGCATGATCCAGGTGTTCTTATCGAATCCGCCTCCGATCTCTTCAGGACAATCGGCTTTAACCCGTCAGTCAGTTGTAGATTACTTGAATAATAATTTTGGTACTGGTTTGCTGAATTCTCAATCGAGCATAGTGCCGGCTCAAGATGGTGCACTTGAACAGTTTATCGCAGAACGTGAGGCGGCCGCGGTGCAGGCATTTGCACGCGGAGCTGCCGCGTCTGTTGCCAACCCCGATGGCGCACCAGCCATTCTTGTCCAACCGCCTCTTCCACATATCTTGCCACCAATAGGAGGTGCTGCTGGTGCTGCTGGTGCTGCTGGTGCTGCTGGTGCTGCTGGTGCTGCTGGTGCTGCTGGTGCTGGTGCTGGTGCTGGTGCTGCTGGTGCTGCTGGTGCTGCTGGTGCTGCTGGTGCTGCTGGTGCTGCTGGTGCTGCTGGTGCTGCTGGTGCTGCTGGTGCTGCTGGTGCTGCTGGTGCTGCTGGTGCTGCTGGTGCTGCTGGT
>DASUEF010000002.1:0-8994 GCA_036275215.1 Limnobacter sp. | reverse complement strand
CAGCTTGGATGCCACCGGCCTGGGGCGGCTTGTGCAGGCGCGCTGGGGCGTGCCCATTGTGTTGGCGGGTGTGCAGGCCAACATGGCCATGGGCCCAGCCCCCACGCATGGGGTGCGCGTAAAAACGGTGTATGGTTTGCCCGGCGCACGTGAACAAGCAGCGCAGGGCTTCCCAGTGCTGTTTTGGACCACCGTGCCTCAGCTTAAATGGGCGCTGTTGGAAGGTGTGAGCCCAGAGCAGGCCCGCCTGCATGCGTTGGTGTGCACCATGGCACGCCTGCCCGACACCAACCTGGCCCACCGGGGTGGCATGAAAGGTCTGCAATGGGCCCAGGCTCGGGCAGAGCATTTTTTGGCGCAGGGCGGCGTGTTTGCACCGGGCTGGGCCGAGCGTGCCCACGCCATGTGCAAGCAGTTCCGTGCGCGTTGGTTAAGCCCGGGAGGCAGTGCAGATTTGCTCTCGGCCGCCATGTTTGTGCAGCAGTTGGGCGAGTTGAGCAAGTTGCTCACCCAAGCGGCTGCCCACACCGTGGATGCGCCATGAGCCTGTGCCTGTTGTGCCCGGGGCAGGGCAGCCAAAACTGCGGCATGCTGGTGCGCCTGCTGGGCGACCCGGACGTGGCCCCGCATTTAAACCACCTCATGGGCGAGCAGGCCGCGCATTGGTTAGAAGTGGCTTCGAATCCAGCGGCGGCGTTCAAGAACCAATATGCCCAGCCCCTGATCGTGATGGCGGGTTTGGCCGCGATCCAAGCCTTGCAAACGCAGGGCGTGCGCGTGGGCCTGGCTGCGGGCTACAGCGTGGGTGAGCTCACCGCACAAGGCGCCGTGGGCGCATTGCCAGCCAGCGCCTGTGTGGCCCTGGCGCAAACCCGCGCCCAATGCATGGACGAGGCCAGCCCAAACGGGCATGGCATGATGGCGGTGAAAGGCGTGCGCCTGCCTGTGTTGCAGGCCGAGGTTGCGCAGCATGGTCTGCGCATTGCCATTGTGAATGACGAACAACACGCCGTGGTGGCAGGCCCCGTGGCGGTGATGAAATCCGTATGCCAAAGCATGCAGACCACCCTGGGGGCGCATGTGGTGCACCTGCCTGTGCATGTGCCCTCGCACACGGCATGGTTGGCAGCGGCCACGGTGCAGTTTGAACACGCTTTGCGGAAAGCGCCTTGGCACGCGTTTGATGCCCCTGTGTTGAGCGCTTTGGATGGCAGCCCGGTGTACACGCAAGCGCAAGCCATTGCGCGTTTGGCACGGCAAATCTCTGAACCCTTGCAGTGGGCTCGCACACTGGACTTGAGCGCTGAGATGGGCGCCACGGTTTACTTTGAAGTGGGCCCTGGCAACACACTCACGCGCATGGTTCGGGAGCGGTTTCCCAGTGCCGCTGCGCGTAGCCTCTCCGAATTTCAAACCCTGGCGGGTGCCGTGGCTTGGCTGCAGCAGCATGCCGAGTAAAGGCTGCTCCGCATGGATTGGTTGAGCCAATTGGCAATGCCTGCGGCGCTGGGTGCCTATGTGTTGATTGGTGTGGTGGCGGGGTTTTTGGCGGGCTTGCTGGGCGTGGGGGGTGGCAGTGTGCTGGTGCCTGCTCTGGTGTGGGCCTTTGAGTTGGCCCTGTTGCCCGAGGGATGGATTTTCCGCCTGGCCTTGGGCACTTCCATGGCCACCATCCTGTTCACCTCGCTCTCCAGCGTGCGATCGCACCACCAGCACAGCGCGGTGCTGTGGCCTGTGGTTAAAAATTTCATTCCCGGCATTTTGCTGGGCACCCTGTTTGGCACTTTTTTGGCACGCCATGTGTCAACAGTTTTTTTGATTGTATTTTTTGCCCTGTTCATGGGGCTGGCCTCTCTCCAGATGTTCTTTGAATACAAGCCCAAGCCCGGCCGCGTGTTGCCGGGCCGCTGGGGGCAAATGGGTGTGGCCACGTTCATCGGTGCTGCATCTTCGCTGGTGGCTGTGGGGGGCGGTGCACTCACCGTGCCGTTTTTAACCTTCTGCAATGTGTCCATCAAAAAAGCCATTGGCACAGCATCGGCCATGGGCTTTCCGATTGCCTTGGGAGGCACCATCGGCTTTGTATTCAACGGCTGGACCGCCCAAGGCCTGCCCCCCGGCAGCCTGGGGTTTGTGTATATCCCCGCCTTGCTGTTCACCGTGGTGGCCTCGGTGTTGGTGGCCCCATGGGGTGCCAAGGCTGCACATGTACTGCCGGCCAAGTTGTTGCGCAAGGTGTTTGCAGTGCTTGTGTTTGCCATTGCTGTGAACATGCTGCGGGGCGTGGTTTAGACGGTGTGTGCTTTTGGTCAGCAAGCCTTCTCAGCCCCCACGCTCCACCAGCCTGTGCAAGACCCATCCTGCTGCCACACTCACCGCCCAGGTGAGCACAAATGCGCCAGCCATGTGTGCCACGCTGTGCAAGCCCAAAGCAATCACCACCGAGCTGGCCAACACGGCAATGCCGTAGTGGATTAAAAACACCGAGTAGGAAATGTCGCCCAACCAGCGAAGGGGGCCTTGGGCCAGCCGCGCCGTCAGGTGCTCTAGGCGCTCGCTGTGCATCAAGAGCAGTGCCACTGCACCGGTGAGCAGCAGGCGCTCGCGCCATTCAATCCACAGGGCCACACCCAGAACGCCAACCACCAGCAGAGTGCCCAGCAGCACCTTGCGCTCGCGTTGCGCCCAATGGGACAGCACGCCCAGGCCGTAAGATCCAAAAAAGTACCAGGCCCATTCGTCATGCCCGTCGTGCCGGTTGTACCACCACAGGGAGGCCACTGCCATCGCCACGGTGATCAACAGCACCGCATGCGTGGCTTGCAGGCCTTTGTGCCGGGGCAGCTTTTGGCTGAGCCAGCCAGCCAGCATTAGCATGGCGTACAGTTGCAGGTCGATGGCCACGTACCACACCCCGGCAGAGAGGGCCTCCACCTCCACAATGTCATGCAGCAAAAACACATGCGCCAGCAATTGGGCCACACTCGGCGGCTGGGAGATTTCATCATGCACGGCAATGTGGCTGGCCAGCCAGTTGAGCAGCACCGCCAGGGCAATGGCCACCCAAAATGGTTTGGCCAGGCGCATGTAGCGTTTTTTAAACAGTGGCCAGGGGGCCAGGCTGCGTTGGTTCTGCAGCATGCCAAACAGGGATTGGCTGGCCAAATGGCCGCCAATCACCAGGAAGATTTGCACCATGTAACGGCCTTCGTCGGCCACCCAGCCCAGCAGCGTGGGCCAAGCCTGTTGGAGCACCGGTGACATGGGCGTGTACAGCAGCAGGTGGTGAACCACAATGATTTGGGATGCAAGGGCCTTGAGCAGGTCGACGGTGGAGTTGCGCACGGAGTTGGCGGCTGTGGTCTGTGAAGCACGCAGTATAAGGCGCGTAACCCACGCTGGGAGGCTTCCCATGGCGAGCGTTGTTTTTGCACCAACTTGGTGCAAAAACGCGAGAGGGCGGCGTATCATTCCGGTGATGAAGCTTTCCATCCGCACCTTGCGCGCCCTCTCCACGGGCCGATCCATTCTTGGATTCGAATCCAACGCCACCAGCCCCCGCGAAAAAGCCATCTCTGGCTTGGGAGCGTTTTTGGGCATTTTGATGGTGTGTTGGGTCTCTGGTCTGGTGGTGCAGGACACCGATGCGCTGCTGGTGGTGGCTTCCATGGGGGCCACCGCGGTGCTGCTGTTTGCGGTGCCACATGGCACGCTGTCCCAACCGTGGGCGCTGATGGGCGGGCACTTTGTGTCGGCGCTTATTGGCGTGACGTGTGCGCGTTATGTGCCTCACACTTACCTGGCCGCAGCGTTGGCGGTGGGTTTGTCGGTGGGAGTGATGTACTGGGCCAACTGCATTCACCCACCGGGCGGTGCGACTGCGCTCACAGCGGTGTTGGGTGGAGAGTCCATTGCCAATTTGGGCTACTGGTACATGATCAACCCAGTGCTGCTCAACACGTTGGCCATTCTGTTCGTTGCGGTGGTGTTCAACGCCCTGTTTGACTGGCGGCGTTACCCCAACCATTTTGCCCGCAAACAAAAGCGGCCCGTGCAGGCACTGTCTGAAACAGGGGCCAGCCTCACGCACGAGGATTTTGCCGCCGCCATTGCACGCATCGATTCGTACGTGGATGTGAGCGCCGATGTGCTGGCCGAGCTGTTTGAATACGCCACCAAACACGCCGACGAGCAGAGCACCCACCCGCAAACCCTCACCGTGGGGGCGTTTTACAGCAATGGGCAAGTGGGCTACCGCTGGTGTGTGCGGGAGTTGCTCGACATGTCATTGAGCACACCCTACAAGGGCGAGGCGGGGCAACAGGTGATTTACAAGAACGTGGCTGGTGCGGATTTGTACGAAACAGGCCTGTCCACGGCCGAGTCATTCAAGCGCTGGGCCCGCTACGAGGTGGTTCTGCAAGACGGGCGTTGGTTGCCCGTCACGGTGGCAACGCAACCCCAGGCTCAATCAAACTGAGGTGTTCGCGCAGTATGCGTCTAATTTCTACAATCGCTTCAGGGGTTTCTTGCACGCTGTGCCAAGAAGGTACCACCAACTCCGAGGCCGCACCGTCCAGGTAGGCGCTGGCGTAAGGCACCACGCCGTCGCTGCTGGCGGCCAGCGGCAGTTCGGGGGTGTTGTTGCCCATGATGGAATGGTAGGTCACGCGGGGCGAGATGGGCAGTTTGGCCGATTGGCGAACGAAGGGGTCTTGATCGCTGAGGTTGCTGATGCTGGTGAGCTTGCCGATGGGTACATCGCTGCCCGAATCGGGGCTCACCAACAGTTGTGCAATTTCGCCCACGCGGCTCAACACGGTGGCCGGCAGGCGAATGAGGCCCGACACAAACCGTGCAAAGCGGTTTTCTGCCACGGGCGTGCCACGGTGGGGGGCTGCAACAAACACGGCGCGGGTCACCTGGGGCACAGGGTCAAACAGCACATAAGGGCCGAGCTTTTGTTTCAAGCGGGCTTCACGGTCCGGGCTCACATCGTATTGGTCCAGAAATGCTTCCCAGAGTTTGTCACCTGAGTCGCTCACCATGAGCCTGGCCAGCACACCACCCATGCTGTGGCCAATCAAGACCATGTCTTTGGAGGCTCGCCGCGTGCCGCTGGGATCAAAGGTTCGGAGCGTGGTCTGCAAGGCATCGCGGATGGATTTGTTGTTGAATGCCAGTGGTAGGTTGGTGGGGTAGTACACCTGCCAAATCTGGAAGTTCTCGCGCAGGGTGTTGTCGCCCAGCACCTCGTTGGCCACATTCACCCAGGCCTCGGGGCTGCTGGCTAAGCCATGCAACATCACCACAATTCTGCGGTTGGGGTCAAAGGGCTGCATTAGGTAGATGCGGGGTTTCTCGAAGGTTTCGCTGCGGCCAATCAGGGTGAGCAGGCTCTCTTGCGCAAAGCCGGATCGCGCCAGCCACAAGCCATAACCCGCCGTGAAATTGGCGGCCAAGGGCACCCGAATGCCTCTTACATCCACACTGCTCGATTTATACGGATCAAAACCAGCCAATTCAACCTGCTGGGTGGTGAGTACGTCGTTCAGGCTGCGCCCCTGGAAATGCAGCATCACCGTGAGCGAAGGAAAGGGGGTTTCGCTCCAGCTCACGTCGGCATCGCCGCGTTCTACCACCTTGTCGGCAAACACGGCCACGAGTTCGGCGCCCAAGCCGTCTCGCCGGTACTGGTTGCGCACACCGTTGAAGGTGAGGGAGGAGGCGGCCACCAACTCCTTGGGCAGGGTGCCTTTGCGGCTTAGGCTGAGGCCCGAAGTGCTGCCCTCCACCCGCCAGGGGTCAAAGTCCAGGTTGTAGGTGCTTTGTTCGGACACGGATTTTTCTAGTGCATCGCGATAGCGGTTGAACAAGCCCACCACGGCCTGCTGTGTGGCGAAGTTGTAATAATCGCGCACTTGCGATTGGCGGTCTTCCATGGCCCGCAGGTCGGGTGTTCGGCCCGTAAAAAACAGGTAAGCGTAGGCGTGGCGCGCACTCTCCAGGTAGGCTTGCAACACCTGGGCCCTGAGGGCATCGTTGGCGGGTTCGAGTTTGGTGGACTCTTGCAGCCGAAGGGCTTCGCGCAGCCAAAGCTCCGAGAGGGCCGACATGCGTTGCTCGTCGCCCAGGCCGATGGCCTCTTTGAGGATGGTGCGGCAGGCCTCAAAGTTGGCTTTGCATCGTTCATCGTCAATGCCCACCACTTGCTGCGCAGTGCGGGCTGCGCTGCTCAGCTCGCCGGTGGTGATCACATCGCCTCGCCGGTTGCTCACGTACTCCTGCGTACTCACCGAGCCCACGCTGACCATGGCACAGCCCTGCAGGCTCAGGCACAGGGCGAGCAGGCCAAACAAGGATTTGCCTGGGCGGGGGTAGGCGGGCATCAGTCTCTGGGTGGGTCTAAATCGTGGAAAACCCGATCATGATGCCACTGTCTCAGCGCAAGCGGGTGTGAATGCCACCCATTCCCCTTGAGCGTAACGCGCCAATCCACTGGCCGTGAAACGCCACAGGTGGAGCCAGCCGTTGTTTGCCAGCTGCTGCACAAGCGCATGTTTGTTGATGATGGATTGAATGCGTTCGGCCGGTGCGTCGATCACCACGGTGAGTCGCAATGGCTCGTGCATCCAGCGTTTGCCGTTGTGTAGGGATTGCTCCGATAAACCAATTCGCAGGTCGCCGCCGTTGCCTTCAAAAACCCCCAGGGTGCCACCCACCACGTTGTGCAGTAGCTTGTTGCCGCTGCCCAACCTCACCGGGTCGCAGCGGGAGGCGTGGTATTGCCAGTTGATCCAGTGGGTCACCAGCATGGGGGCCGTCATCAGTTGTTCCAGCAGTTGGCCTTCGGGATCCAGGTTAGCATCGTAGTCGTGCAAAAAACTGCGGCCATTCAACACTGCGCTTGCGCTTTTGTGGCGAGGTGCAATCAAAAACGAAGCATTGCCCGCCAAGCCCCACTCTGGCCGGGTTTGGGCGCCATCGTTGGCACGGCGTTTGTAGTGCTCCAGCAGCGCGGCTGGCTGGGCTTTGGGGTTCATGCCCAAATGGGGCGCGCGTTCACGCCGGGTTTGGTCACTCGCCAGTTGCAGGGTGTGTTGAATCTTATTCCAGCGCACGAGTGCGTCCGCTGGCAGCAGGTCCAGGTCGAAGCCTTCAATTTCGTCGGTGGTGGTGTTGTGCAGACAGGCCACAAACCAAGTGTGGGCTGGCACATCAAATCCATGGCCGGGCAGTGCTTGCCGCACTTGTACATCGTTGAGCAGGTTGGCCAGTGTGCGTGCATTCACTTCGCCGGTTTGGCCACAGCATGCACCACAGTCCAATGCGGATGCATGTGCATTGTTGGCGGTTTGGCTACCATGCCCCACCAGCAAAACCAGCGGGGCCATGTGTTGTTTTAGCCCCATGGCGGTGAGCACTTGTGCCGCCAGTTTTGATTTTGCTTCCAGGTCGATGCCCAGCAACTGCGGCCTGCACAGGGGCTTGTAACGCACGGGCACGCCGAGCATGTCATCGTTTTCCCGCGCATGTGGCGAGGGTTTTATCCATTGCCTGAGTTTGCCCAGGTAGCCCAGCCCAGCCGCTTCTACATACGAAAAAGCGGAACCAGGCCAACGCGCGGCAGCGCGCCACTGTTCAAGCAGAGACAACCTGCTGCGGCGGGCCGATTCGGCTTGTAATTGTTGTTGCTGCAATTGTTGCGCACTCTGTTGGCCAGGAGGCACAACCCTGTCAGACACGTGCAGCGCAGGCGCCAGCAGCCCCGGCAACTGGGGGCGGCTTGCTCGGCTGGCCATGGGGGTGTAATCCATCGGCAAACCAAAGAAACCCGCAACCCCCATGGTTTGCACCGCTGGGTTGGTGGCCTCCAGGGCACGGCGCAGGGGCTCGCTGCGCACATCAATGCAAAAGGCGGCCTGCACCTCCACTGCTGTGGGTGTTTTTGCACGGGTGTTGGTTTGCGCAAGCGCGTTGGCCAATTGGCGTTGGTAACCAATCTCCAGGGCCAGTTGCCACACCTCGTCCACCAACAGTGCATCTTCGGCCTGTTGAATTACATCGCTTGCATTGCGCCAGGCGCTTTGCAAAGCGGCGAACGCATGCCGGGTGGCCACGTCGTCTTTGCATTCCAGCAAAATGGCGCCCCAGGCCAGGCGAATGGCAAGCAGCTCACGCAAGTGAGGATCTTCGCCACCTTGCAGTTTGGCTTGCCAACCGAGGTAGGCGCACCAGGACGCCCATCCATGCACAGTGAGTAACACAGACTCCAAGTAATCGCCCCACACGGCGGTGGGCAAACCCAGCCGTTGCAGCACCCATTCTTCAGCGTCTTTGGCAGTGGCCGGCAGGGCGGCAATGGCTTTGCCAATCATGGGCAGGCCCATCAGCATGCCAATGCCATGGTCGTGGCTCAGGGTGTCGCGCCAAAAGTGGTACAGTCCCCGGCTGCGTTCTGGGTGCCAGTCGGCTTGGTGTTCGTCAAAATAGGCGGCGCAGGTCTGGCTCACCTGGTGGGTGATGGCCTCGCGCCAAGACAAGCGGGTGTGGCGTTGGGGATCGTTGTCCAGCACATCAATCAACAGGGGCAGTTGTTGCACTGGTGAGCGTGCATACAGCGCATCTTCACAGTGGCGTGCGCTTAGGTGATTGGCGCCCTGAGGCTGGAGTTGCAACAGCGCTTCGTCCAGGTCTTCTGGCTGGATGCGCCCTTCATCCCATGCCTGCCGCATGTGCGTGCGTGGTGGAAACACCTGGATACCTGCCAACACGCCCATGCGGGCGGCCACGCGGCGCACAGGCATGCTTACTCGGCACCAATGTGGATTCACTGCGATGGATTTGTCCAGTGGCCAGGCGGGCGCGATGGTCTCGCAGGCTTGCGCGCAGGCTGTGTGAATGAGGTGAGCCAAATCGGTGTTCACTGCAATCTCCTGGGGATGTGTTCGCTGCCGTTGCTTTGCCAAGGGCTTTGTGTCCATTGGGTGGGCC
>DASUEF010000001.1:0-16575 GCA_036275215.1 Limnobacter sp. | reverse complement strand
CCATTTGGAAAGATACGCGCAGGGTGTCAGTGTTGTTACAGCAAAATCCCCCACAACGAGGGGGATCGCGCACCAGTTTGTTGCCCAATATTGGCCTTAAATTGGTGCACTGGATGGCGGCAATCCACGCTTTTCACAGATATAGTTAGAGTATTAAGCCTTATTCAATATTCTGAATCCATTGAACGCATTAAACAGTCCGAGCACCGATTTTTTGCTTCACAGGCGAGCCATTCGCTGGGGTCTTTTGTTTTTCTTAGTTTCTTTATACAACCTCTCAAACCACGCCAAGGCACAAACCTCATCCAACGCACTGAGCGCTGTGGAGGTGAGTGCCGAAGCCATCGAGACTGAGACACTTGACCTCAAGACGTCCTCCAACCTCGTGATACGAGGCGAAAAACTCGAAGAAAAAAAAATTCAAAGCCTCAATGAACTGAGCTTTCAAGTGCCTGGCTTTTATGGCTTTGGAACCACAACGCGACTGACCGGTTTTTCAATTCGTGGCATGGGCAACAATCAGTTCAATGACGGGCTGGACAGCAGCGTGGGCTTGTATGTGGATGGCGTCTACCTGGCCAGGCAATCTTATGCCGCATTTGGCCTGTTCGACCTTGAGTCCATCCACATTCTTCGAGGCCCACAAGGCAGCCGTTATGGTTTGGACAGCACGGCAGGAGAGGCGCATATCCAGAGCCGCGCACCTTCACACACCACAAGCCACACCGCCACCTTGGGTGTGGGCAACCAGGGTTATCGGGAACTCAGTGCATCCAGCACTGGCTCGCTGTTGCCTGGGGAACTGGCTGGACGAATCAGCGTGTTTCAGCAACAACGGGATGGTTTTTTGTTCAACCGCTTCGATGGCACTTTCATCAACGACCAAAACCGCTTGGGTTTGCGTGGCCAATTGCTTTGGACACCTCAAGATGATTTGGTGGTGCGATTCGTGGGTGAATACGGCACCCTGGATCAAAACTGTTGTGCCATTGCCCTGTTGGGTCCCGTGCGGCCAAACATACAAGCGTCCGACGACTACATGGGCTACGACCGCCCAGGTACCAACCCGGCAGACCGAGTCACCGACAACAACGTTCGCCCGCAAAGCAAATTGACACGCCAAAGTGCAGCAATGATCGCTGAATGGGGTCCGCATGGGCGTCATCGGTTTGTGAGCATCACAGGGATTAACCGCTTGGCATACGACCCTGCCCTGAATGACGATGGCACCTCCATGAATCTCCTGGTGGGCAGCACAACATCGGCATCGCAACAGATTTCCCAAGAGTTGCGCATGCACAGCGAGTTCAAACGCTTAAAAACCACGGTCGGCTTTTTGGCACTGAATCAGCGCTTAAGGGGTCGGGAAATCGGTGTACTGGGCGATGAAATTGCGTTGTGGGCTTTGGGAGGAACATTGCGTCAACAGGTGCCCACGCTCAATCGACAAAACAGCGGTTTTTTGATCAATGCCATCCTGCCCCCAGAGGCACTGGATGGTTTGCAGCTAATCACCCCTTACAGCCAACGTTCTAACACGCTGTCTGTATTCACCAATGCAGACTGGTTGCTGAACCCAAACACCACCGCCACGGCCGGTTTGCGCTACACGGCCAGTCAACGGCATGCAAGGATCAGCCGCACGCGCAGTGGTGGCAATTTGCAAGCCAGCCCCTTGAGCTTTACCAATGGCCTTGCCACCGTTGGTGGGCTCCTGGGCCAAGACTTGTCTGCAGTCACCTACGACGGACTCATCGACATGCTGGTGGGTGAGTCATTCGACCGCACAGACGCACGCAAAGACCACGGCGCAAGTGGTCAGTTGGCGTTGCACAGGCAATTCAACAAATCATTGTCTGCCCACGCAGCGCTCACGCGGGGGTACAAAAGCGGGGGACTGAACTTGGCGGGTTTGAGCGAGCGAGTGCGCGCACAGTTTGACCCAGAAATTGCCGACAACCTACAACTGGGTCTGCAACACCGCCACGCCAGGAACAAGGGCAACACGGGCTTGGTGATCTACAACACACGGGTCAAAAACTTTCAGGCGCTCACCTACGAAGAAAACACCGGTTTGGTGCCCAACCCGCGGCAAAACAATGTGATCAACATTCCTGAAGTTCGTCTACAAGGCATAGAGCTCGATTTGCGACGGCAGTTAAGCCGAACCTTGAATGTGGCAGGTGGCCTGGCCTACAACCGTGCAATCAGCACAGAGTTTCCAAACGCACCCAATGAAGACACTCGCCGCAACGACAAAAACCTCAGTGGCAAACAACTGTACAATGCGCCTCGCTGGAGTGGGTACGTGGCGCTGGAACAATCCCTTGAACGCGTGGGAGAATTGCGTCCGTATTTTGGCCTGGATCACAACTTCCGATCAGCCACATTTGGTGCTGTGGATCAAAGCCGCAATAGTTTTGTGGATGAATACCAACTCACCAACATTCGCTTGGGTGTTCGCAACCCAACACGCAAATGGCACTTGCAAGCCTGGGTTAAAAATCTTTTTGATGAAGACTACATTGCGGCGGTGTCTGCGCTCTACAGCCTGGGTGAGTATGGGGGGTACGCGGGCGATCCCAGAACCTACGGCATCAGCCTTGACTTGAGCTACTGAAACTAGCGCAACTCCACGGGCAAAGCAAGGCGGTAACCCACCCCTCTGTTTGCGATCACCATGTTGTCCACCGACAAACCCAGTTTGCACTTTTGGCGCAATCGGCTGATGGTCACTGCAAGCGACTCGCGCGTGACTGATTTGCCATCGTGACTGCCCAAACGGTCCAGAAGATAATCAATCTCCACATCCTTGCCTGAGGCCAATGCGAGCAACTCGAGCACATTCGCCTCGGTGATGGTCAATGCACAACGCTGCCCTGTGGGTCCGATCAAACAAAGACTCTGCCTGTTCAGCGCATAGCTGCTTGAAATCTCGCGGCGCAAACGGCGCCCAAGGTTTTCGATCACCGCCACCAACTCTGCAGTGTGCGTTGGTTTGGTCAAGTACACGTCCACACCGGCCTCATAACCGGTGGTTCGATCGGTGGGGCGAACCCTGGCGGTGAGCATCACAATGCCCACCTGGGTGTGCACATTGCGCAACCGCCTTGCAATGCTGTAGCCATCTTCGTAAGGAAGGTTCACATCCAGGATCACAACATCAGGCGTGTGATCAGAAAGCCATTCGTCCATCGACTCACCGCAGTCCACACCATGCGCAATCCAACCCGGGCGGCTCAAGAAGGCCACCATCTCCTCACGCAACTGCTCATTGTCTTCAATCACCAAAATATTCAAAGAGGAAGACATAGTTTAAAAATCACTTCTTGATCGGATTGTTGATAAGCAATGGATCCGCCCATTTGATGGGCCACACCATGCACCCAGTAAAGACCCAAACCCATGCCACTTCGGTACGCCGCCAAGGATGAGCGGTAATACTTGTTAAAAATTTTATGTTCGTCCGGGAGGCCGGCATGACCCACCATATTCCTCACCTCAAGGGTCCAGCACTTGCCATCCGATTGAATGGACACATCCACAGTGGACTTGTCAGGAGAATATTTCAGGGCGTTGTCGATCAAATTGCCAACCATCAATGTCAACAGGTGCGCATCTGCGGACGCTTGGATGGCCGCGCCGCTGTGCACCTGCACACGCCAGCCCATGGCATGTGCCTTGCAGGTGCGGATCACCAGCTTCACCACATCCAAATCCTCTTTGCGAACAATCAAAGCACCCTGCTCCAACATGTCCACTTCCACCCCTCGGCGCAAAAGCTCATCCACATCGTCAACGGCGTTCTGCACCTTGCTCAAACGCGCTTGCGACGCTGGATCAACGCCCCGCAGTGAGTTCTCAAGATTGCTCACCGCCATGCGGATGGTTGCCAATGGATTTTTCACCTCGTGCAACAACATGCCGTAAAAACTATTGCTTTCTTCATGGCGTTGCTTGGTGAGCTCAAGCTCAACCTCTGCTTGCCGCTTTTGTAACTCAAGTCGTGTCGCCTCTTGCATGCGCAACTGCGTGTTGCGCCCAAGCACAAACAACAAGATGAACATCGTGAAATAGGACAGGGTGACGTTGGGGAACAAAGACGAAAAATTTGGCAGTGGAATTTGCAATGCGATCGGCAAAATCCAGTAAACCACAAAGGCCATCAAAACCACGTGTGCAGCTCGGAAGGTGTACAACAAAAGCCGGTCTGGATGTTTGGCCAAAAAACTGTTGAATAAGCCCAATGATGTGATGAACAAGGTGCCCAGGTTGTTCAAGGTCAGTGCTGTGTCTGCCTGCCCATTGAATATCAACCACACCAAACCCGGTGCAAGCAAAGGCACAATCAGATAACCCCACAGCACAAACCTTGGGTTTGTAAACAACGAGTAGATTCGATAAAAAAGCAAAATGCTCACAACCGCATGAAGCACGTTGGACAGGGGGATGAGGTGGTTGAACACCCCGGCACTGCCTGGGTCAAAAAAACGTTGAAACAACCCCAGTTGCAAACCCAGTACTGTGATTCCAGAGAAGTTGTAAATGGTGTCCCAAAGCCAAAGCGAGTCTCGAGTGGCCGCATAAACAATCAATGATCCCACCGCCACGAAAAACCCCATGCCGCAAAAAATGCCACCAAGTGTCATCAGCAAAGAGTCAAACTTCATGCTGTTGGCCATCGAGATAACTCGCACATAAACGGGTGTGGTTGGGGTCGTCACCCGGGCGTACACCACCATGGGCTCTGCTGAACTGACCATCAACGGCACAGCGGGTGTGAGTGTGTTGACCGCCCTTTGATCAAACGCCAATGAGGTACCCGCCTGGGTATAAGTCCAAGATCCGTCTGGCCCAGGAGCCCACACCTCCGCCAATGCGGTGTAATTGGGTTGAATCCACAGCGCCCAGTCGGCCTGCTCGGCAGGTGCGATCACCATCCTCAACCACACCGGCCCTTGGTCATTGCCCAAAAAGACAGGGGCATCAAAGGGCTTGAAAGACTTGGATTGCACGGTTTCAATGGTTTCAACGCCTCCCCTGTCTTCCAAATACGAACGCTCTAAAATCAAATCGGTGTAATCGATCTGTACAGGCAACCTGGCCAACCACACCATGACGACAATCAGCAAGGTGGTCGCCATGGGCAAAGCAAATGTGGAAGCTTCGAATTTTGGCTTCAATTGCATACACTGACATGCGCTTCAAATGGACGTTAAACCGAGTATCGCACGGTTAAGGAAACCGGCAACCCAGGGATCCATGGGTTGACCTGGGCGCTGAAGGCGCACCGTCCTCAAAGACCACTCACCAAATTTTTTAGCAGGGGCTCGTAAGCTGCCATGAATTGATCGGCACGCATCAAACGCGACTGCTGCATGTGCTCACGCAAGTGGGCGCGGATTGTTGACAAAGCTTGCGTGTCATGAGCCAGTGCAGCCGCCTTTTGAACGTACTCGTCCTTGCTGTTGGCGATCCATGCCCCTTTGCCCATGGTGTTTAAAATGGAGCAGGTCAAGCGACCAGCGGTTCTGCTACCCGGCATGGTAATCACGGGCACGCCCATCCACAAGGCGTCGCAGGTTGTAGCGCCCCCCCCAAACGGAAACGGATCAAGTGCAATGTCAATGTCGCCATAGGTATCAAGAAACTTGGCATCGGCACGTTGAAGCACAAGTCGCTCTGGCCCAACACCCAGCGCATCAAACCATCCGGTCACTCGGCCCTTGCAAAAAGGATCGGCCAGATCCTTGGTTTTTATCAACAAACGGCTTCCAGGACAGGCATGCAACACTTGCGCCCACACCCGCACCACCTCAGGATTGAGCTTGCGCAACTTGTTCATGGAGCCAAACGTCACGTGACCGTTTTTCAAGGCTGGCAGGGGGGCAACTGGCGGTGAATTCAGATGAGGGGTGTACACCGCACATCCACCAGGCAAACGCAACAGCTTCTCAACATGATGACTGTCGGTGAGTCCACTGGGATCCAGCCACTCATCAGTCAGTTTGTAGTCCATGGCTTTTAAACCGGTGGTACCCAAATAGCCCAGGTAAGCCAACTGAATGGGTGCTGGTTTTTTGGCCAAAGCATACAGCCGCGACCCATGGGTGTGCCCCAAGCAATCCACCAGAACATGAATTTGATCATCAAGAATGCGTTGCACCAGCGCATCATCACTCAGGCTGTGTATCGACACCCATTCATGCCCCAAGGCCATGAGGCGGCGCGTGTGCTCATCAACCACAGGGCTTTGAGAGTAACAATACACCTTAAACTCTGAGGTGTTGTGTGCTGTCAGAATGGGTTCAAGATAGTGGCGCATGGCATGCGACCGAAAATCAGCAGACAAATATGCAATGCGGACGGGTGTACCCGGCTGCCACCTCAAGGTACTGTGTTGTGGTTCGCACTTTGGTAAACCCTGCCCCCACTGCCGGTGCAATTCAAACACCTCTTCATCACTCAGGCGACTGCTGTGCAATTCATTAAATAGCTGCCCACTGACCTTGTTTTGATGTGCAACAGTCAAATCAGGATCCAAGGCCAAAGCACGGTCAAAGCAAGCATCGGCCTCCTGGTAATGGCCCAAGTCAGAAAGCACATTGCCCAGGTTGTTCCAGCCAGATGCCAGATCCGGGTTCAACTCGATCGACTTTCTGCAATGAAACTCCGCTTCGCCCAGACGCCCGTCCAATCGCAACACATTGCCCAGGTTGGCATGCACACCAGGCGATTGATCATTGAATTGGAGTGCCCGTTTGAAATAATCCCAGGCGGCGAACTCTTGCCCTTTGGCCATGAGGTGACATCCTGTTTCGTTCAACAGGTTGGCCAATCCTCTGGCTGTTGCAGCAGAAAACTCTGGCTTGCCCGCCGCTTTGCGTTGAAAGACCAGCAACTCCAGTGTGTCCGCCAGTGCCAAACGCGATGGCATAAAATCAGATTGTATTTTGATGGCGCGGTCAAACTCAATTGACGCTTCTTCATGCAGACCCAGCAAACGCATGCACTCGGCATGGTTATGGGCCGCCAGCACATCGTTGGGCATCTCATTGCACGCTCGCCCAAGCCATTCGCGCGCGTTGACCAATGCCCCTCGACTTAAAAGCCATTCACCCGCCAAATAAAACACTTTGGGGCCGTGCACATCTCGAAGTCCCATCAAACCCGCCTCAAGCTCTGCGGGGGTTCGATGGGATTGCATCAAATCGTCAAGTTGTACACGCCAAGGCTGCATCATGTTCAGAACGAGTACCTGAGCAACATCCACGCCGTCACGGAATCGTCGCGGGGGTCGCTTTGTGATGCACCACCGGACAAACGCTTGGCCGCCATCAAGTCTGCACTCAATGGGCCATCTTGATAACGCACACCCACACCGGCACCGGTCAAGGTGCGTGTGTTCTTGCCAGGTGCTGTTGGGGTGTCTTCGGTGCGCACATTGCCCGCGTCATAAAATACAAATGGGCTAAATCGGCTTTGTGTTTGGTACCTCAATTCCAGCTGAATCACATTGCCCTCATCGCCGGTGGACTCCCCGGTGGGATAAGCACGCACCGCAAAGGGGCCACCCAAAGAAAAGCTCTCCGAGCTGTCCAGGTTGTCACCCGCCACTTGACCACTCAAACGCGCAGAAACACTCCAATTGGAAGCCACCGAGCGCAGATGAACCAAATCATAATTGATCCGCATGAAATCGCCATTGACGCGTCCTGGATCATTGGCTGGTCCATCAAAATCGCCGAACGTGGTGTCCACTTGGCCGTAAGTCACAGAACCATTGCCCAATTGATCAAAATTGAGAATCAAGGACATGCTGTCACTGGAACGAGACACTTGCGAATTGACTGCACGCTGCTCATCAAAAAAATCCTTTTGCTGAACAGTGACCGCAGCGGTGAGGTTTTGGCGACGTGAACGGACAATGGGGTAACTCAAGCCTGCCGTTAATACCTCCGCTTCACCTCGGGCATTGAGGTTGGAAAATTCGCGACCCAACTCGTAGTCGGTGCGGCTAACCCCCACCGTCGCTCGCAATCCTGAGGTGCCCAGTGGCGTGTTGTAAGAGGCGGAAACAGAACTCAGATTTTCATCGCTGACCAAGGAGCTGATTTGAACTTGATCGCCAAATCGGAACGGGCTATTGATGTTGATTGAGCTTCGGGCCTGAAAGTAACCTGTATAGCGGTTGCCATGGTTGCTTACGCTGATGTTGCCCGTGACCTTGGGTGTGCGCGTCACGTTCACATCCAAATCACCTTCCCCGGTTTGTGTGCCTGCCTTGATCACAGGCAGCACGTCGTAGCCGGGTTGATCATCCAGAATCAAAATCTGACGCTCAAGATCAGGCACATAAATGGGAGCCCCTGGGACCACACCGTCCAAAAATGCACTGGCCTGGGCTGTGCGTGTGTCGCTGTCAGCCTTGATGGTCTTTCGACCATAAGCGCCCTCCACCACACGGATGGTCAACACACCATCCTTCAAACTGTCGTTTTGTATGAATGCGCGTCCAAACCCATATCCCTGGTCACGGTAATGGCGGGAGATGTCTTCGGCCAAGGCGCTGACTTGCGCCAAATCCAAAGGTTTTTGCAACTGGGATGAAATGACAGCCAGCAATGCTTCGCTGGTGAACACCGTGTTGCCGGTGAACCGCACGCCCTGCAGTTGAACCTTTTCTCCGCCGGGTGTAACAGGAATGCGCGACAACCCTGGCAAAGGAATTCCCACCCCAGGCTTGGGCGCCTCGAGGGGGGGCTGCAACTCACGATCGAGTCGGCCCGCGTCGGGAATCGCAGCTTGCGCCAGAATGGGCATGGCCGCCTGTCCAAGGGCAGGTGCCATCAAACCCAGACCTGCCAATGCGTTGACCAAGGCCAAGCGTTTTACAGTATTCGACATGTTTTAAGTTCCTGAATTAAATTGTTGTTATTGGTTTTTCTCGTCGCTGGGTTGGCTGAGGTTGGATGACGCCAAACCACCCAAATTCACCCCGCCGTCGATCACCCGCAATTGCGCCGGACCTGTGACCACAGCTCGCCCATCTGTCACCACAAAAGTTGGGGTATCCCCAGAACTTTGAATCTGCGTGGAGGCCCGCTCTGCCACCACATTGGGCAGTGCATCGGTCAGTCCAATCTGACTCACGGCAGCAATCGGTGCAATCACTGCGGGTGTGTTCACTGGGGCAGCGGACGGTGTGGGGATCACTGGGTTGCTTGGTACAACAGGGCCTGGCAATTCGGGACCGGGCACCACAGGGCCTGGCAATACAGGGCCTGGCAACACAGGACCAGGTACCACAGGATTTGCTGGTGCAGCAGTCAGTGTGAGTTCACCAACTTGCGTCGCAGCGTCTTCAAACAGGTAACCCAGTGTGGATTCCAGGGTGCTGTTGTCTGTGCTGTACACCACATCGTAAACGCCCGGTGTGGTGGGTGGTGTTGTACCCGCCACGCGGAACGCTGCTGCGCCAGTGATGCCCGAGGTGGCCTCGGTGTCCCCGTCTACAAACCCATTCAGTGTGCGTGTGGTGCTCAGGGCAACAGTTTGCCCAACCACCCCTGTC
This sequence comes from Limnobacter sp., assembly GCA_036275215.1. GTDB lineage: Bacteria > Pseudomonadota > Gammaproteobacteria > Burkholderiales > Burkholderiaceae_B > Limnobacter. Next base: position 7,001 of record DASUEF010000001.1, on the reverse strand, counting down.
TGCCCGGTTGCAGGTGCCACAGTCAAACTTGGTGCGACGGCGTACAGCAAATTCAACCCGGTCAGGCCACTGAGGCTGGCTGTTGTCGAGGAGGCCTGTTGCGTGGTGAGGTTGAACGTGGTGTTGTAGCGCTTGGCGGGCACTGGGGCACGCGGATCTGCCAACGCTCCCAGGCTGACCACCGTCAAATCTGTGGTGTTGAAGGTGGGCACATAGATGTGCGTCACCCCACTTGAGAATGGCGTTGCACTGGGGCTTTGATTTACAAAACGACCACTGCTGCCCAACGCTGCCAAATGAATGGGGGCAAAAATGCCGGCACTGCTGCCAGTGTTGATAAACCCAGTCGCACCCAATGTGATGGTCGGGTTACCGGCATCACGTTGTTCGGCCAATGCATTGGGGCTGCCTGCAATCGCAACCAACCGACCGCCACCAGTGAGCACAGCAGCATTAATCGTTACATTGCGTCCAGCCTCCAAAGTGAAGTCGCCTGCGGTGATGCCGCCCGCTGGCAGCACATTGACTGCGCTCGTCACCGTGATGTCGTTGTTGGCTTGCAACTTCACTGCAACTCCATCTTTTAACAAAGCCTCCAGCGCGGCAGGGGTGATGGTGCTGTTGCCGCTGGGATTGTTGGCAAATGTGGCGCTTGCCACAGCGTCACCGGTTCCAGTCGAAGTGGTGCCGTCGGTTATAAAAACCGTGCCGCCTTGGGGCGTGCCAGTATCACGGAAGACGAATCGATCACCCACGAAGCCAGCTCTGGGGGCAAACTGAACTGCGCTGGACCTGCTTCCCAAGATGGAGTTGGTTTGAGTCACAGAACCACCCCTAGAGGTGCCTCCCGCCAAAATGCCATTTGTAGAATCTACAAAGGTAAACGCGCCAGCATTGCTGATGGTGCCATTGTCCCAAAGGCCACTTTGAATCACGTATTTGTCTGTTTGATCACTTTGAAAAATGCCATCGCTACCAACCGAGTCGGAAGCCATGGTGCCCACCAGTGAATTGACACTGCTGACCACACCACTCACGCCAGAGGCTCCACTGCCCCAGGTAACAGCCCCGGCATCAACGATGGACCCGTTGTTCCATCCGGGAGTGATCACAACGAAATTGTTGTTGTTCAACACCGTCACCCCGCCGTTGCCGACGGAGTCGCTGGATGAAGTGCCCACCAGTGAATTCGTGGAGCTCACTATGCCAGTGACACCTACACTGCCATTGCCCCATGTCAAAGCACCCGCATTCATGGCACTGCCATTGTCCCAAGAGTGAGACCTAACCAAGTAGTTGCCATTGCCAAGCACCACAATGCCGATGCCACCAGTGCCAACTGAGTCGTCTACGCTAGAGCCCACCAGCGAATTTTGGGAGGACACAACCCCTCTTACCCCAGAAGTGCCACTGCCCCAAGTGACTGCACCAGCGTTTGTTGCGCTGCCGTTGTCCCAGGTTGAGCTTCTTATCACATAGTTGCCATTGGACAGCTCTGTGATGCCTTCCCTACCCACAGAATCACCGACCGTGCTTCCAAGCAGTGAGTTATCGGCCGAAATGACGCCATGAAGTCCAAATTCTCCATTGGCCCAGGTCACGGCACCCGCGTCTACCACATCGCTGTTGTCCCATGTGATGGTGCGCACCACATAATTGCCATTGGTCAAGGCAAAAACAGCGCCGGTTGATCCCACGTTGTCATTGGCGCTGGTACCAACCAAGGAGTTCTCAGAACTCAAAACGCCTGACACACCGCTGGTGCCGCTGCCCCAGGTCACTGCGCCCGCGTTTGGCGCTGCGGTGGTGTTGTCCCATGATTGGCTAGAAAAGACATAATTGCCATTGCTGAGCCGCACCAAGCCGTTAGAACCCACGCCATCGCCGGCGAAGCTACCAACCAGCGAATTGCTGGAATTCACCACACCCACAGTACCGCTGACACCATTGCCCCACGTCACAGCGCCAGCATCCACGACGCCATTCCTATCCGCAGTGGGACTAACCACCACGTAATTGCCATTGCCAAGCAGCGCAAAGACACCAAAAGCGCCAACAATGTCATTGGCAGACGCGCCGACCAGTGAGTTGGAACTGCTGATTTCACCAGTCAAACCGGCAGATCCGCTGGCCCATGTGACAGCGCCAGCATCCGTGATGCTGCCATTGTTCCAATCTCTGGACCGCACAACGTAATCTCCATCGCTAAGCAACACAATGGACCTGCGTTCTGTGATGGCTCCCGGCATTTCTGCACCAATTCTGTCGGCCGCAGAGGAGCCCACCAGCGAATTGGTGCTATCGACAACACCTGTCCGGCCAGTCATTCCATTGCCCCAAGTCACCGCGCCAGCGTCGACAATCGTACTGGGGGCGGCCATTGGGGCGCCCGGCACAAGACGATCCCAATTTGAGCTTTGTACAACGTAATTGCCAGTGCCCACTTCAACAACCCCGTCGGAGCCGACGCAATCACCAGCCAAACCACCGATCAAAGAATTCGTCGAGCTGATGAGGCCAGTCACACCTGCACTGCCACTGCCCCAAGTCACAGCCCCCACATCCATGGCCCCGGCAGGATTGTCCCAAGCGTTGCTTATCACCACATAATTGCCGTTGCTCAATATCGTCAGGCCAACTTTTGCGGGTGTAAATTGATTGATGGCCGGTATTAGCCCCACACGGTCGCTTGCTCGGCCACCAATCAAGGAGTTCTCGCTGTTGATGACGCCTTTCACACCCACTGTGCCATTGCCCCAGGTCACCGCCCCAGCGTCGATCACAGCGGTGTCACCCAAGTTGTTGTCCCACAATTCGCTGACAACAACGTAATTGCCTTCACCCACCGCGAACACGCGATTGCTGGCTCCAACTTGGTCAGAGGCGCGGGTACCCACCAAAGAGTTGCTGCTGCTGACCTCCCCAATCACACCCGACGTGCCACTGCCCCAGGTCACAGCGCCTGCAAAGGCTCGGCTTCCGTTGCTCCAGTTTCTGTTGGCAAGTACGTAATTGCCATTGGACAATTCAAGCACCGTGCCCCCACCAATAAAGTCCGACGCAGTGGTCCCCACCAGGGAATTGGAGGCACTGACAACGCCCGAAATACCCACATCTCCACGCGCGAAAGTTGTTGCACCTGCACTGGCTGCGCCCTCATTGCTCCAAAACTGAGAACGAATCAAATAGTTTCCGTTGGTCAGTCCAGTGAAGTCCGAGCCAACATTGTCACCGGAGGTGCTGCCCACCAAGGAGTTGATGCTGCTCACCATGCCATTGAGACCTGTGGATCCATTCACCCAGGTTACTGCTCCTGCGTTCATCGCCGACCCGTTGTCAAAATTCGTTGCGCGAATCACAAAGTTGACGTTGCCTGCGCCCACTGGGTTAATCCGTGACGATTGACCCACTTCATCTTCGGCGCTTACACCCGACAAAGTAGAAATCAAGTTGCCAGTGCTGCTGTACAAATAAACCCGACCCACGTTTTGAATGGTTGATGCACCGACGATGTCGCTGCCCGGTGCTGTGATCACCAAGTTGCCATTGCCCAGCCTCAAAAAGCCGATTCCAAAAGAATCACCCGAATTGTTGTTGGGATTAACAATCGTCAAGGCGTTGATCGTTGGGTCAATGGTTTTAATTTCGATGTTTTTGGGGTCCAGCAACAGGGTTTGTGCTTTGATGTTCCTGGTGTCGATGGCCAGATTTTCTTTGCCAGAAATTTCCACCGCGCTGCCGGTCGCATTCAATGCACTCCCAAAAGCGGTGCTGTCGTCGCTCCACACCACCACGGTGCCGTTTTGACCGCTGTTGTTGAGCGTGCTGTTCAACACCTTGGTCGTGTGCGCGTTGGCGATGTCTTCCTCGCGACCCTGCCAGCCGCCACCAATGCGTTGCTTGCCCGCTTGTTGATTGCCACTGGTGTTTGTCACAGCGCCACTGAGCGTGACGCTCTTGGCCGTGATATCCAGGCTTCCGCCACGCGCTACACCACTGGCATTCATTTCGCCAGAGGCCTGTACTTGGCTTTGGGCCATGCCGGAGGCCAGGATCTGGATTTGACCGCCCTGGCCTTGAGTGCCAGTGCCCTTGGCGCTTAGGCGAGCCGATTGGCTCTGTAAAATTTCGCTGGCGCGCTGAGCAATTCGCCCGCCTTTGATTGCACCATCCACGGTGGTGTTGCCACTGTCAATCAACAAACCCGCCTGCACATCAATGTTGCCACCTTCGGTGTTTCCAGTTGCAACCAGGTCACCGGTTTGGGCAACCAAGTCTGCCTGCACCTGGATTGATCCTTTCAGTCCGGCAATCGTGTTGGCTTGCGTCAAGCCACTGTGGTTAATCGCACTGGCCGCCAGGTTGCCCGCTGCTTTGGCTGTTAGGTAGATTTGCCCGCCGTCGGCCACGATGCCGCCGCCTTGTTCAATGGCGGTGTTCAGCGCACCTTGGGTTACCTGGATTTTGACTGGGCCACCCAGGTCGAGTGTTACCGTGTTGCCTGCTGCCAGGCCCACTGTGCCTTGTGGGGCCGTAATAGTGCCGGTGTTGATGATCTTTGCTGCAATCAGTGCAACTGTGCCGCCGTTGCTGGTGGTGATATTGCCTTGGTTGGTGACTGTGCCGGTGCTGCTGCCGCTAAAGGTGTGCTTGCCCGCCATGAAATCAGCGGTGCTGATGTTTTGTGTGCTGGCAACAATGCCGCCCACATTCACTTGCGCTGTGGGGGTAAACAGAATTCCGTTTTGGTTGACGAGGAACACTTGGCCGTTGGCGTTGATTGCGCCTTGGATCACGGACACGTCGTTGCCCAACACCCGGTTCAATGCAATTGAACTTGCGCTGGGTTGATTGAAGTTCACCGTGTTGCCTTGGCCCACGTTAAAGCTTTGCCAATCGATGGCTGCGCGATCAGTGCCTTGGTTGATGTTCAGTGCGTTGCCACTTTGCACAATGCTGGCCTGCCCACCCACCACCTGGCCACCGGTGGGCAGCTGTGCCAACGCAACGCTGGGTATTGCGATACTGGCAAGCCCGGCAAAGGCACCTGCCACGGCCGCTGCACCCACCTTCAGGCGACGTGATCGACGCTGCTCGCTTTGCGTTTTACCACCGCGCCGTGCCACCTCCGAAACAACTTGCCACAGGCACAGGGTGGTGTTCCATACAACGCGGTAAATGTGATTCAGGGAGGAATTCATGGCAGTGACCTTTGATGAATAAGCAATAGAGCGTTCAGTGCCGCTGACTCTACACAAGGCCAATTCACCAACATTGCACAACATTACAGGCTGTTGAATTCACAAGCATGAATGTGAGCAAAATGCTTACAAGAAATCCTCTTCAAACCATCCGCAAGCCCTTCTAGATGCCTTACCAGGCGGACCTATCCCAAAAACAGGTGACATTTAACGATTATTCACAATGCAGTTCAAACAATGTCAAAGTGTGTTGGTACATTGATGACGCTGTGTAACATTACCGACCACTTACCGAGCCGCTATGAACATTAAAACCTTGTCTGTGATCGCTGGCCTGACTTGCTTGCCACACATGTCCATGGCCCATGCACAGGCCATACCAAACCACTACATCATTGTGCTAAAAAACGAGCAGACCCTTCGCCAGGCACTGGATTTGCCCACCAACACAAGCACGCCACGCTTGCTCGAGCGCGCGCAAACACAGCTTGGGCTCACCCCCCAGCAGATCAGCTTTCGCTATCAACATGCATTCAAAGGATTTGCAGCCACACTGCCCGATCACATTGCACAGGGCTTGGAGCGCAGTGGGCTGGTGGCCTACGTGGAGCAAGATCAAACCATTCAGATCAACAACACCTCACAAAGCAATCCCGTCTGGGGGCTCGACCGGTTGGAAACCCGAGAAAACGCCCGCGACATGAAGTACACCTACACAGCATCTGGAGCCAATGTACACGCCTATGTGGTTGACACAGGTTTGCGTGCCACCCATCGAGAATTCACTGGCCGTGTGGGCAACGGATTTGACGCCACGGCAGGCGGCTCTGGTGGCTTGTTGGGTGGTGGATTTTTCGGAGGTGGCGGCGGATTGCTCGGCGGCGGATTGTTTGGCTCACCCAACACACCGCCCCCATCGTCAAGCAACCCTGGCAATCCGATGGACCCATCGAGCAACCCAGCGGATTGCAATGGCCATGGCACTCATGTTGCGGGCACGCTCGGTGGCACACAGTTTGGTGTGGCCAAGCAGGTCATTTTGCATGGGGTAAGGGTGTTCAATTGTTCGGGCACCGGCACATCGTCCACCACAATCGCCGGCATCGACTGGGTGATTCAAAACCATGCAAAGCCCGCGGTGATGAACCTCAGCCTGGGTGGTGGCGCCTCCAGCGCATTGGACCAAGCGATTCGCTCCGCGCACAATGCGGGCATTGTTGCGGTGGTCGCCGCTGGCAACGATTCGCGCGATGCATGTGGATTTTCGCCAGCGCGTGAACCTGTGGCCATCACGGTGGCATCCACCGACATCAACGACCGACGTTCTTCTTTCTCCAACATTGGCAGTTGTGTGGATCTGTTTGCGCCAGGTTCCGACATTGTCTCAGCCGACATTGCCAACGACAATGCGCAACGCAGCTTGAGTGGCACCTCGATGGCGTCCCCCCACGTGGCGGGCGCTGCCGCCAAATTGCTCTCTCAAGGTGTTGCACCCAGAGACGTGGTCACTGTCATCAAGAATGCGGCCACTGCAAGCTTGGTTGGCGACAGTCGAAACACGGCAAATCTGTTGTTGTTCAGTCGCTAGGCCGGTTCCAAGCTCACCCTGAGCGGGTTCATCCACAAAGTTGGGAAGCGCTGCTTGACCGGAGTCACCGGTAAAACTCTGGTGGCTTGCGGTGATTGGTGAATTGTTCGTAGGCGTAAGCCAATCCGAACAATCGCCCTTCATCCCAGCGTCTTCCCAAGAATTCGATGCCCACTGGTCGGGGACGGCTGTCCGAAGAAAAACCAGCGGGC